>NZ_QUHH01000001.1:0-361306 GCF_003479515.1 Parabacteroides sp. AF14-59 | reverse complement strand
ATTATATATAATATAAGGAATCGCGTTTGTTACATCGGACAAAAATATAACTAATTTCACCGGGTGGTGTAAAGGGTTTATTGATAGACGATTAAAGATGAATAGTAAATTGCACTTTTACATCGGGAGTTACATCGTAATATTTGTTAATAAATTTGATGCTATGGATGAGTTCCGGTCTGTTAATGAGAAGCTGGCAATCGATTTAATGGGATTGCCTTACGTGAAAATTCCACGTTATACCCTGGATTTGTTAAAGTGTCCGGCTACCCGCCAGTTGGGACAGCTTCATTTGTTGTTATTCGACATTTGCTTTTTTGCCGATGGTTATACTGATTTGAACGGACGGAAGGTTCCGTGCAAAAGAGGAGAGTACGTCGGTACACAACAGGAATTAGCCGACCTGTCAGGTATCAATATCGGTTCGATCAATCGCTTGATACGTAAATTGGAAGCCCTGCACCTGATCTCCGTCACTAAAATACAGGGAGGAAGTTTAATAAAAGTACACGGTTATACAAGCCTGATTGCAGCTCCGGGAGTGAAAGATGATTCCCGGAAGAGGAATGGAAGACAATTTAACGATAATCTTTACGGAAACTGAAAGGTTTTATAGCAGCCGAATGGACCGGACAAATGAGAATAATTTCGTTTCATCTTTAGGAAAGATAAAAAAATACATATCTTTACGAAATAAAATTTAATCATGCTTTAGAGATATGAGGGAAATTATCACCTGTTTTTATAGCTATTTATCTGAGCATTTTGGTGATAAAAATGGAAGGGTAGAATTCGGGGTGATAAATCAGACCGGATTAGGGTTTCATGTCCCGTTTTTTTAAAGAGAAATATGGTTCCATGTTTTAATATACACAAATTACCGGAAGTTATCAGGCAGTATCCAAAGGTAGAAAATCAACTGTATGAAATAGATAATTTTAACCATTTTGACGCTTGTTCCTTAGTTCCGGGAGTTTTCTTTTGTCCTCTATTGGCGATATATTGTTGTTGTGTAGCCTCTTTTTATTTTCTGTCTGAGCTTTCTGTCCAAAACGCGGTTCATATAGAACTTTGGTAATTTGGCGTAAAAACCTTGTTAACTTCCTTATTAATCCGGTCTTATAGTGAGTATAATAGAGAACTTTGTCCGTAAATCCGGATAAAGTGGTATCTGGTTCTATAAATTTATACCATGCTTTATAATTTTCAGGTAATAAATCCCCGTAATTTCGGAAAAAACTCTCCTTTTTGACAACATATTCGTTTTTCATACAGCCAATGAATATTAATATAGTACATAGTTCTATATGAACTATGGCTGAAATGTCCTCTGACTTGTTGCGGTTTTTGGTGTGTTCCTATTTTTTGTTCACGACTCTTAAACCTTTCAAAAGCATGAGTTCAGAGAAAGATATATATGAGATAGCAGCTTTGGGGACGCTCTTCAGACGTTTTTATAAGCCTTTACGGACGTATGCTTTTCGTTTCGTAAATGATACGGACCTGGCGGAAGACATTGTGCAGGATACTTTTTTTGAACTTTGGCAAAGGCGCGATTCGATTGAATTTGAAGGTGCAGTAAAATCCTATTTGTTCAAATCGGTATATAACAGATCCATCAATGTGATGCATAAAAAATATCAGAATAAAGAATATTCATTGGATGAGAGTAATGAAAGCGACATTCTCGAACAATATATGTCCGCTAATATCCTGAACTCGGAGCAAAGTTTACTTTTGAAAGAACTGGAAGCAGAAATAACCTTATTTATAGACACATTATCACCGCAATGCAAGAAAATATTTTTACTCAGTCGCTCATACGGTTTAAAGAACCGTGAAATAGCCGAACAATTGGAAGTCAGTATAAAAGCGGTTGAGAAACAGATAAGTAAAGCCTTGTCAGGACTGAAAAAACATTTGACTGAAGAAGGGCTGATCTCACTGCTCATTTTATTGTCGGGAATATCTTAACATAAAGGCAAATAAAAAATATTTCAAACAGGGGGTAGGGTAAAACCTCGAAATTTTGTACTACTAATAGAATGGAAAATATGGAGAATTTTACAACTGATATAAATCTTATAATAATCCGTTACCTGGACGGTTCGGCAAGCCTGGAAGAGAAAAGACAATTACTTCAGTGGCTGAAGGAATCGGAAAAGAACAGAAGTGATTTTACAGATACGAGAGATCTGTGGCTTTCGTGTAATGCTTCTGCCGACAATGAGTTGGAAGTGGATATCGCTCTCGACAGGTTGAAGATGCGTATTCTGAACGAACATGAACGGATAGAGAAGAAAACCCGGCGGTCATTTATCCGTTGGTATCAGGCTGCTGCTGTTTTGCTTGTTTTGTTCGGATTGTACTTCTGGTTGAGTATTGAACAGACGGAACCGAAACTGATGGTGCAGAACCAGCTGATAACGGCCAAAGGCAGTAAAGGTAAATTTACTTTACCGGACGGGACGGTTGTCTGGCTGAATTCGGAGAGCCGCCTGGTCTATCCCGATCAGTTCGCTGATGGCAAAAGAACGGTCAATCTGGTCGGAGGCGCTTACTTTGAAGTGGTAAGGGACGAAGAAAAGCCGTTCATCGTAAAGGCGGGTGATGTGGACGTGGAAGTTTTAGGTACGAGTTTTAATATATCGAGTTATCCTTTTAAAGAGAATATAGAGACGGCCTTATTGAGCGGAAGCGTAAAAATATCCGGTCCTTCCGTTCACCGGGAAGTTTATTTGAAGCCCAATGAGGTTTTTGAGTATAAGAAAGACCTCCAGGCTGCAACGGTGAAATCGGCCAATGCAAGTTTATATGCCGATTGGATCAAAGACCGGCTTGTTTTCGATAACCGCCCTCTTTCCGATATTCTGATCAGTATGGAAGGATGGTATAATATAGATATAGTGTGTCCGGAAAAATTTGCTGAATCGACTTATATGTCATTTACGATCCGTCAGGAGGACATCGACGAGATATTGAGGGCGATGAGTTTTATTATTCCGATCAGTTATCAGATAAAAAACGGAAAGGCATTTATTATGCCTAAGTAATAGAGTATTAACCTTAAAAAAAAGAATGCTTATGAGACCAGACATATAGAGAAAAAGAAAATAGGCGAATGCGGTAACATTCACCTATTCCGAAGATTTTAATTAAACAATCACATCTCTTGGCAGGGAATGGGATAAATGTCTAACTAGAAAAATCCATGTAAAAATATGAATAAATTTTATGGGAAGGGCTTATTATGTCCTTTCTTAACAGAAATAAACTTTCGGGGAATGAAAATAGTCCTGATTTTGTTAACCGTCGTGCTGTTTAAAGTTTCTGCTGTAGAAACTTACGCCCAAAGCACCAGAATTGATTTAAACATGAAAAACTCTACCGTCAAAGAAGTTTTGAAGGATATCGAGAGTAAAAGTGAATTCACCTTTTTTTATAATGACAACGCGATCGATACCAATCGTCGGGTTAGTATCAATGTGGCAAAGAAACGGATCGATGAAATATTGACCGTGATTTTGCCTGAATGTTCTTATAAAGTAGAAAACAAAAAGATCATCATTGTTCCGAAAGCGTTGGAAGATGTCGCTACCGCACAACAGCAGGGAAAGAAACTGACCGGTAAAGTGGTGGATCATAACAACGAGCCGATCATCGGTGCTGCTGTCGCTGTTGCCGGAACGACGATCGGTACGGTAACGGATATCGATGGTAATTTTGCATTACAGGTTCCGGATAATGCAACCTTGCAGGTTTCTTATATCGGGTACCAGAGTTTTCTTGAAAAAGTGGGAAACCAGACGAATTTGATGATCACACTGAAAGAAGATACGCAGTTGATCGATGAGGTGGTAGTAGTAGGTTACGGTACGCAGAAGAAAGTGAACCTGACCGGTGCCATCACTTCCGTGAAGACGGACGATCTGAACAAGATCCCGACCTCCAACTTGTCTAATACGCTGGCAGGACGTGCTCCGGGCGTAACGGTAACTACTACTTCCGGTATGGCGGGTGCTTCTTCCAAGATCCGTATGCGTGGTAGCTTCGGTGAACCTTTGTTCGTTATTAATAATGTAATTAAAGACAAAGCAGCTTTCGATGCTCTGGATCCGAATGAGGTAGATAATATCAGCTTCCTGAAAGATGCGGCCAGTGCTTCTATCTACGGTTCGAAGGCAGGTAACGGCGTTGTATTGGTAACAACGAAAGCCGGTAAGAACCAGAAACCGGAATTTCAGTACAAGGGTGTTTTCAGTGTTTCCAATACGACCCGCCCTTTGCAGGATTACTCGGCAACCGATGAGCTGATCTGGGCAAACCGTGTAGCGGAAACCAAAGGGCTTCCGTCTCCTTACGGACAGGAAATATTCGATTATTTTGCGGATAAGAGTTATAATGTAAATGATTACGTATGGAGAAATCCGTCTTCTCAGCAACATAATATCAGTGTCAATGGCGGTAGCGATCGTATTACTTATTATATGATGCTGGGCTTCCATGACGAGAACGGTTCTTATAAGAAACTGGATTTCAAGAAATACAATTTCCGTTCCGATATTACGGCTCAAGTATCCAAACGTTTCAATGTGAACTTTAACCTGAGCGGTAACCAGAAGGAGTATAATCGTTTTTATTGGCCGTACGATAAGGTAGACGACTTTAATGTGCCTGATTTTTATCGTACAACTTTCAACTGGACTCGTTTATACCCATTTTATGTGGACGATAACGGTAACCCGACGACCGATACGAATGCCAATCCGGTGACAGCCGGTTCATGGAATCCGGTCGATATGGTTCTTGGTAATCGTTATCAGAAAACGACAAGACGGACGATCGACGGACAGGTTCGCTTTAATCTCGACCTGGGACAGTTTGTCGATGGATTGAAAACCAGTTTCCTGGCCCAGTACACGGCTTATGATGAGAATCTGAAAGGCTTCCTGACCCATAACAAAGGATATCGTTTTAAGAGTGCAAGTGCGGATAATAAATTTGTCCCGACTAAGGTCGATCCGAATGATATGGTAGTTCACAACCTGAGTTCCAATTATGAAGGAATCCGTGAGATGGTCAAACTGGATCATTCTTATCAGATCAACTGGTTCCTGCAGTATGACAAGGTATTCAATAAAAAACATGCCGTATCTGCTTTATTGGTATATGAACAGTCTGAATCAGGCGGTAAGACGTTGAACGGTACAGCCGACGACATGCTTACTACGTCGATCGACCAGATATTTGTAACATCCAGCGATACACAGCGTCGTTACTTCAGCGGTAGTGAATGGGAAAAGGCCCGCCAGTCTGTTGTCGGACGTTTCAACTACTCATATGCAGATAAATACATTGCTGAATTCTCTTTCCGTGAAGACGGTAACTATA
Organism: Parabacteroides sp. AF14-59; assembly: GCF_003479515.1. Classification (NCBI taxonomy): domain Bacteria; kingdom Pseudomonadati; phylum Bacteroidota; class Bacteroidia; order Bacteroidales; family Tannerellaceae; genus Parabacteroides; species Parabacteroides sp. AF14-59. The sequence goes on along the minus strand of NZ_QUHH01000001.1, from coordinate 355,915 downwards.
AATTCGCTCCGGGTGAACGTTGGGGATTCTTCCCTTCCGGTTCTGTGGCATGGCGTATGTCGGAAGAAGGCTTTATGAAGAATATCTCATGGCTGAGCAACCTGAAGATCCGTGGTTCTTACGGTACGACCGGTGATGATAATAACTGGGACGGTGAAGATAACATCGCTGCTTTCTTGTGGCGTGAATCGTATAAGAACGGTACAGGTTTCATCTTCGGTGATAACTACCAGAATGGTCTGACGGTAGGTAGTACGGCTAATCCGTATATCTCATGGGCAAAACTGGAAGTATATGATATCGGTCTTGATTTCGGTTTCTTCGATAACCGCCTGAGCGGTGAGTTCGACTACTTCTATAAGAATAAGAATCATATCCTTAGAGCCCGTAACCGTGTCATCCCGGGTACTTATGGCGCCAGCCTGAGTAACGAGAATTATGCAGAGCAGGATTGGAAAGGTACTGAAGTTTCTTTGAAATGGTCGGATACATATCGTTCTCTGGATTACAGCGTATATGCTAATCTGGGTTATGTGAAAGATACCTGGAAGGTATTGGATGAGGCTGAAGGACTGGAAGCATGGAGAAGTGCGATCGGTCATCCGAACACTCGTCTGCAGGGATATCTTTGTGAGGGTATTATCCGTACACAGGAACAACTGGATGCTCTTCCTGAAGGCTTTACGCAGTTTGGACGTAAGCCGATCCTGGGAACGCTTCTGTACAAGGATATTCGCGGTTCCAATTATTCGGAAGGTGCCGACGGAAAGATCGACAGTAACGATAATACGTATCTCTCCGATAAGGGAACTCCCCGTATCAACTATGGTTTCGGTTTCAATCTGTCATGGAAAGGTATCACGTTGGATGCTCACTTCCAGGGAGTAGGAGCTTACGACCGTATGTTGAAGACCAAGAATGGCGACGGTGTATTCCAGGTAGGTGACAAACCATACTTCGAGTTGTGGACCGGTGATGTCTGGAGACCGGACAATGTAGATGCGAAATATCCGCGTGTAAGTGGTGAATGGCAGGAAGAATACGGTGCAGCCGGTTCTACTTACTGGATGAGGAACGGTGCTTATATGCGTTTGAAGAATCTGAATATCGGCTATACATTGCCTCGTACATGGTTCTCGAAACTAGGAGTGAATAATGTTCAGGTGTTTGTTAATGCAACCAACTTATTCTGTATCTCAGGCATGGACGAAATGGATCCGGAACAGGATACGTTGGATTCTTATCCTCTGATGAGAACATTTACAGGTGGTTTAAGTATTAATTTCTAATAGATTATTTAGTAATATGAAAAAGATATATGCAGTAATAGCCGCAAGCCTTTTAGCTTTTTTCGGTTGTAATGTGCTGGATACGAAAGATTTGAGTAATTATGGTCCGGATGTATGGAATGATTCGAAGCTGACATCGGCGTTCCTGACCGACATATATGGGAATGTTTTGAATTTAACCTGGCCCCGTGACGGTTCAAATTCGGATGAATGTCTGGGTATTATGGGAAAAGATGCCGTACAACCGAATAATACGTCGTTTAAGTTCTGGCCTTATGCCAGTATCCGTAATATCAATACGTTGTTGAAGAATATAGATGAAGGGACGTTGCCTGAAGGTGAAAAGAATCTGATGAAGGGGCAGGCTTATTTTATGCGTGCGTTCCAGTATTTCAAGATGGTCCGTCTGCATGGAGGTGTTCCCATTGTCAAAGAACCTCAGTCGTTGGAAGATGATTTGAATGTGAAGCGAAATTCTACTGCCGAATGTTTTGAATTTATCCTTTCCGATCTGGATGAGGCAGCTAAACTTCTTCCTGTCAAGAATTCCGGAGATAATTACGGACGTATCGACCAGTGTATCGTTGCTGCGTTTAAAAGCCGTGTCTTGTTATATAAGGCAAGTCCGCAGTTTAACCCGTCGAGCCCTTACAATAACAGTTATTGGAAAGATGCTTATAACGCAGCGAAATCGGCAAAAGAGTTGCTGGATCAGAATGGTTACGGACTGATCGATAACTATACGGATGTCTTTGAAACGAAAAAACATTCGGAGGCGATCCTGCCGATCATATATTCTAATCCTACCAAAGTGAACGGACGTGCCGAAGATGCAGTCCGTCCGTTGTCGGAATCGAAGAATGCGACCGGTGGCGACCAACCGACCTGGGGATTGGTTGAATCGTTCCCGATGAAAGATGGTAAGAAAGTCGGTGAGTCTGATAAATATTCTTATAATGTACAGGAATTCTGGAAAAACAGAGATCCGCGTTTCGATGCCGTCATTGTTTATAACGGAGATATTTATGAATTGAGCGGTAAAGCCGGACGTCGTCAATATACGACTCCCAACATCGCTAATTCGCTGGATGCTTTCGGATATAATATACAAGGCGAACATCATAACCGTACCGGTTTATATTGTAAGAAAGGGATCATGGAAGAACTTCCGGTTGCACAGGTTACTCTGAATGATGTAGACTGGCTCGAGATCCGTTATCCGGAAATTATGTTTAACTTAGCGGAAACTGCCAATGAGAACGGAAGTACGGCTGAAGGCTATGAAACGCTGGTGGCTATCCGCAAACGGGCAGGTATCGAACCGGGAGCAAACAATCTGTATGGGTTGAAAGCCGGAATGTCACGGGAGGAAATGCGCTTGGCTTTACTGGATGAGAAACGTATCGAGTTCTGCTTCGAAGGCCAGCGTTTCTGGGATTTACGCCGTCACCGTATGCTGCATACTTATTTGAACGGACAGCATAAGTACGGGATCCTGGCTAACCTGAAAGCCGGTATCGATATGACTGACGCGATGAACCGGGCAGCTAGCTATACCTTGATGCCGGAGGAATTCGATTATCAAGTGATCGACCTGATCTTCCAGAATCCTACGAGTGAAGATGCCATGTATATGCCTGAGTCTTATTATTTCTTCCCGATCAGCAAGGATGAAATAGAAAAGAATCCGAACCTCGATCAGAATAAAGACTGGGGAGGCAGTTTCGACCCTGTGTTATAATTAGATTGTAAAACATATAGAACGGATTCTGGTTTAGCTTACTGATAAGATGCCGGGATCCGTTTTTTTTAATACTAACCTATCGTATGAAAACACGTAATATATTTATAATAGGTCTGTTAGCCTGTTGTATGTTGTCTGCTTGCCGGAAGCAGATAATGAGTTTTGAAACGGATACATTCAAATTGGAGGTCGACGCCAATGGAAATATCTCTTCTTTGCTGGATAAAACACACCGGACGGAATATTTACCGGACGGACAACTATCGCCTTTGCTGGCTATCCGTGTCGGCGGGGAATATGAAAATCCGGCAAGTGCATCCTGGGATGATAACCAGGGAATCCTGTCATTGACTTATCCGAAGAATGGGGCCACCTTACTGGTGACTACCAAACAGGAAAAGGGTTTTATTACTTTCGAGTTGCAGGAGGTCCGTTCTGATAAAGATATCGATCTGGTTGTCTGGGGACCGTATGCCACGACGATTACGCAAACGATCGGGGAGTGCGTCGGTGTGGTGCGTGATAGTCTTTTTGCAATAGGAATACAAGCACTGAACCCTAAAACAATCGGCGGTTATCCTTCGACGGAAGATGATATAGATCCGGCATTCGATATTTTTGCAACGACATCACTGGTCGATGTTGCCGATTCGATGAAGGTATTATATCGCGGACAGACTGCCAAACATACGGAGTTTGGCAGTGTTTTACAGGCTTACTGCCGTAACCGGGATCATGAACGGGTCGTTCCGATGTGGGGACATACGCATTATACGGCTCCGGCTTATGAAGATGGCGGTATTATCGGCAGTAAAATCGCTTTGTTCGGTTGTCCGGCGGATAAGGTGCTCGATCATATCGAAGAGATAGAATTAACGGAAAGCCTGCCGCATCCTGAACTGAACGGTGTCTGGATGAAACGTGCTCCTGAAGCGGCACAGGCCTATATTATCTATCCGTTCAATGAGAATAATATAGAAGAGGCGATTGCCTTTACGAAACGTACCGGATTGAAATATCTGTATCATGGAGGTCCTTTCCTGACATGGGGGATTTTTAAACTCAACCCGTCGGAGTTCCCTACAGGACTGGACGGATTGAAAGACTGCGTGAATAAGGCTGCACAATCCGGAATTAAATTGGGATTTCATACTCTTTCCAATTTTATTACGACCAACGATGCCTATGTAACGCCTGTCCCGGATAAGCGTTTGGCAAAGGTCGGAAGTTCGATACTGGTATCCGATCTCAGTCCGGATCAGCATACTGTCGAAATAGCCGATCCTTTGTTTTTCAACCAAATGGAAAATAACAGCCTGCATGGCGTAATGATCGGTGATGAACTGATCCGTTATGAACGGGTAAGCGAAGCGGCTCCGTGGAAATTACTTAATTGCCAGCGTGGGGCGTGGGGTACGAAAGCTGTAGCTCATTCAAAAGGAGATACGATCGGTAAGCTGATGGATCATGGTTACAAGGTCTTTCTGTCGGATACGGAACTGACGAAAGAGATCGCCCGTAATATAGCGGGTATCTTCAATTATACGGGTGTGCAGCAGATTTCCTTTGACGGGTTGGAAGGAGCCTGGTCTACCGGTCTGGGACAGTATGGATTGTCGCTGATGATGAAAGAGTGGTATGATAATCTGTTACCCGAATACCGTAACTGTATTAACGATGCCAGCATGACCACCCATTATAACTGGCATACTTTTACCCGGATGAATTGGGGTGAGCCCTGGTATGCCGGATTCCGTGAGAGCCAGATGAACTACCGCCTGATGAACCAGGATTTTTATCGCCGTAACCTGATCCCTTGCATGTTGGGATGGTTTAAATTCGATGCGAATACCAGTATTGAGGATATTGAATGGCTACTGGCTCGTTCGGCTGCCTTTGATGCCGGTTATACATTGGTTACCAATAAGGAAAATGTAGCGAACAACGGGGAGTCGGATGCGATCATCAAAGCTATCCGCGAATGGGAAAACGCCCGTTTATGCGGAGCTTTTCCGAAGGAACTGAAAAAGGAAATGGAACATGTTTCCAATGAATACACTTTGACGGAGACTTCTGCGACATCCTGGTTGTTATCTCCGCTTCAGGTTCAACGTTTCAAACATACTAACAAAATCCTTCAGCCCGGTGAGCCGGTCGTTTCCAAATGGGAGTTCGAGAATAAGAATGATCGCCAGCCGGTTCAGTTCATCTTAAAGGCGAATGACCGTATCTCGGATATCTCGCTGGAGATTGCCAATTATTCTACGGTCCGGTTGGATTGTGCACTGGAAGAAGGGCAGTACCTGAAGTATGCCGGAGGAGATTCTTTCTTTATTTACGATAAAAACTGGAATGAGGTGAGACGCATTTCCACGAAGGCTGATCAGATGAATGTACCGAAAGGCAAGGTCTCACTGGTATTTTCTTGTACCTTTGCCCGGCCGGATAATATGGATAAGTACGTTTCGGCGGAGTTTAAAACAGTAGGAGAGAGCATTCGATTATCCGCTACAAGGCAAAAGAATAACTGACAATTATAGATATTAATCATTAGCATCATGAAATATACATTTAATTTATTATTAATTCTTCTTCTCTTTTTTACATCTTGCCGGAAAGACCCGCAGATACAGGCGGCTTATGATTTGATCGAACGTATTACTCCGGGATATGGCAAACAGTTTTGTCTGGAACTGATCGGGCCGGACAACGGGAGCGATGTCTATGAAGTGGCCGGGGAGAACGGCAAAGTCGTGTTGCGCGGGAACAATACGGTATCCTTAGCTACAGCTTATAACCAGTACCTGAAATATCATTGCAACGCCCATGTCTCCTGGTTCGGCGATCAGTTGAACCTACCGGAAACACTGCCTGTTCCGGCTGAGACGACACACCGGATCATTAACGGTAAGTATCGTGTCTATTTTAATTATTGTACGTTGAGCTATACCGGTGCCTGGTGGGATTGGGAACGCTGGCAGCGTGAGATCGACTATATGGCTATGAACTCGATCAATACGCCTTTGTCGGTTGTCGGACTGGAAGGCGTTTGGTATAATACTCTGCTTCGTTTCGGTTTTACGGATGAGGAAGCACGTTCTTATCTGGTCGATCCTGCCCATTTTGCCTGGCAGTGGATGCCTAATATCGAGAGTTTCGGCGGGCCGCTGCCGAAATCATGGATCGATTCGCATATCGCATTGGGTAAACAAGTGGTAAACCGTCAGTTGGAGTTGGGAATGACACCGATACAGCAAGGTTTTTCCGGTGCTGTACCTCGTAAGATGATGGAAAAGTTCCCGGAGGCCAAGATACAGAAGCAACCGGATTGGTACGGATTTGAAGGTATCTGTCAGTTAGACCCGCTTGACCCGCTGTTTACGGATCTGGGAAAAGCCTTTCTGGAAGAGGAACAGAAATTATATGGGACCTACGGACTCTATGCAGCCGACCCTTTCCATGAAAGTAAACCGCCTGTGGATACACCTGAATATCTGAATGCAGTAGGTTCTTCTATCCACAAATTGATGAAGACGTTCGACCCGGATGCGTTGTGGGTGATGCAAGCCTGGAGCTTCCGGAAAGATATTGCATCCGTCGTACCGAAACATGACCTGCTCGTATTGAGCCTGAACGGTGCGTTAGGGGGAGAAGATCATTTCTGCAACCATGATTTTGTGGTAGGTAATCTGCATAATTTCGGCGGACGTGTCAATCTTCACGGAGATTTGCCGCTGGTATCGTCCAATCAGTTTATGAAAGCGAAACAGGAAACGCCGAATGTGGTAGGCTCCGGTTTGTTTATGGAGTCGATCGGACAGAATCCCGTATTCTATGAGTTAGCCTTTGAGATGCCTGTTCACCAGGACTCGGTGAAGCTGAAAGAGTGGTTGGATAAATATGCGCAGCGTCGTTACGGCGCACCTTCCGAAGCTGCCGGTAAGGCCTGGGAGTTATTGCTTGCCGGTCCTTATCGTGCGGGGACGAACGGGGTGGAGTCCAGTTCGATCATCTGTGCCCGTCCTGCTGTGGATGTAAAGAAGTCGGGACCGAATGCCGGTTTCAATATCCCTTACGACCCTCAATCGTTGATAGAAGCCGAAGCCTGTTTGTTGCAGGATGCGGAACAATTGAAAGGTTCCAAGCCTTATCGTTTCGATATTGTCGATGTGCAGCGTCAGATCATGTCTAACCTGGGACAGGAAATACATAAAAAAGCGGCGGAAGCATTCAAAAAAAAGGATAAAGAGGCATTTGCCCTGCACTCCGGACGTTTCCTGGAATTATTAAAAGATGTAGATATCTTGCTTCGTACCCGTACAGAGTTTAACTTTGACCAGTGGTTGACGGATGCCCGTGCCTGGGGTACGACCGACGAAGAACGTAATTTGTTTGAAAAGAATGCCTCTTCGCTGGTGACTATCTGGGGTGGACAGGTCGATGTTCGTCAGTTCGATTATTCATGGCGCGAATGGACCGGTTTGATCGAGGGGTATTATCTGCAACGCTGGAAACAATTCTATGATATGTTGCAGGGACATCTCGATAACGGAACGGCTTACAGGGAGGAAGATGCAAAGATGGATTTAGGCCGCCAGGCTTTCCGTGCGAATGAGTTTTATGATTCATTGGCTGACTGGGAGTTGGCTTTCGTCGATCGTCCGGGTAAGGCCCGTACTCCGGTAACGGAAGGAGATGAAGTGACCGTTGCCCGCCGAATGCTGGACAAATACAAACAATTATCAAAAGAATACTACAATGTTGAGAAAACAAATTAAGTACCTGATGGTGTATTCGCTTCTAACCCTGCCTTGTGTGATGCAGGCGCAGGATGATGTAACGAATGCCTTCGATGACTTGAAACGACAGGGAACGGTGAACGAGCAGGACTCGGAAATGCGCCGTGTGGCTTCGTCGGATGCGGTGAAGAAGTTGATACAGGAAAAACCGGAAGCCGGTTATTTCTGTTTTACGGAAGACCGGGAACACGATATCCGTATGACGGATGCGATACCTGTGCGTTGGGTGGAACGGTCGGCCGATTCACGTACAAAGTTTCAGGGCGATTGTCTACCGGGTGAGTTCTATACCTGGCAGGTGGGAGTCTTTGCTCCGTATGAAACTGTATCGAACCTGTCTGTAACTTTCTCTGACTGGAAGAATGAAAAGGGAAATAAGATTCCTGCTTCTGCTTTCCGTTGCTTTAACCTGGGAGGAACCGATACGAATGGTAAATCTTTTAAGAAGACAGTGAATGTTCCCAAAGGAAATGTACAGGCATTATGGATCGGCTCTGATGTGCCCGTAACGGCTGACGGTGTTTATAAAGGAAAAGTGACGATCAAAGCAGCTGATGCAAAACCTGTAGAGATTACCTGCGAATTGACCGTACAAGGTTCTCCCATCGCCAACCACGGAGATAACGAAGGGTGGCGTAAAACCCGTCTGCGCTGGCTGGATTCTTCCATCGGTAATGCGGATGAACCGACGGCTCCGTATATTCCCGTTCAATTACAGAAACAAACGATCTCCTGGCTGGGAGGGACGATGGAACTGTCGAAAGAGGGGTTGCCTCAATCCCTTTCTACCCGCTATGATCGGAGCAACCAATTGAACGACCAGAGCAATAATCCTGTCCTGGCAGGTGAAATGCGGTTCGTGATCGAAACGGAGAATGGCGAAGAAGTATTAAAGGGCGGTTCGCTGCGGATTACCGGACGGAATAAGGCGTCGGTAAACTGGACAGCTACCCGAAAGAGCCGTCATTTTGAAGTGCAGTGTTCAGGTACCTTTGGTTTCGACGGTCTGGTCGATTACCGGATACAGGTGAAGTCACTGGGAGACGTGAAGGTGAAGGATATCCGTCTGGAAGTACCTTATGCTGCGTATGCCGCCAAGTATATGATGGGATTAGGCCATAAAGGAGGTTTGCGCCCCGACTCCCTGATCAACTGGCAATGGAATGTAGAGAAACATCAGGATAAGATCTGGATGGGAAATATAAACGCCGGTCTGAACTTCTGCTTCAAAGATGAAAACTATGTGCGTCCGCTGGTGAATATCTATTATGGTTTAGGTAAGTTGAACCTGCCTGCTTCGTGGGGAAATGCCAATAAGGGCGGTATCGACATTCAGCCCGATAAAGACGGCACAGTCCTGATGACAGCCTACAGTGGTGAACGTTCGATGCAGAAAGGCGATGTCCTTCATTATAATTTCAATATGCTGGTTACTCCGGTGAAACCGCTTAACTTGCCGGAACTGGCGGAAAAACGTTTCTATCATTCCAACAGTGATGTAAGTGCCGATTATATCCCTGCCGCCCTGAAAGCGGGAGCCAATATGATCAATGTGCATCATAAGAAAGATATTTACCCGTTCATTAACTATCCGTATTATGATGAAGCCGTTCCGGATCTGAAACGCTTTATCTCGGATGCACACAGCAAGGATTTGGATGTCCGGCTTTATTATACGACCCGTGAGTTGACGGTGAAGATACCGGAGTTGTGGGCATTGCGCAGCCTGGGCAGTGAAGTGATTCATGACGGTCCCGGAAAGGATGCCCGTACACTGATCCATCGCAACGGTCCTCACGAATGGTTGAACAAGAACCTGACAACTCATTTCATCCCCGCTTGGTATAACGCTTTCAAAGAAGGTAAATATGCCGGCGATATGGATATCTCGGTTATCACCACCCCCGATTCCCGTTGGAACAATTACTACCTGGAAGGGCTGGACTGGATGATTAAAAATCTGGGCCTGGATGGTGTCTATATCGATGACAGTGCTTTGGATCATCAGACCTTGCAACGTGCCCGCCGTGTGATGGATGCCGACGGTAAACGCCGCCTGATCGATATCCACTCCTGGAACCATATGAATCAGTGGGCCGGCTATGCAAACTCGTTGCATCTTTATCTGGAGTTATTGCCTTACGTAGACCGTACCTGGATCGGTGAAGGTTTCCCTGCAAACAATACACTGGACTTCTGGCTGGTGGAAATGTCCGGTATTCCTTTCGGATTGATGAGTGAAACGTTGGATGCCCGGAATGTGTTCCGTGGAATGGTCTACGGTATGCTTCCCCGCCTGCCGTGGAGTGGAAACCCTGTTCCGTTCTGGCATATTTGGGACGATTTCGGCATGAAGAATGCCGTGATGAGAGGCTATTGGGATGAACGTTGTCCGGTAAAAACAGATAATGCTGATATCCCGGCTACCGTTTATATCAACGGAGATAAAGCGCTTGTCGTACTGGCAAACTGGACCGATCTTCCTCAAACGGCAAAGATCACTTTGGATGAACAACTGCTTGGCTTCAAGCCGTCTTCCTATCTGTTACCGGAGATCCGGAACACACAATGGGAAGGAAAACTGTCTTCCCTGAACCAATGCGAGATCATGGGACGTGGCGGTATGATCATTTTACTGGAAAAATAAAAGAACGAACCGGATAGTTCCGTTTTGTATAAGTTAAAGGGCCGAATGATACCATTTCGGCCCTTCTTTTTTTCCGGAAGTGTAAAATCCGGTACTGCCTTTTCCCTATCTTTGCTTCTGAATAAGGGAAAGGAAATACCATGGATAACAAGACAACAGAACAGTCTCTCTGGGGACTTTTGGAAGGGATAACGGATAATCTGAAGTACAAACGACTGGCGGATGTTTTCCGCTTTGTCTCTTTCCAGCCATTTGAAACATTCGGACCACACCAGCATCTACGTATCGAGATCAACTATGTAAAGAAAGGAAATTGCATTCTGCACCTGGAGAACGAAAGTATCAGTTTTAATGAGAACGAGATGATGATCATCTGCTCGAATGTGGAACATACCTTCGAGGCCGGTTCGGAAGGGACGACGCTGATGCAGCTGGAATTTCTGCCGGAGATCTTCTCCCGCTTCAATCCGCATGCCCAGGATGAGACAGGCGAATTGACGCCCGTCACTATCTTCTCGGAAGAGAACCGGCTGATCAAGATCGTGAATAATGTCCGGATCATGCGGGCCGTTCAGCGTATCGTGAACGAGATGAATCTGAAAAACAAATACTATCAATACCTGGTCGTGATGTACTATGCGGAACTACTGATTCTGATCTACCGCTATATGGACGAATCCTACCTGCCGATTTGTACAAATGAATCGCTGAAAAAGGCAATTTCTTATATCCGCATGAACTATCAGACAGATATCTCCATCACCGACGTGGCCGGGCAGACCGGAATAGGGGAACGTTACCTGCGCAAACTCTTCGCCCAGCATCTCAATCTCTCTCCGCTGGATTATCTGAACCAGATACGGATCAATAAGGCGATCGAACTGTTGAGGAATACGGAAATGTCTATAAAAGAGATCTGTTTCATCTGCGGGTTCAAGTCGCCGCAATACTTTTCTAGGGTATTCAAACAGCAGATGGGGATCACTCCGAGGGAGGTTACCAAATAGTTTTCCGTTTTGTACACATTTTCCTCTTAAAAGGTCCTACCTGCATACGTTGCAGCTTTGTTTTAAGCCTTACTTTTTGTACACTCCGGCTAACTTTGTGATCAGTAACAGGAGTATATAAATACTGATAAACTATAGTAAAATGAAAGAATGGAATGATGATAAAGCGTTGTTCTCTTTGATAAAAGAGGAGCTTTATACCGCAGTGATCGGTGACATTATGGATAAGATGGGATATACCCGTCAGTTTCTTCCTCCACAGATACGTCCGCTTCGTGACGATATGCTGGTTGTCGGGCGGGCAATGACAGTGCTGGAAGCAGATGTGTTGGAACATGGAAAGGAATGCGGGGAGAATCCGTTATTGAAACGTTCTTTCGGATTGATGCTCGAAGCGCTGGACGATCTGAAAGAAGATGAAGTCTATGTCTGTTCCGGTTCGTCTCCCTGTTATGCCTTATGGGGTGAATTGATGAGTGCCCGGGCTATGCAGTGCAAGGCAGCCGGTGCCGTGGTGAATGGTTATTCACGCGATACGAAAGGGATTCTGGCACTCGACTTCCCTTGTTTCTCTTACGGCCCTTATGCACAGGACCAGGCTCCGAGAGGAAAGGTGATCGACTATCGCGTTCCGATTGAAATGGATGGGGTGCGTATCGACGACGGGGATATCCTGATAGGAGATATCGACGGTGTATGTGTCGTTCCCCGCGCTATCGAGGAGGAAGTCTTTACCCGTGCCCTTGAAAAAGCACGTGGCGAACGGATGGTATTGAAGAAGATACAGGAAGGAATGAAAGCCCGCGATGCTTTCGACCAGTTTGGAATCATGTAATTAAATCGAAATAGACAATGAAGATCACAGATGTAAAGGTATGGTTGGTACAAGGTATCAAATACAACTGGACGCTACTTAAAATATATACGGACGAAGGATATACCGGTGTGGGCGAAGCGACCAACTGGCCGGGAAGTCCGATCGTCTTTGAAGCTGCTAAGCATGTAGGGCAGCGTATCATCGGTCTCGATCCGATGAAGACGGATTTTATCTGGACAAAGCTCTATCGCGATCTGAACTGGATCGGCCCGTACGGTGCCAGCCTTTGCGCCATCAGCGGTATCGATATGGCTTTGCTGGACCTGAAGGCAAAAGTGCTGGGCGTTCCCTGCTACGAGTTGCTGGGCGGCGCTTATCGCAAAAACGTTTTATTATATGCCAACTACTGGTTTACCGGTGGCGGACATAATGCCAAAGACTATACGGAACAGGCGTTGAAAGTAAAGGAGGCCGGTTTCACCGGACTGAAGTTCGACCCATTTGCACATACGAACTATTTCTATGGGGAAGACCTGGCTTCCAATCTGACCCTGACGGCAGAACAACAAGACTTGGCTTTCGATGTATCGAAGGCGGTACGTGATGCGGTAGGACCGGAGTTCGATATTATGATCGAGACACATGCCATGCTGAATTACCGGGTGGCGGTGAAGATGGCCGAACGTCTGGCAAAGCTGGATATTACCTGGTATGAGGAACCAGCCGGACCGGAAAGTTCGCAGACCTTACGTGCCATGCGTGAACGTATCCCTTCCGATGTCGCTATCTGCGTAGGCGAACGCCATTATACCCGCTTCGGTATCCGTTCTTTGTTGGAGAAACATGTATGTGATGTCATCATGCCGGATATCACCCGTTGCGGCGGACCGTCTGAAATGAAACGGATGGCAACGATGGCGGAAGCTTACAACGTCCTGATCGCTCCCCATAACCCGAACGGGCCTTTATCGACGCTTGCTTCTTCGCATGTGTGTGCTGCGATCCCGAATTTCTTCCGTCAGGAATTTATGTTCAATGATGTTCCCTGGAGGGATACGGTGATCGACCATCCGATAGCGGAAATGGTGTACGACGGCCATCTGCACCTGTCCGACCGTCCGGGACTGGGCGTAGACCTGGTGGAGGAAGAGATGGAAAAGCATCCGGGTATTACGACGAACGCGCCTGATAACTTCTATATCTGATTGGTATGAGCTTTACGATAGACTATAAAGATAAAGTAGTACTTGTTACCGGTGTATCTTCCGGTATCGGTCTGGGTACTGCCCGTGAGTTTGCCCGGGCAGGTGCTCATGTCGCCGGATGTGCACGAAAAGCAGCGGATGATCCGTCGGCAGCCGCATTTCGGGAGGCTGTCGAGTCGCAGGGAGTCCGGTCGCTGTATGTGCAGACCGATGTCACTTGTCCCGAACAACTGGGACAGCTGGTGGAGGAAACGATCCGTACTTTCGGGCAGTTGGATATTCTGGTCTCCAGTGCGGGAATGAATGTATTCGAGGGTGCAGCCGGGTGTACGGAAGAACGCTGGCAGTATAACCTGGATCTGAATCTGGCATCCCACTGGCGGTTGTCGAAGCTATGCAAACCCTATCTGGAACAGAGTGGGGAAGGCGTTATCCTGTTGATGACTTCCAACCATGCGTTCGGAACGATTCCCGGATGCTTTCCGTATAGCGTGACGAAAACGGCGATCACCGGCCTGGTCCGTAACCTGGCGATCGAGTGGGGGCCTGCTATCCGTACGGTCGGTGTCGCTCCGGGCTTCATCGATACGGCGGGCAACGATACCTGGTTCGACTCTTTTCCGGATGCCCGGGAAGAGCGTTTACGTACGATCAACCTGCATCCGGTCAAACGGATCGGGACAGTAGAGGAGGTGGGTGACCTCTGTGTCTATCTTGCATCGCCTATGGCGCGTTTCATTAGTGGGACAACGATCCTGATGGACGGTGGCCGGTCGGCTCTGATGCAGGATGAATAGGGTTTTGCCACTACGATGGCAGAACCCTGCCATACCTTTGGCAGAGCTCTGCCATCGTAGTGGCAGTATTCTGCCAAAGGCATGGCAAAAGAATTAGATAACGAATATGAATACCATGAACACAATAGATCTGATTGTTTTTATTGCTTACTGTGCCCTGATCCTCTTCGTAGGATTGTTTGTCTCACGAAAGAAGAAAGGCGAAGAACGGGATGCCGGCGATTATTTCCTTGCCGGACGCGGACTTGCCTGGTGGGCGATCGGTGCTTCGATCATTGCGTCGAACATCTCTGCCGAACAGTTTGTCGGTATGTCCGGCTCCGGGTATGCGATCGGGCTGGCAATGGCTACTTATGAATGGATCGCTGCACTGGGATTGATTATCGTAGCCAAATACTTTATTCCGATATTTCTGGAAAAGAAGATATTCACGATGCCGCAGTTCCTGGAAGAGCGGTTCGATAAGCGGGTGAAGACGGTCATGGCTGTCTTCTGGCTGGCGGTTTTTATCTTTATCAACCTGACTTCGATACTGTATCTCGGAGCACTGACGATCGAGAAGGTCATGGGTATTCCTCTGTTTTGGGGAGTAGTCGGACTGGCTGCCTTTGCCGGTATCTACTCTATCTACGGAGGATTGAAAGCGGTTGCTTTGACTGATGTCATTCAGGTGATCTTCCTTATTGGAGGCGGACTGATAACGACTTATATTGCTTTGGACTTGCTGGGAGCCGGTGAGGGAGTATGGCAGGGTGTCACGAACCTGTATGCACAGGCGGAAGATAAGTTTCATCTGATCCTCGATAAATCGCATCCGAGCTATAAGGACTTGCCCGGTATCTCTGTTATTCTCGGTGGACTGTGGGTGGCAAACCTGTATTACTGGGGATGCAACCAATATATTATTCAACGGGCTTTGGCTGCCAAGTCGGTGGGAGAGGCACAGAATGGTATGTTGTTTGCCGGGTTTATCAAACTGTTGGTTCCGTTGCTGGTCGTGATACCGGGGATTGCTGCGTTTGCTTTGAATGCTCCGTTGGAAAAGTCGGACGAGGCTTATCCCTGGCTACTCAGCAACCTGCTTCCGGTAGGAGTGAAAGGGATTGCTTTTGCGGCGTTGACGGCGGCGATTGTCAGTTCGCTGGCTTCGATGATGAACAGTATATCCACTATCTTTACAATGGATATTTATAAGTCCTTTTTTCGGAAGGAAGCTGGGCAGCATGAGCTGGTAAAGACCGGAAGATGGGCGAGTTTTGGGTCGTTGCTGGTTGCCGTATCGATCGCACCGATGTTGTCGGGACTGGATCAGGCGTTCCAGTATATTCAGGAGTTCACCGGATTTATCAGTCCGGGTGCTTTGTCGATCTTTCTGGCAGGGTTCTTCTATAAGCGGGCGACGGCAAACGGAGCATTAGCAGCTGCTTTCGGATCGTTTGTATTCTCTACGTTGATGAAGTTCCTCTGTCCCGGTTTACCGTGGATGGATCGTATGATGATCGTTTTCTTCCTCTGTTGCGGATTGATCATCCTACTGGGTAGCCGTAAGCCGATGGAAAATGCCTATACGACGCATCGGCCCGGATTATTCCATACGAGCCGCCTGTTCAATATCCTGTCGTTGGTCGTGATAGCTATATTGGTCGCATTCTATTGGTTCTGGTGGTGACATTAGAAATAACAACTATAAAACATGAAACATATATGAAAAAAACATTATTACTCTTGAGTAGTTGTTTCCTGCTCAGTCAGGGAATAGGTGCGGCAGATTCATCGGAGACACTCTCTCCGGAGTCTTCTTTCCTGATCCCTTGTAAAATAGCGGGGGTAGATTCACCCTCTTTGCTATTGAATGGCGATTGGCAATTCCGTTTTTCTCCGAAAGGAAAATGGAATACCGTCCAGGTTCCCGGCGAATTGGCTATGCAAGGTTATGCCATCCAACACGATACTCCATACCTTTATCGTAAATCATTCACTCTTCCTGCGGATTATAAAGGCAAACGTACGATACTGCGTTTTGACGGTGTATATAGCCATGCTGTTCTTTCAATAAACGGAAAACAGGTCCGTGAGCATCATGGCGGCTTTACCCGTTGGGAAACGGACGTGACGGATTATGTTCGTCCGGGTGCGAAAAATGAGATACAACTGGAAGTAACCGACCGTATAGACGATATCTCTTATGCTTCCGGATACGCCCATCATCCGATAGGCGGTATCCTGCGTGATGTGACTGTTTTTGCTTTGCCGGAAACCTGTTTCTTTGATTTTGCAGCGGAGACACACCTCGATACGCTTTACCGCGATGCCGTGCTGAAAGTATCCTATACCGGTAGGACCACGGGAAATACAGAGGTTACCTATGCCTTGACCGATCCTTCCGGAAAGAATGTTCCGTTGTCTCAATCTGTTTTTGCACTGAAAGAGAATGATAATATCCATGAACTTCCGGTGTCTGCCCCTTTGAAATGGGATGCCGAGCATCCGAACCTTTATACCCTTACCGTAGCCCTTCGTGAAGGAGGAAAGGAGATCAGCCGCTTCATTAAGAAGGTCGGCTTTCGGGATGTAAAGATCGTAAAAGACCGTATGCTGGTTAACGGAAAGCCTGTCAAGTTACGCGGTGCTTGCCGTCATGATATCCATCCGACATTGGGACGTACCACGACTGCCGAACTCGATAGTCTCGATGCCCTCCGTTTCAAACAGTCGAATATGAATTTTGTGCGTACTTCGCATTATCCGCCTTCTGAAAAGTTCCTTGAGTATTGCGACCGCTTCGGTATCTATGTAGAGTGTGAAACGGCTGTTTGTTTTGTCGATACCTATCGTCAGAAGAATTATGCGCCGGGAAAGACACAGGATAGTGCCGAGTTTACACCTCGTTATTTGTCGCAATGCCGTGAAATGGTAAAGTCGTTCCGCTCGCATCCATCCATCCTTTTCTGGTCGATCGGTAATGAGAGTGTGTACGGAAAGAACTTTCAGGCTTGTTGGGATTGGGTGAAAGCGACGGATACGACTCGCCCTGTTATCTTCAGTTATCCCGGTTCAGTAGGCGAGAAGAAGCCGATATATGATATTCTGAGCATGCATTATCAAGATGTGGATGGAAACCTGAACCAATGGGGACGCGCCACCCGTAACTTCCAGGGACATGGTATTCCGGCTCTTTTCGACGAATGGGCACATCCTGCTTGCTATACCTATAAAACATTGCAGGACGATCCGAATATCCGTGAGTTCTGGGGAATCTCCCTCGATAAGATGTGGAGCGGTTTGTTCGATGCTCCCGGCGGTTTGGGCGGTGCCATCTGGGGATATATCGACGAGACATTTATGTTACCCGAGCCTAAGATGGGTACTTCTTTCTGGAAGGAGTTTGCCCGTACTGCCAAGCCGGAAGACTTTCAGGGAAACTGCGTAGGATATGGCGAATGGGGAATAGTCGATGTCTGGCGTCGTGAGAAACCGGAGTTCTGGTCTACCAAGAAAGCCTATTCACCTGTACGCCTGTTAGCGGAGCAGGTCAGTGATTATACAACGGGTGAACGTCTGGTTCTTCCGGTATATAACCGTTTCGATCATACGAACCTGAATGAGATAAAAGTACATTACCAATATAACGGTATAGAAAAAGATATCCGGATGGCTTCCATCGAACCGCATCAGAAAGGTGTCCTGATCCTTCCCGCTGAAGACTGGAAAGAAGGCGGCGAACTGCTTGTCAGTTTCCTTACAGCGGAGGGAGATTTGATCGATGCCTCGCTTGTCACATTAGGGCAACCTAAAATCACACTGCCGCAACCGGATCGTAAAGGTTCGCTACTGGTCGAGGAAAGTGCTGACCGTATCGTGGTAAAAGGCGATCGTTTTGAAATCCCGTTCAGTAAAGAAACCGGCCTGATCTGTCATGCAACGGCGGACGGACAGGTCTTTATAGAAAAAGGTCCTTTCCTGAATCTGGATATCAATCTGAATCATCTGACGGGAGCCGAAGTGCGTAAGAGTGCAACCAAGTTCCTTACATCGGATGCCGACTGGCAGAAGCAGAGCATCACTTATACAAAACAAGGCGATAATGTCCTGGTTATCCTGAACGGTCGTTATAATGATGTGGATACGGATATCCGTCTATTGATCTCTCCCGAAGGACGTATGGAGATCAATTATCTGACGAACGGACAACCGAATGGTTTCTTGCGTGAAACAGGTCTTTCTTTCTATCTTCCTGAAACGATGGACCGGCTGAAATGGAAACGCCGGGGACATTGGAGCTATTATCCTTCCGGTGCTTTTGCAGGCAATGAAGGAGAAACCTCTCTCTATAATCCGAACAAAGTGCCTTATGGAGCCCGTCCGGAACAACCCTGGCAGAGTGATACGCACAATTATTATTATTGGGCAGATGCCGGAGCGAATTGCGATCGCCCGCTTACTCAGATGGCAAAAGGGATGAAGGAAAATATCTATTTCTATACGTTGAATGCCGGTAATACAGGAAAAGGCTTATCGGTTCTTTCACCGGATGCCACTGTTGCCTGCCGTTCAAGTAAGCGCGCAGATGGTCAGTTGATCCTGTACGTCAACAACCGTTGGGATTATCCGGAAATTGCCTGGGGAAATTATTGTAAGACATTGGAGGCTAACCCTTGTTATGGGAAGGTGGAGATTGTCTTCTAAAAATATTAATGGCACACAGAATACAAATCAGACAGGTTTACGCAGATCAGATAAAATGGTCATCAGCCTTCTCTGTATTTTGTGTGCCATTTAGTACATTTATAGGAATGTTATTCCAATAACTCATTTATTGTATCTATAAACTTTTCTGCTTGAGGATATAACTCATTAACCATATCTTCGTCACAATATACAAAATCGTCATAATCTCCACTCTGCCTTTTCTCAAACAATGTATTGAATGTTTTTCCGATTTTTACGGACATTTTTCCTGTGGATACAAAATGTAATCCTAACATTGTTTTTACACCATTATGAGTTTGGGTTTGGATATCGTATTTTAATAAAAGTGCTACAGTTGCATAATAACATGCGTAATACAAACGATTGACAGCTGCATTATAGAAAGTCTCTCGTATCATAACTTTTGCTTCTTTCAGTGTTTCATGAGAACGTTGCATTCTGTAAACGATCAAGGCTTTTTTACTCTCTTCATCTAAAATTTCTTTCATAATACGATTCCTTCATTTATCACATTTATATAAAAAGGAGTTTTGAAAGGACGGTTTTCCCATATTTTTTTCAACATAACTATCGGACTGATAATAACACCTGTTTTTAGCTCCAGTTCATATAAAGGAAGTGTTATTGCCTCTTCTTGTTCCAATGTGATCTTATCGCCATCTATCAATATAAGCAAATCAATATCACTATCGGAACGCGCTTCTCCACGTGCTTCCGAACCAAACAGTATCGTTTTAGCTGTAGGTGCTATGCTGGCTACTGTTTTTTTGATCTGTTCAACGATTTCGCTTCTCCTCATAAGAATTGATTCAGTATTACAAAGATAACCATTCCTTTTCATATATCCAACAAAATAACCCCTGTGAAGTTTACAGTTAGGTATGGAGGTTAATTCGAACTTGCAGAGCTGATTAAGAAAAATATTCTATATTAAATCAACCGGCATATCTTCTCCAGATAAACAGCATCTGTCTCATCGAAACTATTCAACTCATCGCTGTCGATATCGAGTACAGCTACCACTTTCCCGTCACGAATAACCGGAACTACAATTTCAGATTTCGAATCGGAGTTACAGGCTATATGTCCGGGGAATAGATCTACGTCTGGAACAATTTGAGTGGCTGCTTCTTTCCATGCCGTACCGCAAACACCTTTGCCATACCGGATACGTGTGCAAGCTATCGGTCCCTGAAAAGGAGCGAGCACCAGCATATCGTCTTTGACGATATAGAAACCGACCCAAAAGAAATTGAATGTCTGTTTCAGTGCCGCTGCTACATTTGCCATATTGGCGATTGTGTCGTTTTCACCAGCCAGTAATGACTCTATCTGGGGGAATAGTGTTTGATACTGCTGCTCTTTATTTCCAACGCTTATGATTAAGTTCTCTGCCATCTTTTAAACTATTATAGTAGAACAAAGGTAAAAATTAATCGGAAATATCCGTACCTTTGCATATCAATTGGTTTTTATGGCAAAAGAAAACTCTCCTCTGGTATTAGGTACCGAACGTATTGGAAAACTGCTTACGCAATACGCTATTCCGGCGATTATCGCCATGACGGCATCTTCGCTTTATAATATGGCAGACAGTATTTTTATCGGACATGGGGTTGGGCCGCTGGCTATCTCCGGTCTGGCTCTGACCTTTCCGCTTATGAACCTGGCGGCAGCTTTCGGTTCGTTGGTCGGGGTAGGGGCTTCTACGCTTGTGTCTGTTAAATTAGGGCAGAAAGATTACGAAGGTGCAAACCGGGTTCTCGGCAATGTATTAGTGCTGAATGTTCTTCTCGGCGTCGCTTTTACCTTTGTCTTTTTGTTCCTTCTCGATCCGATCCTTTATTTCTTCGGGGCTAGTGAGAATACGATATCGTATGCACGCGATTATATGCAGATCATTCTCTATGGAAATGTGGTCACACACATGTATTTGGGATTGAATGCCGTATTGCGTTCATCCGGTTTCCCGAAACTGGCCATGTATGCGACACTGGCTTCGGTCGTGATAAACTGTATATTGAATCCGATCTTTATCTTTGGATTCGGCTGGGGAATCAAAGGTTCCGCATGGGCTACTGTGATTTCTCAGGTAATTTCACTGACCGGACAGATGATCCATTTTTCCAGACCGACGCAATTGCTTCATTTTAAGAAAGGTATTTATAAATTGAAGAAGGAGATAGTAAAAGGTATCCTGTATATCGGTATGTCTCCTTTCCTGATGAATCTCTGTTCTTGTCTGATCGTTATCCTGATCAACCGTGGATTGAAGGAGTATGGCGGAGATATGGCTATCGGGGCCTATGGTATTGTAAACCGTATCATCTTCCTGTTTGTAATGATCATTATGGGCTTCAACCAGGGTATGCAGCCGATTGCCGGATATAATTTCGGCGCCCGTTTATATCCTCGTGTGACGGAAGTGACCAAGCTGACGATGAAGTGGGCGATAGGCGTTGCAACGACGGGTTTCCTGTTATGCCAGTTGTTCCCGACTCTGATCGTGAATATGTTTACAACCGACGATGAATTGGTGAAAGCTGCCGTGTTCGGTCTTCATATCGTATTTGCCGTCTTCCCGATCGTGGGGTTCCAGATGGTGGCAACCAACTTCTTCCTTTCGATCGGTATGTCAAAGAAAGCGATCTTTTTGTCGCTTACCCGTCAGTTATTGTTCCTGATCCCTTGTTTGATCATCCTTCCCCGTTTCTTCGGAACGTTAGGTGTCTGGATCAGTATGCCGGTAGCCGACACGATCGCAACGGTCGTAACAGCAATTGTATTGGTAAATCAATTCAGGAAGTTTAAACAATAAATATTAGTTTACTACTGTTTGTAAATAAGGACAGGAACTCTTATCTTTGTGTTGTAACGAGATAAAATGAATATGAAAACTAGAAATGAATATTTAGAATTGCTCCGTTTGTATAAGCAACGGATGGCGGAACAATATGGAATTGTTCGTTTAGGTATTTTCGGTTCAGTGTCTCGTAACGAACAAAAAGAAGATAGTGATTTGGATGTTTGTGTAGAGATGAAAGAACCTGACGGTTTCATTCTGTTGAACATCAAATATGAGTTGGAGGAACTATTGCATTGTAAAATAGATATTGTTCGCTTGCGTGATAATATGAATGCTCTATTAAAACGTAATATAGAAAGGGACGGTATTTATGTGTAGAGAAGAATTCTTAAAAGGTAATCTTGAATAAATTTATGGATAACAAGATCATATTGACCATTGGCCGTCAATTTGGCAGCGGTGGACGAGAAGTAGGGCAGAAGTTGGCGAAAGCGCTGGGCATCGCTTATTATGATAAGGAACTGATGGCGATAGCAGCGAAAGAGAGCGGCTTGAGTGAGGAGTTTTTTGAGAAAGCGGACGAACGGGCTTCCAGCGGACTGTCATATGCATTTACGATGGGATATTCCTATATGGGAATGTTTACACCTTACAACGATATCTTATCGAACGACGGATTATTCAAGTTTCAGAGTGACGCTATCCGCAAGTTGGCGGCTGAGCAGTCGTGTGTCTTGGTAGGACGTTGTGCAGACTATATCCTGCGTGACGATCCCGACTGCCTGAGTTTCTTTATTCATACCACTCCCGAACATCGTATCCAGCGTATTATAGAAAGACAAGATGTAACTGTCGAGCAGGCAAAAGAACTGATGATGAAAACCGACAAATCGCGTGCCGCTTACTATAATTATTACACCAATAAAGAGTGGGGAGTCGCTTCTTCCTATAATTTCTCTATCGATGTATCTGTATTGGGTGTAGACGAAACAGTAGGGTTTATCAAAGACTTTGTTGAACGGAAAATGAATAAGCGGCCGCCACATTTCGGATAATTTATTATCTTTGCTGCGACTTATCATAGGGGTGCCTTAATATACAGGCTGAGATTATACCCATAGAACCTGCCCGGGTAATGCCGTGAAGGGAGAATCGGTAGAATTGCTAAATAAAGGAGAGCTTTACCTCTATGTGCTCTCTGATGTTTAAACACTAATTATTTAATGTAATGGAACAGATCGTTTCAACAGGAATTATTGACTCTTATTTTGCAAAACTGAAGAGCAACTTATCAATTGATGTGGCTATCGTAGGTGGTGGCCCTTCCGGTATCGTAGCAGCTTATTATCTGGCTAAAGCCGGTAAGAAAGTGGCTCTTTTCGACCGTAAACTGGCTCCCGGCGGAGGTATGTGGGGCGGTGCTATGATGTTTAATGATATTGTCGTACAGGAAGAAGCTATGCCGATCGTAAAGGAACTGGGTGTTTCTTATCATGATGCAGGCAACGGTACTTATATAATGGATTCAGTTCATACTACTTCTGCATTGATCTATCAGGCAACAAAAGCCGGTGCTACTATCTTTAACTGTTATTCGGTGGAAGACGTAGTATTCCATAACGATGCCGTAGCCGGTGTTGTAGTGAACTGGGCTCCGGTAATCCGCGAAGGTATGCATGTGGACCCGCTGACTATTATGGCTAAAGCTGTATTGGAAGGTACAGGACATGACTGCGAAGTAGCCCGTACAGTTGCCCGCAAGAACGATATCCGACTGAATACCCCGACAGGCGGTGTGATCGGTGAACGTTCATTGAATGTGGAACTGGGTGAACAGACTACCGTTGAAAACACAAAAGAGATCTATCCGGGATTATTTGTTTCCGGTATGGCTGCCAACGGAGTTAGCGGAAGTTTCCGTATGGGACCGATCTTCGGCGGTATGCTGATGAGCGGAAAGAAAGCCGCAGAACTTATCTGTGAAAAGCTGGATAAGTAAGATCAGATAATGATATCATATGAAAAGGACGGAAATCTATAGAAGATAACCGTCCTTTTTCAATTATAGTAACATAAAAACTCATGCCTTTTTACATATTCTCTACAATCTCCCGTTGTTTTTTGAAGAACTGTATCCGTTGCATTTCGCCGCTTTCGGATATCATCGTGGAGAATTTACGTAAGGACTGAATCCATTCCTTCATATTTTTGCACATCTCTTTATCCCTCGAAGTGATCGAGTTGATTGAAAAAATCCGGATCAGACTTAATTGCAAGTTCGATGTTTCCACATAGCTGTATGTGGCTTCAAAATTGATGTTGGATATATATATATGTATATCCTTTCCCGAATCAAATTTCCCTCTGGAAGCGATTGTTTCCAGATCGTCTAATAGTTGCAGGAGTTCCTCCTGTAGTTTGGTGACTTCTTCTTCTGTAATTAAATGAACACTGGCGAAATACTTTATGTCGTTCACCAGATAATGAAACATCATGCTATCCCATATATAATGCGTAGTCTGTATATATGAGCTCGCTTCTACGAATGCCTTTTGGGCGCGTTTGAGATCGTCTGGTATGTTCAGTTCTGAAAAGTTCTTTACACAATTTACCTTTTCATTCTGGTACATCCATTTGAATAGCCGGAACCTGGACAAATTATCGTATTTCAGGTAATAAGTCTGGGGGATCATATTTGAAGCCGTACTAAGTTCCGAGGTCGGATCATCCCGTAAGGATTCAAATAATTCAACGTAGTGGTCAAGAATCGCGTAATACGTTTTGATAGGATCTGAATAATGTAAAAGATTCAGGTCGAACATTGCGTTATTGGTATAGCTTATACCCACGATCTGATCCAGGGAAACTCCCAATTTCTTTGAAATTATAGAAGCTTCATTGAGGGTGAAAGGGACTTCGCCGCGTAATCTTCTGTATACGGCTTCTTTTCCTATATAAAGAATATCCATCAGGGTATTCGCCAAGTTGACCCCATCCGGAATTTTATCTTTCATTACCTCGATCAGATTTGTATTTAATACATCTGTATTCATTCCAATTCTCCCTTTTAAATAATATATATGTTCAATTATTAAACAATAAACAATGCGTATTGTTTCGGAAAACGCAACAATAGACGTTAAAGTGTCTCCATGTTACTTATTTTCGAAAAAGACGAGTCGGTAAATACTTGAATGAGAAATAGACGCGTCTCAAAATACCTTATTTGCGAAATAGAACTCCCGTATTTGCTTCGTAAATTCGCATATCTCAATTAAGAGAGACGGCAATGATGGTTTGAACGAATAGTTATTGCAGTTTAATATTAATACTAAGTGATGTTAATTGAAATAGCATTAGAATGGATGAACTTTATTTTATTTTAGTCTTAGATTTTTTGTTTATAAATTATTGACCTAACCAAACATTTGCTTGTATAATCAGAATGAGTAGACCACTAATGCTAATACCATGAACAACTGTCCGGCTGGGAGGTGACTCTCGGCCGGTCTTTTTTTTCTATATATCTGCTGTTTGCCTTTGAGTTGCAAAATAAACTTTTTACTTTTGCAACATAAATCATGAGAGCGAAGAAACATATAATCCGTTACATAATGTTGGTGGCAAGTATCATCATGCTGCTTTCGGTTGTGGTGCCACATCACCACCACAGTAACGGTATGCCTTGTTTCAAATCGTTGACTGAACATAACCATAAAAGCTCGTCTTCTCACGATTGCGGATGCAACGGGCATAATCTGGCCCTTTTTACATCTCTTTTGTCGCATGTGACAAATGCAGATGTAAGTCACTTACTTTTCCCTTTGCAAGTTTTATTTGATTATATTAACCCTCCTGTTCCGTTGCTGTACGGACAAACGTTCGATCGTGAACGAGCCTTTTATATTGAGTCTCTGCACGATACCTGGATCACGTGCTCCGGCGGACTGCGTGCCCCTCCTGTGTTATAATTGTTTCTGATAGGAGCGAACCTTATTCGCATTCCGGTGTTTTAAGCAAGACGCCGAACTATTTTATTTGCATTTATAACATATTATAATACAATGAGAAAGATATATTTATTGTGGGTTTTATGTGCCTACATATTCGCAAGCTGTGGCGGCGGAGCTGCTAAGCCTGAAGAGCATAACCATGATCATGAAGCACATGAACATGAAGAAGGACACGATCACGAACATGAAGGTCATGATCACGAACACGAGGGAGACGAGCATGAAGGCCATGATCATGGAAATGAAGCTGCAGCAGGTGCACACTCCAACGAAATCATTTTTAAAGAAGAATTGGCGAAAGCTGTCGGGCTGCAGACAAAAGTGATGGAACCGGCTTCTTTTACGGATGTTATAAAAACCAGTGGAAGCGTACTGGCAGCACAGGGGGATGAAACAACGGTGGTTGCAACTGTTCCCGGTATTGTGACATTCGGTCGTTTATCATTTGTTGACGGTACTCCGGTAAAGAAAGGGCAGGCGATCCTGAGCCTGGCTTCCAGCTCCCTGTCGGAAGGGAATGTAGCTGCCCGTGCCAAATATGCATACGAAACAGCCAGGAAAGAATATGAGCGTATGCAGCAGTTGGTAGGAGATAAGATTGTTTCGGCTAAAGATTTTGAACAGGCTCGTTTGAATTATGAAAACGCAAAGGCTGCTTATGATGCTGTTGCCGGTAAGCAGACAGAGAATGGCGTGTCGGTGGTATCTCCGATGAACGGATATTTGAAGAATCTTCAGGTAAAAGAAGGGGACTATGTGACAGTGGGGCAACCGCTGGCAACTATCTCTCAGAATAGCCGTTTGGTGCTTCGTGCCGAGGTTTCGGAAAAGTATTATCAATATCTTCCGGCTGTTCAGTCTGCTAATTTCCGTACTCCTTATGATGAGCAGGTATATAAGCTTTCCGAGCTTCACGGACGGTTGCTTTCGTATGGAAAAGCGTCGGATGCCAATTCATTCTATATTCCTGTTACTTTTGAGTTTGATAATAAAGGAGCCGTTATTCCCGGTTCTTTCGTCGAGATTTATCTGCTTGCTACTCCGATGCAGGAGGTGTTGAGCGTCCCTGTTTCCTCCCTGATAGAAGAACAAGGAATTTATTCTGTATTTATCCGTCTCGATGAAGAAGGTTATAAAAAGCAGGAAGTAAAACTGGGAGCGAATAATGGTTCTGAAGTACAGATATTATCCGGCTTGAAACCGGGTGACGTGGTCGTAACACAAGGCGCTTATCAGATTAAACTCGCCTCTGCTTCTAATGCTATTCCGGCTCATACTCACAATCATTAATGGGAGGAGCAGAATATGTTGAATAAGATAATATATTACTCGCTGCATAACAGATTGGTTGTCCTGATCTGTGCGTTGCTGCTGATGATAGCGGGAACTTATACGGCCTTTCATACGGATGTAGACGTGTTCCCCGACCTGAATGCTCCGACCGTGGTTATCATGACCGAAGCAAACGGGATGGCTCCTGAAGAGGTGGAACGTCTGGTTACTTTCCCGGTCGAAACGGCTGTAAACGGAGCGATGGATGTACGCCGTGTACGTTCTTCTTCTACCACCGGATTTTCGGTTGTATGGGTGGAGTTCGACTGGGGAACGGATATTTACCGTGCCCGTCAGATCGTTTCCGAGAAACTGGCGGTTGTAAGTGAAAGTCTTCCCGAAAATGTAGGGAAACCGACATTGGGGCCTCAATCATCTATCCTGGGGGAAATGATGATTATCGGATTGACGACTAAGGATAATGGAAATGACCCCGTCGGTACCACCCAAATGGACCTGCGCACAATTGCCGACTGGACGATCCGTCCGCGTTTATTATCTACCGGAGGTGTGGCACAGGTAGCCGTAATTGGGGGAGATATCAAAGAATATCAGATCTTACTCGATCCTGCCCGCATGAAACATTATGGAGTAGGGTTGAATGAGGTGCTGACGGTTTGCCGTAACATGAACCGTAATGCAAACGGTGGTGTCTTGTACGAATACGACAATGAGTATATCATTCGTGGTATCCTTTCTACTCCGAAAGCGGAAGAACTGGCAAAAGGTGTGATCAAGACAGTGGACGGTTTTCCTGTTCTGCTGGAGAATGTGGCTACAGTGAAAGTAGGAAGCAAAAGCCCTAAATTGGGTACGGCATCCGAACGGGGTAAACATGCTGTCCTTATCACGGTTACCAAACAGCCGAATACCAGTACGATCGACCTGACAAATAAACTGGATGAAATTGTGGCTGACCTTCAAAAGAGTTTGCCTGCCGATGTAAATATATCTACCGATATTTTCCGTCAGAGCCGTTTCATCGACAGTTCTATTAACAATGTAAAGAACAGTTTGTTTGAAGGAAGTATCTTCGTTGTGATTGTGCTCTTCCTTTTCCTGATGAATATCCGCACAACGGTGATCTCATTGGTGGCGTTGCCTTTGTCATTGCTGGTCTCTATCCTGGTTTTGCATTATATGGGGCTGACCATTAATACGATGTCGCTGGGAGGTATGGCGATTGCTATCGGATCGTTGGTGGATGATGCCATTGTCGATGTCGAGAATGTATATAAGCGGATACGTGAAAACCGGATGTTGCCTCCCGACGACAGGCGTTCTATCCTGGATGTTGTATATGATGCTTCCCGCGAAGTGCGTATGCCGATCCTGAACTCGACGTTGATCATTGTGGTGAGTTTTGTGCCTTTATTTTTCCTTCATGGGATGGAAGGGCGTATGCTGGTTCCGCTGGGAATTGCATTTATTGTCGCTTTGTTCGCTTCTACAGTTGTGGCACTTACTTTGACACCGGTTTTGTGTAGTTATTTGCTGAACCGTAAAGCAACTGATAAGAAAATAGATAAAGAATCGTGGGTTGCCAATAAGCTGAAAAAGGTGTATGGCGCTGCATTGAAGGTGGCTTTGGCACATAAATCGATCGTGTTGGGTTGTACGATAGGATTGTTTGTCGTATCGTTAGGAATATTTTTTACGTTGGGACGGAGTTTCCTTCCTCCTTTCAATGAAGGATCTTTCACTATCAATGTAAGTTCCTTACCTGGTATTTCATTGGATGAGTCTGATAAGATGGGACACCGTGCGGAAGAATTGCTGATGCAGGTTCCGGAGATACAGACTGTGGCTCGTAAGACAGGACGTGCCGAACTGGATGAACATGCCCTGGGTGTAAACGTATCGGAAATAGAAGCTCCGTTCGTCTTGAAAGATCGCAGTAGGGAAACAGTTATGAACGATGTACGCAAGAAGCTGTCAACCATCAGCGGAGCCAATATCGAAATCGGGCAGCCTATTTCCCATCGTATCGATGCGATGCTTTCGGGAACGGAGGCCAATATTGCGATCAAACTGTTCGGAACTGATTTGAATCGTTTGTTTACGATCGGTAATGATATCAAAAACTCTATCCAGAGTATTCCGGGCTTGGTCGATTTGAAGGTGGAGCAACAGATCGAACGTCCGCAGCTGACCATTACTCCCAAACGGGAACTGATGGCAAAATATGGAATACCTCTGCCGGAGTTTGAAGAGTATATTAATGTCATGTTAGGAGGTGAAGTAGTCAGTCAGGTATATGATGATGGAAAGACATTCGACCTGACTGTAAAGACTTCCGACGAAAGCCGTGCAACTATGGAGGATATCCGTAATCTGATGATCGATGCCGGAGGGAAGAAGATACCGTTGAGTTATATTGCCGAAGTCCGTTCCGTAACGGGTCCGAATACGATTAACCGCGAGAATGTACAACGTAAGCTGGTCATCAGTGCAAACGTATCCGAACGTGACCTGCGCAGTGTCGTAAATGATATCCAAAACAAGATCGGGAATTCTATCCAGTTGCCCGAAGGCTATCATATCGAATACGGCGGACAGTTTGAAAGCGAACAGGCAGCCAGCCGGACTTTGTTATTGACATCTTTGATGTCTTTACTGGTAATCTTCCTGTTGCTTTATAATGAATTCAAGAATGCGAAGGAGAGCGGTGTGATTCTGTTGAACCTACCGTTAGCGCTGATCGGTGGCGTGCTGATCTTATGGATGACATCCGGCGAGATCAGTATTCCGGCTATTATCGGTTTTATCTCCCTGTTCGGTATTGCTACCCGAAACGGTATGTTGCTGATCAGCCACTATGCTCAGTTGCGCAGTGAAGGTTTTTCTGTATATGATGCAGTGATACACGGTTCGCTGGATCGTTTGAATCCGATCCTGATGACAGCCTTGAGTTCTGCGCTGGCTTTGATCCCGTTGGCATTGAACGGAGATCTGCCGGGTAACGAAATACAAAGCCCGATGGCCACTGTGATCCTGGGAGGGTTGCTGACGTCTACCTTCCTGAACGGATTTATTATTCCTATTGTCTATCTTTTAATGAATAAGGAGAAATGAAACAATTCATAGTAATCACTCTGTTGGCTTCGACCGTACTTTCTGCGAGCGGACAACATTCTATAGATGGGGTCCTGAGTAGTATCGAAGCCAACAATAAAGAATTGCAGGCGAATAAGCAGCTTACAGCTTCCAAGAAACTGGAGGTAAAGCTGGATAATAACCTGGCCGACCCGTCGGTATCGTATGTACATCAATATGGAAACCGTGAGGGGATGGGGATGCAGGGAGAGTTGGTCGCTTCCCAATCATTCGACTTCCCGACCGTGTATGCTCAGCGGAGTAAGTTGATTAAGTCGCAGGCTGCCGGCTTCGATCGTCAGGGGGCCGAATTCCGTCAGCAGATTTTGCTGCAGGCTAAAGAAGTCTGTCTGGATCTGGTTTTACTGAATCAGCAAAAAGCATTGTTGGACCAGCGGCGGGAAAACGCGGAACAGTTAGCCGCTTTGTATGCTACCCGGTTGGAATCGGGTGATGCCAATATTCTGGAGACAAACAAGATCAATCTGGAATTGTTGAATGCAAAGACGGAAGCCCGTATGAATGAATCTGCCCGTATCGCTAAATTGCAGGAGTTGGCAACATTGAACGGCGGGATCGCTATTGAGTTTAACGATACGACGTATGCTCCGGTTGAAGACATTCTCTCTTTTGAAGAACTCTGTCAGGAAGCTGTCACTTCCAATCCGCAGTTATTGACATTGAAAAGTGAACAGGTGACAGCTCGTCGCCAGATA
Source organism: Parabacteroides sp. AF14-59 (assembly GCF_003479515.1). Taxonomy (NCBI): domain Bacteria; kingdom Pseudomonadati; phylum Bacteroidota; class Bacteroidia; order Bacteroidales; family Tannerellaceae; genus Parabacteroides; species Parabacteroides sp. AF14-59. Next base: position 324,937 of record NZ_QUHH01000001.1, on the reverse strand, counting down.
AGTGTCAATAAGTCGAAAGGCTTGCCGGGTTTTGAGTTGGGCTATCGTCTGAATACAGCTTCCGGTGGCGAACGCTTTAACGGTTTCCTGGTGGGAGTCAGCATCCCTTTGTTCTCTAACAGGAACAATGTTAAGCAGGCAAAGGCACAGGCTCTTTACACAGACTTACAGTTGGAGAGTACAACGACCGCTATTGAAAGCGAATTGCACCAGTTGTATAACCAGTCAGTTGCTTTGCGAACTTCGATGGATGAATACAATACGGTACTGAAGAGCCAGAATAGCTTGGCTTTGCTGAACAAGGCAATCCAGACCGGACAGATTAGCATGATCGAATATTTTGTCGATATAACGACTTTGTATCAGAGTATGCAGAATTATATGCAATTACAGAATGAATATCAGAAGGTGATGTCACAACTTTATAAATATAAGTTGTAGTCTTCCTTTAGTGTTAAATAAAAAAGGAGCTGTGTCGCAAAGCCACGATACAACTCCTTTTGGGAAAAAGAAGTACTGTCCGCAATTGTTTTTATTCTAGTTTCAGCTGCATGATTTTCTTTTTCTCTATTTTTGTCCCTTAAACAAGTAACGATTAAAATACAATAGTATGAATACAAAAAAGTTAGCTTTGTTGGGCGTGACTGGTTTGATGACGGCTTGCCAACCATCGAGCCAATACAACGTGAGCGGGCAATTGGAGGGGATTAGTACGGATACGATTCTGGTCATGTCGCGCACCTTCGATAGAAATAGTGAACCAGTACGCGATACGGTCGCATTGGAGAACGGGAAGTTTGAAATGAACATCGAATCCAATGAACTTAAGATGGTCTACATCACGGAGAAGCCTTCGCTTAAACCTAACCCGGACGGGTCGATTCCTGCCGCGTCGATGAAGTCGGCCAATTTTATGTTGCTGCCGGGTCACGTGGTAACGATCAACGGCTCGCTGGATAAATATACAGTCAAAGGCAACGAATTTTATGCGGAGATAGAGAAGGTTAAACAAGTACTCGCACCTGTGGAGCAGAAGCTCGAGGCTGCTTGGGCAAAAAGAAGGGAGATGAGAAATAGAGGGGTGAGTTCTGACTCTTTACAGATGGCATATAAAGCAATAAACGACTATGAGAGCGAAAAGCAAGAGTTTATTCTTGATTATGTCAAGCAAAATCCCGATAAAGAGGCTTCGCTTTATTTTCTTATGTGGGTAAATCCGGAGGCTGAAAGGTATGCAGAGGTGTTTGATCTGCTGTCCAAATCGGTGAAAAGCGGCATTATGGCTCCTCTCTACAAAAATATGCATGACGACCTGGAGAAGGTGAAGGAAATAGCCGAAGCGGAGAAAAAGGTGGCAGAAGGCAACGACGCACCTGATTTTACGCTGAAAAATCTGGAAGGCAAAGAAGTGGCCTTATCCTCTTTGCGCGGAAAATATGTCGTCCTCGACTTTTGGGGAAGCTGGTGCGGCTGGTGTATCAAAGGTATACCGGATATGAAAAAGGCCTATGCCAAATATAAAGGGAAAATGGAAATCCTGGGTATCGATTGTAACGATACTGAAGAAAAATGGAAAGAGGCGGTAAAGAAACATGAACTTCCCTGGTTCAATGTGCGTAATGCGGGCGATCCGGATGTGACAGCCCTGTATGCCGTGAGGGGGTATCCTACTAAATTGGTAATTAGTCCGGTGGGAAAGATCCTAAAGAAAATTGTGGGTGAAGATCCTGCGTTCTATGAATATTTGGATAAGACAATAAAATAAAAGTCAAACATGAAGGTGGCTTTCTGTGTCGCATTCTTTAATGCAGACTTTTGCCACGCCTCCTTTTTATTTATAAAATGATTGTAGTAACTTTTTTTTAACAGTAGTATTTTCTATTGTGAGAATAAGTTTTTATTTTTACAAAGTGTTGTTTTACTGGTATGCCTTGCTGGATAAATATTAGAATACCTTGATATATATAGTATTAATTATCAATTAAAAGAGACCATGAAAGATTTAAAAATGTACATCGATGGGCAGTTCATCGAGAATCGATCCGGAAAGTGGATCAATGTGTTGAATCCTTCTACAGAAGAAGTTACCTCCCGTATGCCTGACGGGACAGTAGAAGATGTCCGTACAGCCATCGATGCCGCAGAGAAAGCACAAGGTGCATGGGAGCGCCTGACTTCCATAGAACGCGCACAGTATCTTACTAAAATAGCACAGGGAATTCGTAACAGGGAAAAAGAACTGACTGACATTATTGTACGTGAAGGTGGTAAGACCCAGGGATTAGCTAATGTCGAAGTTAACTTTACTGCTGATTATATCGATTATATGGCCGGTTGGGCACGCCGTTATGAAGGAGAGATCATTCCCAGTGACCGTCCTCATGAAACTATCTTTGTCTTTAAGAAACCTATCGGAGTGACAACAGGTATATTACCGTGGAACTTCCCGTTCTTCCTGGTTGCTCGTAAGGCTGCTCCGGCTATGTTGACGGGAAATACGATTGTGTTGAAACCAAGTCAGTTGACTCCGGAGAATGCTTATGTCTTTGCCCAGATCGTGGATGAAGTGGGAGTGCCTAAAGGTGTATTCAATATCGTAAACGGTCGCGGATCGGTTGTCGGGCACGAGATGGCTGCTAATCCGAAAGTCGGTATGGTCAGCCTGACAGGAAGTGTATCAGCAGGTGTACAGACCATGGAAGCAGCTTCAGCCAATGTGACAAAAGTGTCGTTGGAATTGGGAGGAAAGGCTCCGGCTATCGTTATGCCGGATGCGGATCTGGATCTGACTGTGAAGTCGATCATTGCTTCCCGTGTTATCAATACCGGACAGGTATGTAACTGTTGTGAACGTGTTTATGTACATTCTAGTATTAAAAATGCCTTTATTGAAAAGTTACTGGATGGCTTTGGCAAGGTGAAAGTGGGTAACCCCAGTGAGATCACAGACCTGGATATGGGACCGCTGATCGATGCCGGTGCCTTGAAATCAGTGGAAGAAAAAGTAGAGAAAGCTGTTAAGCAAGGTGCAACCCTGGCTTATGGCGGCAAACGTATCGGAACCCAGGGATATTTCTTTGAACCGACGCTTTTGACTAATTGTACACAGAAGATGGATATTATCCAGGAAGAAACATTCGGTCCCGTTCTCCCGATTGTAGAATTTACAGAAGTGGAAGATGCTATTGCCTGGGCGAATGACTGTGAGTACGGACTGACCTCTTCGGTCTATACACAGAATCTGGATATGGCCTTTAAACTGATGCGTTCCTTGAAGTTCGGTGAAACTTATATCAATCGTGAGAACTTTGAGGCAATGCAGGGATTCCATGCCGGTTGGCGTAAATCGGGTATTGGTGGTGCTGACGGTAAGCATGGTTTGGAAGAATATCTTCAGACTCATGTTGTTTATCTGGAGACACAGGGTTAATGTAAATCCGGTACGATTAAACAGAATATATAGAAAGGAGATTCCTGGTAGTCAAAGATTATCAGGAATTTTTTTGATAAATATCCCGGATTGTATTTCCGATAATATATTTATCTTTATTCCGGAATATGGAAAAATGAATAATGATGAGAAACGCTACAATCTTATGTTACAGCCTGATAGCATTAGGCGCCTTTACTATTAACGCACAGGAAACGAATAGTCTGGGAATGCAATTTGCCCGGATTCCGGCAGGGTCTTTCCATATGGGAAGCCACGGACAGGGAGAGGACTACGATGAAGCCCCGATCCATCCGGTAACGATCACAAAACCTTTCCTGATGGGAACAACTGAAGTGACAAACGCCCAGTACGAACAATTCGATCCTTCCCATAAAGAATTACGGGGAAAATGCGGTCTTTCAAAAGAAGACGACGAAGCCGTGATCTTCGTCAATTACCGGGAAGCGGAAGCCTTCTGTAAATGGCTTTCGGAAAAGGAAGGAAAAACATATCGCCTGCCGACTGAAGCCGAATGGGAATATGCCTGTCGTGCCGGTTCCTACTGGAACTTTTGGATGGATGACGGACTACATGCTGTTTATCATAAAAATCAGCAGAATGTTTGGGGAACTGATTCGACTATCAATCTAAAGGTCGGTAAAACACCGGCCAATCCTTTTGGCCTATACGATATGCACGGAAATGTAGAGGAATGGTGCTGCGACTGGTACGGACCTTACGAGGCTTTTCCGCAGACAGACCCTGTGGGGCGTGCTGACGGATTATATAAAGTAACACGTGGTGGAAGCCATAGTACGCCGGAACGATTTCTGCGCTCCGCCAACCGTCTGGCAATGATTCCGGAAGATAAACATTGGTTGACCGGATTCCGGGTTGTCCAGGCTGATATGCCGCAAACCCGGCCTCTGCCTGCTATCGAACCTGCTTCGCAGGAAAATATTTCCCAACAAAAATATAATTGGGGAACTCCGTTGAAAACCCCGTTCTTTGCTGAGCCTCTCGTTTATGTAAAAACTCCGGACTGTTCTTCGGGTGTCCCGTTTTATAAGCATAACCATTGTCCGGCTGTCAGTTGGTGTGATAACGGCGATTTATTGGCAATCTGGTTCACTTGTGACGAGGAGTCGGGTAGGGAAATGGTTATTTTGGAAAGCCGTCTGAAACAAGGTACTGCTGAATGGAGCGAACCGCGTGAATTCTTTAGAGTCCCCGACCGGAATGTGACAGGCTCGTCTCTCCTGAATAATGATGGGACACTGATTCATATGAATGGAGTGGAGGCTGCCGGGACCTGGGAAACACTGGCTATGGTGATACGTACCAGTAAAGATAACGGAGCCACCTGGAGTCGCCCCCATCTTGTTGCCCCGGAACATGCCCGTCGCCATCAGGTAATAGCAGGCTCTTCTAAAACGAAAGAGGGCTGGCTGATACAAGCCGCTGATGCAACGCCCCGGAGTAATGGAGGAACTGCCTTGCATCTCAGTAAAGATAACGGTCTGACCTGGGAAGATATGGGAAAGACCAATCCCGGAACTTTCGAAGCCGGTGCTTCGGGGGGAACCATTGCCGGAATTCATGCTGGTGTAGTACAACTGTCAGACGGCCGTCTTATGGCTTTGGGGCGTGGTGACGGCATTGTCGATAAAGACGGTCTGGAACGTATGCCCATGAGCCTGTCGGAAGATAATGGTCGAACCTGGACTTATAGTGCTTCGGAGTTTCCTCCGATCGACGGCGGTCAGCGTCTGGTATTGATGCGATTGAAGGAAGGCCCTCTTTTACTGGTCTCTTTTACGAACCATCCTTTCCGCCTGAAGAACGGATTGAACGGAATGACCTTTAAAGATAAAAACGGACGGGAATATACAGGGTATGGAATGTATGCTGCCCTTTCTTTTGACGAAGGAAAAACATGGCCCGTAAAAAAGTTACTGACAGACGGTAAAAGTCGTTTCATGGATGGAGGCGCCTGGACAGGTTTCTTCGATATGGATCAGACGCATGCCGAACCTCGCGGTTATCTGGCAGCGACACAGACACCGAATCAGATTATCCATCTGTTGAGTAGCCGGAATCATTATCGGTTTAACCTGCAATGGCTGGTCGAAAATACAGACTTTCAAGGGAAAATAAAGTGATCTCTTCGGTTTTGCCTAAACAGGTTATCAGTCAGGGGCTTGCAGTTTCCTAAATTTTTTTAATAAGGAAACTGTAGTTTCCTGCGCGGGGAACTGTGATTTCCTCGGCAGGGAACTGACGTTTCCCAGGCAAGAAACTCCAGTTTCCTAACGAGGAAATTATCAGGACACCGGATGCCCGGTTAGAAAAGATTTGCTTCGTTGTTCAATCCGGCAAGTGCTTTACGATAATCGGCAACAAGTTCTGCCATCACTTCACTAACTGTCTGTTCTTTTCTGAATAAGGCAGCAACCTGTCCGATTTCCAGTTCTCCTTCTTCCAGATTACCTTCGAACATACCTTTTTTGGCTCTTCCTTTGCCTAGTAAAGCGCGCATATCTTCTGCTGATGCACCCTGTGCTTCGGCTTCTTCCACTGCTGTTTTGAAATCACCTTTTGCGAGCCGGGTGGGAGCCAGTTTTTTGAGGAGTAACTTTGTATCGCCTTCGTTGAGGCTGAAGCAGAGTTGTTTGAATTTCTCGTGAGCGGAACTTTCGGTTGTCAGGGCAAAACGCGTTCCGATCTGTACGCCTTCCGCACCGAGGGCGAAAGTGGCAAGCATTGCGTCACCGGTTCCTATTCCTCCGGCGGCCATCAGTGGGAGCGAGGTAGCACGGCGTACGGCAGGAATCAGGCAGAGTGTTGTCGTCTCTTCACGTCCGTTATGACCTCCGGCTTCAAAACCTTCGGCAACGACAGCATCGACACCGGCCTCTTCGCATTTTACGGCAAATACGGAACTACTTACCACATGCACGACGGTGATACCATGCTCTTTCAGAAAAGGTGTCCATTTCTTCGGACTTCCGGCAGACGTAAAGACTATTTTTACTCCTTCTTCCACGATCAGTTGCATCAGTGTATCTATTTCCGGATACAACAACGGAACATTAACACCGAAAGGCTTGTCGGTTGCCGCTTTGCATTTCCGGATATGTTCGCGTAATACTTCGGGATGCATAGAGCCGGCTCCCAATAATCCCAGTCCTCCGGCGTTACTTACAGCCGAAGCAAGCCGCCATCCGCTGCACCAAACCATTCCGCCTTGTATAATAGGATATTTGATGCCAAACAATTCACATATTCTATTCATGGTTATTCTAATTATAATGTTAAAAGAACAAAGAAAGATAAAACTTCCCTATCTTTGTGCATCCTATCGTATAATTAATGTAGACATAAATTAATTCTTACAATATCATGGTTATGAATAAAACGCTTATGGCTGCCAGTCTGGCAGTAGTTTTGGGAGCCTGTAACTCCTCAAAGAAAAGCGATGTAGCAGATGCTGCACCCAATCCTTTTTTCTCGGAATATACAACTCCGTTCGGTGTTCCTCCTTTCGATAAAATAGAAGTAGCACATTATAAACCGGCTTTCGAGAAGGGAATGGCGGAGCATAAGAAAGAGATCGATGTCCTGGTGAATAATTCGGAAGAGCCGACCTTTGAGAATACGATCGTTGCCCTCGACCAGGCAGGCGAGTTACTGAATAAAGTTATGTATGCTTTCAGTGGGCAGTCGAGTGTGAACACAACCGACGAGATACAGGAACTCGAGCAAGAATTGTATCCTATTCTCTCTGCCCATTCTGATGATATCAGTTTGAACCCGGCCCTTTTTGCCCGTGTGAAAGCTGTTTACGACAATCAGGCTTCGCTTAACCTGGATAAGGAACAAAAGAAGCTACTGGAAGAAACCTATAAAGGTTTTGTTCGCAGCGGTGCCAACCTCGATGCCGACAAGCAGGCTAAACTGCGTGAACTGAACGAGCAGATCTCAGTACTGGAACTGACCTTCGGACAGAACACCCTGAAAGAAACAAATGCTTTCAAGTTGGTTATCGATAATAAAGAAGATCTCTCAGGCCTGCCTGAAACCCTGATCGCCGCTGCTGCCGAGACAGCCGCTGCCGACTCGATGGAAGGCAAGTGGGTTTTCACGCTTCACAACCCGAGTGTAATGCCTTTCCTCCAATATGCAGATAACCGGGCATTGCGCGAAAAGATGTTTAATGCCTATGTTTGCCGGGGAAATAACAATAATGCCAACGACAACAAAGAAGTAATAAAGAAACTGGTTACCGCCCGTCTCGAAAAGGCCAAACTGTTGGGTTACGAAGACTTTGCCGCTTACGTCCTGGAAGAGAACATGGCAAAGAATGAAAAGAATGTATACCAACTGTTGGATCAGCTTTGGAAACCGGCGTTGGCAAAGGCAAATGAAGAATTGGCCGACATCAATGCCGAGATAAAGAAAGAAGGTGTCAACTTCAAGGCTGAAGCCTGGGACTGGCGTTATTATGCCGATAAAGCCCGTCGGGCAAAGTTCGACCTGGACGAGAACGAAGTGCGTCCGTATCTGGAGCTGAACCATGTACGTGAAGGTGCCTTTTATGTGGCAAACAAACTGTATGGTATCACCTTTACAGAAATAACAGACATTCCGAAACCTGATTCCGATGCCTATGCATTCGAATGTAAGGACAAAGACGGTTCACCGCTGGGAGTTCTGTATATGGACTTCTATACCCGTCCCGGCAAGAGTGGCGGAGCATGGTGTGGCGGTTATCGTTCCCAGGCTTATAAAGACGGTAAGAAGGTCACTCCGGTAGTAACGACTGTTTTCAACTTCAGTAAACCGGCAGCCGGGCAACCTGCCTTGTTGAGTGCCGATGAAGCTGAAACCGTTTTCCATGAATTCGGTCATGCACTGCACGCATTGTTTGGCGATGTTCATTATTACGGTGTTGGCGATGTCCCTCGCGATTTCGTAGAACTGCCTTCGCAGGTCAATGAGCATTGGGCATTTGAACCCGAAGTATTGAAAGTATATGCCAAACATTATAAGACAGGCGAAGTTATTCCCCAGGAGCTGGTAGATAAGATCGTGAAGAGTGGTAAGTACGGACAAGGTTTTGCCACAGTAGAATATCTGGCTTCTTCTTTGTTGGATATGGATTACCATGTAATGAAAGAAATTCCGGCCGACCTGGATATTGAGAAATATGAAGGGAAAGCGATGTATGGTCGCGGTTTGCCGACTCAGATAGCACCTCGTTACTGGGGAACTTATTTCGGCCATACGATGGAGGGCGGATATACTGCCGGTTATTACAGTTACATCTGGGCGGAAGTATTGGATGCCGATGCTTTTGAAGCTTATAAGGAAACTGGTGATATCTTTAATCAGGAAGTTGCTGCTAAATTCCGTCAGTATGTCCTTACTCCGGGTGGTATCGATGACGCTATGGATATGTATACCAATTTCCGGGGAAAGGAGCCGAGCATCGAGCCGTTGCTGAAAAACAGAGGACTGAAATAGTTGACAAGACAGTTGACAGTTGACAAGTGACAGTTGACAGTTTCGGTTAGGTTGACTGGCTGAATTTATTATTGACAGTTGGCAAATGATAGAAGACAATATATAAGCGCAAAGCTTATCTGTCAACTGTCACCTGTCAACTGTCATCTGTCTTGTCAACTGTCAACTTTTTTCTATCTTTGTGCAAATTAGTAACTTAAACAAAACATAATGAAGAAAACAATTATGGCTGCCGGATTAGCCGCTGTCTTGACAGCCTGTGGTTCGTCAGGAAATAAAACAGAAACCATGACAGAAAACCCTCTTTTAACTGAGTTCAAAACTCCGTTCGGTGTTCCTCCTTTCGATAAGATCGAACTGGATGATTATATGCCTGCTTTTAAAGAAGGTATCGCTCAACAGCAAAAGGAAGTAGAAGAGATTGTAAAACAGAAAGCTGCTCCCGATTTTGAAAATACGATTGTCGCGCTCGACCAGAGTGGTGATCTGCTGCGTAAGGTAAGTGCAATTTTCTACGGACTTAACAGTGCGAATACAAATGATGAGATGCAGGCATTGAGCCGTGAATTATCTCCGTTACTTTCAAAGAACAGTGATGATATTCGTATGAATCCGGATTTGTTTGCCCGTGTAAAAACGGTGTATGAGAATCAGGAATCGATGAATCTCAATAAAGAACAGAAGAAATTACTGGAAGAAACCTATAAAAGTTTTGTCCGTGGCGGAGCAAACCTGGATGCAGAACAACAGGCCCGTTTGCGTGAACTGAATAGCGAAATATCCATGCTTCAGTTGACTTTCGGACAAAATATGCTGAAAGAAACGAATGCTTTCCAATTAATTGTAGATAATAAGGACGACCTTGCCGGATTACCGGAGAGTCTGATCATGAATGCTGAAGTAGCTGCCCGTTCGGCTGGTCTGGAAGGTAAATGGCTTTTCACGTTGCATAATCCGAGTGTGATGCCTTTCCTGCAATATGCCGACAACCGTGCGTTGCGTGAAAAGATTTTCAAAGGTTATATCAACCGAGGAAACAATGGTAATGATGCCGACAACAAAGACGTTGTACTTAAATTGATCACTCTCCGTCTGGAAAAAGCCAAACTGATGGGTTATGACAACTACGCTTCTTTTGTGTTGGAAGACCGTATGGCAAAAACGCCGGAACAGGTATATGCTCTTTTGGATGAGATCTGGAAACCTGCACTGGCTAAAGCTAAAGACGAACTGGCTGATATCAATACTGAGATCAAGAAAGAAGGCGGCAATTTTGAAGCGGAAGGTTGGGACTGGCGTTATTATTTCGAGAAAGCTAAAAAGGCTAAGTTCGATCTGGACGAGAATCAGGTCCGTCCTTATCTGAAGCTTGAAAATGTGCGTGACGGTGCTTTCCTTTTGGCTAACAAGTTATATGGTATAACATTTACTCCGATCAAAGATATACCGTTACCTCATTCGGATGCTCAGGCTTTCGAATGTAAGGATAAAGACGGTACGCATCTGGGGGTTCTGTATATGGATTTCTTCCCTCGTGCCAGCAAACGTGGCGGAGCCTGGTGTGGAACATATCGTTCGCAAACTTACAAAGATGGTAAACGTCTCGGTCCGGTTGTTACGATTGTATGTAATTTTTCCCAACCGGCTCCCGGACAACCTGCTTTGCTGAGTGCAGACGAGGCGGAAACATTATTCCATGAGTTCGGTCATGGCCTGCATAACCTGTTTAAGGACGTGCATTATTATGGCGTATCGGGCGTTCCCCGCGATTTCGTGGAACTGCCATCACAGGTTATGGAACATTGGGTGTTTGAACCGGAGTTGCTGAAAGAATATGCAAGACATTACGAAACAAATGAAGTGATTCCTGCCGGACTGATCGAGAAACTGGATAAGAGCGGTAAATATGGACAGGGTTTTGCAACAACCGAATATCTGGCTGCTTCTTTGCTGGATATGGATTTCCATGTATTGAAAGAAGTACATGAAGGTGCCGATGTGATGAAGTTTGAAGAGGCTGTCCTGGGTGACCGTGGCTTGTTGAAACAGATTCCTTCCCGTTATCGTACGACTTATTTCAATCATACGATGGGTGGCGGATATACGGCCGGTTATTATAGTTATATCTGGGCGGAAGTATTGGATGCCGATGCTTATCAGGCTTATAAGGAAAGCGGTGATCTTTTCAATCAAGACGTAGCTCAGAAATTCCGCCAGTATGTTCTTACTCCGGGCGGTATCGATGATGCAATGGATATGTATAAAAACTTCCGTGGCAAGGAACCGAATACGGAACCGCTGCTGAAGAATAGAGGTTTAAAGTAGAGTTACTTTTCTCTTGATAGAAAAGTAACCAAAAGATCAAGGCTGCACCGGCTTCGCTGCTACGGTGAAAGACTACGCTCAAAAATCCGAAACTCGCTACGCTCAAACAACGGATTTTTTTAACCACTTCGTCTTTCCCCTTCGCGGACGCTCACCCGCTGAGGCCTTTCCAAGGAAGCTCTGCTTCCTCTTAGGATCGCCGATACCGACACCTATATATTATAACAGGTGCTTTCTGTTTTAACAAGCAGTATCGGCAATCACAAGAGAACGCTTTGCGTTCTATGAAAGGCCTCAGCTGACGAACGTTAAGCGCAGCAGCCGGAGAGAGCGCCCGGAGCATCCGCTGTTTGAGCGTAGCGAGTTTCGGAGGCGACAGCGAACGCAGGATGCGGAGTAGCGAGGCAGGTGCAGCCTTGATCTTTTGATTACTTTTGGATCAAGCCAAAAGTAATTAATAAATTTCGATAAAATAGGAAGCCTCAAACACTTCTCCCGGCTCCAAATGTTGCATCCAGTCTTTATCCTTATATTCTCCCGTATAATTGACCCGGTCACAGCGTCCGTACCACGGTTCGATGCAAACAAAAGGCGCATTTTTAGCAGGAGGCGACCAAAGGCCGACAACCGGTGCCGTGAAATATACGGAGAGTGAGGTGCTTCCGTCCTGTTTCAATAAGTCGACCCGGTTGATCTGGTTGTTTTCAATGACTAACGCATCTTTGTCGAAAGTGTGTGTATCCAGCGGTAACAATCCTTCTTTGTCAAGTACAAGCGGATATTCTTTCTCTCCGATGCATCCTTTCTCCTCGACCAGTTTGTATGTCAATCCCTGTGTTTTATCAAAGGCAAAGAAACCTCTTTTCTGATCTTCTTTGTCGTAGTCCGGAAAATAGAAAGCCGGATGTGCCCCGATCTGGAAATGAAGTTCTTCGTTTCCGGTATTTTTTACGTACCATAAAACTTCGATCTGGTTACCGGCCAGTTTATAACCGATCTCCAGGCAGAACGGGAAAGGATATATCTGCAATGTCTCTTCGTTTTCTTGTAGCCGGAAACGCAACTCCGTATCAGTTTCCTTTATTAGTTCAAACTCCCGGTCCCGTGCAAAACCGTGTTGTGATAGTTTGTATGTCTTTCCGTTATGGCGGTATTCGTTATTCCACACACTGCCCACGATAGGGAATAATACGGGCGAGTGGCGTTTCCAGAAAGCCGGATCTGCCTGCCATAAAAATTCTTTACCGGTCGCGTTGGCAACGATGCTGCTGAGTTCGGCTCCATGTGGTGACACCTGAATAGTCAACAGGTTATTCGATAATGTTTTCTTCATCTGATCTGTTTGTTTAAGTCATTTTCAATTTCAACAAAGTTAGTGAACTTATTTTTTGATTCTCCAGCTCTTTTATAATAAATCAAAACAGAAAGCGTTAAAAGATCATTGAATAGTTGAAAATATGAAGCTACACGAAAAAAGATTCTCAGCAATAACTAGTATTGCATTCCTACTTTGTTTCTGCCTTTCTTTTTCATTGGAAGCAAGTGGACGCTATGCGGACAATTCTGTATTAAGCAAAGGACACTGGGTGAAAATACAGATCGAAAAAGACGGAATATATAAACTGACTTATTCCGAATTGAAGAATATGGGTTTCGAAGATCCTTCAAAAGTCGCAGTCTATGGTTATGGCGGTTGGCCGTTGGAGGAAGATTTTACCAAACCCTATGTGGATGATCTGCCTGCTGTTCCAGTATTGAGAAAGGATAATTATATACTTTTTTATGGAAGAGGAACGACGAAATGGGAATATAAAGAAGTGAGCTATAGAAAAGACAGTAAAAGAAATAAATTTGTACATACCAATAATCCCTATTCCCTTTACGGATATTATTTTCTTACCACTTCTTCAGAGGTAAAAGAAATGGATATTGTCCCATCTGAAACGAAAGATGCTACTATAGAATTTGACTATTTTGATGATTATCTTTTACATGAGAAAGATTTGGTTTCGGTTAATAAGTCTGGGCGTGAACTTTTTGGTGAATCGCTGTATTCCACTGTTTCTATTCCTTTTGAAAAGGTAGAAGGTATATTGGATACAGATGCTTTTGTTGACTGTCGTTTAATAGCTAAAACAAACGATGCAAAAAATTTTGTTCTTTCAATTAATGGGGAAGAGGTTGTGAAGAGCTATATCAATGGTGTATCGCCTAATTTGAAACTTTATGAATATATAAAAGCCCGGTCGGCAGAAGCCTATGGAATTTGGAAAGGTAGAAAAGAAAATAGTTTTTCCGTCAAAGTTGATTATTCAGAGAAAGGGAATAATACGGCTTATCTGGATTATATCTATATACAGTTGCAGAGGTCTTTGCAAGTCTATGGTCAACCGACGTTCTTCCGAACTCTCTCATCGATAGGAAATAAATCATGTTTTACAATAAAGAATGCTGATGCGAATACGATTGTACTTGATGTGACTGATGCTTTAAATCCTCGGATAATTGAAGGAGTGTTGAATGAAAGCAATTTCTCATTTGTTATTCCTAAAGAGGATCGGTTGAGAGAGTTTGTGGTTTTCAGGCTGGACAACTCTGTTCCTGTTATCAGTGCGAATAATAGCCAAAAGGTAGCAGAGCAAAATTTACATGCTTTACGACAGGCAGATATGGTGATCATTTCTCCATCTGCCTTTAAGAGTGAAGCGGAAAGATTGAAACAAGCACACGAAGAGCATGATCAACTGGAGAATATCCTGGTTGTTACCCCAGAAGAAATCTATAATGAGTTTTCCAGCGGAACGCCGGATGCCACCGCTTACAGACGTCTGATGAAAATGTTTTATGACCGAAGCAAAAATGAACAGTCGAACGCTCCTAAATATTTATTACTTTTTGGAGACGGAGCCTATGATAACCGGTTTGTTTCCAGTGAATGGAAACTTTTTCCTTCAGGTATGAAAAATAATATGTTGTTGACTTATCAGACAAATGAATCATTAGATGATACTTCGTATGTGGTTGATGATTATTTTGGACTACTGGATGATAATGAAGGCGTGAATATTAGTAATGACATAATAGATATCGGAATAGGACGCTTTCCGGTCCGGACAATCACTGAAGCCCGGAATGCTGTGAATAAAGTGATCTCTTATATGAATGCTCCCGTTGGCGACTGGAAGAATAAGGTTTGCTTTATAGGTGATGATGGAAGTAACGCTGATCAATATGCTACTTACCATCAAAAGTATGCGGATGAATTGGCTGATACATTAGAAGAGAATCATGCTGAATATGTTTCAACCAAGATACTTTTTGATGCTTTTAAAAAGGACCGGTCAGGTAAAAGTTCCTATCCGGATATTCCCCCGCTTATCCAGAAGACATTAAAAGAAGGATGCTTCATGTTGAATTATACCGGACATGGTAGTGCTAAATCATTAAGCGAGGAGGCTGTGATCACTCAAAACGATATTATTCAATCCACTTATAAGCATTTACCGATATGGATCACTGCATCCTGCGATTTCTGTCCGTTTGATCAGGTAGCTACTTCAGCCGGAGAAGATGTTTTCCTGAATAAAGTAAGCGGAGGAATTGCTTTGTTTACGACTACTCGTGTAGCTTTTTCTCCAGATAATAAGAATATCAATGAAAATTTGGTTAAGGAACTGTTTGGATCGGATAATGAGAGAAAGGCGCTAGGAGATATTTTTTTAAGTTCTAAGCAGAAACCATCACTTCGCAAGCTCGGTTTCAGTCTGATCGGTGACCCGGCATTGAAGTTATCTTACCCTAAATATCGGCTCAGGTTAAGTACGATCAATGGAAAAGACGTGGCTGATAGTTCTTTTGAGTTTAAGTCACAGGATAAAGTAGAGTTGGAAGGAATTGTCTGCACTGCCTCTGATGATTTACTGTCGGATTTTAATGGAGTTTTGAACGTCCGGGTGTTTGACGCACTTGATGAAAAAGAAACTATGGGTAATAATAAAATTTCATTTAAGTATGGTGAAAAAGATGGGAAACCTCTATATCGGGATTCTGTTCCTAAAATCAGATATAAAGATTATATCAATACGATTTTTTTAGGCAGTGACTCTGTACGGAACGGAAGGTTCAAGATATCTTTTTTTGTACCTAAAGACATCTCTTACAAAGTTGGTAAAAACGGAAAAATAACTATGTATGCCTATGAAAGTGAAAGTAAAAGGGATGCAAGCGGCTCATTTAAGAAATTCTCTGTTTTTGGGACTTCGGATAATCCGAAAGATGATAATATGCCTCCGGAAATACGGTCACTCTTTTTGAACGATACTACTTTTATTGATGGTGGTGATGTGAATTCTACTCCTTATTTCTATGCAAAAGTGTGGGATGAAAGTGGAATCAATATAACAGAGAGTAGTATAGGGCATGGTATTACATTGTCTATAGATAATAATCCGAATAGTAGTTATATTCTCAATAGCTATTATGAAAATATAATAGGTAGTGATGGGGAAGGTATGGTGAAATTCGGTATTCCGGTTTTAACTCCGGGTTTACATCATGCAGAATTCAAAATTTGGGATATCATGAATAATTCGGCTACTTATACATTTAGTTTTAATGTTGTTGAAGGTCTAAAACCTTTCATCACCAATGTGATCGCAACTCCTACACCTGCGAGGGGAAATGTCGAATTTCATATTACGCACAACCGTCCGGAATCCCGGATGAAAGTAGGTATCATGGTATACGACATGACAGGTCGTCTGCATTGGAAGCATGAAGAGACAGGTTCTTCCGAACTGTTCAAAGACTATACGATAGACTGGGATTTGAGAAATAATTCGGGAACTCATGTGCGTCCGGGTGTTTATATTTATCGCGCAGCGGTAAGTACTGATAATTCTAAAGAAGCAACGGAAGCAAAGAAGATGATTATTTTGTGGTGATCTTTTATTACCAGTAGATTGAAAAAGTAACTGTCATACTATCATTCTATGTTTTGAATGCATTGAAATTCATGCTATTCACTCTGTGATAGTATATATGATAGTATGAAATTGTACTGTCATACTATCATAAAAATACCTGTTTGTTTTCATGAAGTATACTTCTTATTTTCAATAACATACTTACTAAATATTATTGAGACCCGGGTCTCGACACCTTCAAGACCCGGGTCTTAGCATCGTTCAGATGGGGGTGTAAATGACATTCAGATGGGAGACTTGGAGAAGATTTCTGCTTGTTTTCTGCTAAATAAGACATAGTATTGCTGAAAAAAAGAGTATGTTCTGTGCAAAATAGCCTGTTTTGTAATGCTTTTGGATACCTTATTTTTCGATGAAAAGGGCCAAAATGATAGTTGAATGACAGTTTATGATAGTTGCATGATAGTTGTTTTGGGCAACTATCATGTTTGTGTTGTATGAAATTCAATCAGTATGCCGAAAATATGATAGTATGATAGTTGATTTGTGCAAAACTATGTTCGACACTAAAAAAAGACTGTGTCCGATATGCAATTTTTATATACATTTGTAAGAAATAAAATGCACCATGGAAAGTATATATACACCAAATGAAAACAGATACGCGGAGATGACGTATCGTCGTTGTGGACGCAGCGGTATCTTATTGCCAGCTATTTCTCTGGGGTTATGGCATAACTTCGGCAGTGTGGATGTTTTCAATAACTTTATCAAGATTGCCCATACGGCTTTCGATAACGGGATTACCCATTTTGACCTGGCGAATAATTACGGGCCAGTCTACGGTTCTGCAGAAGAAAATTTCGGCAGGATTCTGAAGAAAGGACTGGGAGCTTATCGGGATGAGCTGCTTATTTCGACAAAAGCCGGTTACGATATGTGGCCCGGTCCGTATGGGAATTGGGGTAGCCGGAAGTATTTGATAGCCAGTCTCGATCAGAGTTTGAAACGGATGGGACTCGATTATGTGGATATCTTCTATTCCCACCGTCCTGATCCGGAAACACCGATAGAGGAAACAATGGGGGCTTTGGCGGATATTGTCCGCCAGGGGAAAGCATTGTATGTGGGCATTTCAAACTATAATGCCGAACAGACGGAAAAGGCACTGGCCGTATTAAGAGAATATCGTGTTCCTTGCCTGATCCATCAGGCACGTTATTCCATGTTCGACCGTTGGACGGAACCTGATTTGTTACCTTTATTGAAGAAAGAAGGCGTAGGCATGATTGCTTTTTCTCCTTTGGCACAGGGGATGCTGACCAATAAATATCTGCATGGAATACCGGAAAACTCAAGGGCTGCCAGGTCGACAGGACATTTGCAGCGTGAGCAGGTGACAGAGGAAAAAATAAACAAGATATGCCGCTTGAACGAGTTGGCTATGGAACGTGGGCAGACGTTGGCAGAAATGGCGTTGGCATGGTTGCTGAAAGACGATCGTGTGACTAGCGTCCTTGTCGGAGCCAGTTCGGTAGAACAGTTACTGGATAATTTGAAGGCGTTGAATAATATTAGTTTTACATCAGAGGAACTGGAAAGGATTGAATCGATATGACACCATTCTTATACCAAGTAGCCTCTTTGTTTTATCAGCAATACGGAGCGGAGGTCAGTAAGCTGGCTTTTGTTTTCCCTAACCGGCGAACAGGCCTGTTTTTTCAAAAATATCTTTCGGAGGTGGCGGACAAGCCGCTTTTCTCTCCGACGATCCTGACCATCAACGACCTGTTTGTGCAGTTGAGCGGCAAACAGGCGGCAGATAAGATCAATATGCTGTTCATGCTGTACGATATCTATATCCGGCATAGCGGCTCGACGGAAACCTTTGACGAGTTCCTCTATTGGGGGGAAATGCTGTTGAACGACTTTGATGATGTCGATAAATATATGGCAGATGCCCGCATGTTGTTTACGAATGTGACGGACCTGCGGGAGATAGAGAACGATTTCAGTTTCCTGGATGAAGATCAGATAGCGGCAATCCGTACATTCTGGTCGTCTTTCTATCCGAAGGGAGATTCTCCGAACCAGGAAGAATTTCTGGCTGTCTGGAAAATCCTGTATACGTTGTACACCGATCTGCGTGAAGCATTGGCGGCGGAGGGAAGAGGCTATGAAGGTATGATCTTCCGTGAAGTCGTTGAACAGATGGAGCAGGATGACTGTTGCGACCTGCCTTATCTGAAGGTAGTCTTTGTCGGTCTGAATGCCTTGTCTGTCGCGGAGGAACGTTTCCTGATGCAGTTGCAGAAACGGGGAATCGCTGATTTCTATTGGGATTATGCTTCGGATAAAGTGACGGACCGGGATAATAAAGCATCCTATTTTGTCGAACGGAATCTTAAAAACTTCCCGTCGCAGTATCCGCTTCCTCCGGAAGAAAAAACGGAAACACAGATTGAGGTGATCGGTATTCCTTCCGGTATCGGTCAGGCAAAACAGGTGTACACATTGCTGAACGAACTTTGCAAGGAGGATGAAATGTCGCCCGAGGAAGCGTTGCGTACAGCCGTTATCCTGCCTGACGAACATTTGCTTATTCCGGTACTGAATGCCATTCCCGAACAGATACGCCGTATCAATGTGACGATGGGGTATCCGTTGGCAGGTACGCCAGTCGCTTCTTTGATGGAGTATATCCTGGCATTGCAGAAAAATGTACGTTATGTAGACCGTCAGCCGGTTTTCTATTTCCGTGATGTGCTGCCTATCCTGAACCATCGGTATATCAGTTCGACCGGTCCGGAAGCGGTCAATGCCCTGGTGAAAGATATTGCGGAAAACAACAAGATCTATATTTCTGCCGCCGATCTGGGAAAGACGCCTCTTTTGTCCGTCCTCTTCCTGCCGGTAACAGATGTCAATACCTTTTCCGATTACCTGATCAATGTCCTGCAGGAACTGAATAAGGTGATGCACGCTTTATCCTCCGGTGAAGAGGAAGAAGATGCCACCCAGCGCACCAACGACCTGGAGCAGGAATTTATCTTCCATTACTTCACGACCGTCAACCGTATGAAAGAGATCATGCAGGATGCCGGGATCGAGATGAAGATCGACACCTATTTCCGCCTGCTCAAACGGGTGACCGATACGATAACTATCCCTTTCCGGGGCGAACCGTTGTCCGGTTTGCAGATCATGGGAGTTCTTGAAACCCGTGCACTGGATTTCAACCGGCTGATCATCCTTTCCATGAATGAGGGGATATTCCCACTCAGGAAAGCGGCTAACTCGTTTATCCCTTATAACTTGCGAAGAGGTTTCGGCCTGCCCACTTATGAGCATCAGGACAGTGTATGGGCTTACCATTTTTATCGTCTGATTTATCGGGCGAGCCATGTCAGCCTGCTCTACGATACCCGCAGTAATGGTTTGCAGACAGGCGAAGTCAGCCGTTTTGTCTATCAGCTGCACTACCATTATGAAGAGCCGTTGCAGAACAAACTGGTCGTCTATAATGTCTCGTCCGCGAAAACCCCGGCTTTGCAGGTCCTGAAAACGGACGAAGTGATGCAACGGTTGAAGGCTTTCCATAAAGGAGGGCACAGGGCCATTTCTGCCAGTGCGGTCAATACCTATCTGGATTGTCCGCTGAAGTTCTATTTTTCGGTGGTCGAGGGTATACAGGAGGAAGAGGAGGTCAGTGAAACGATCGAGAGCAATGTGTTCGGAAGTATCCTGCACAAAGTGATGGAAGAGTTGTACATGCCTCTTTGCGGAAAGATGGTAACAGCCGATTTACTGAAGGCGATTAAGAAAGATACACCTGTCCTGACCGGTGCTATTGCACGGGCATTTGCGGAGATCTTTTTCATGTCGGATGTCGTACGTCCTTTGACGGGACAGAACTTCCTGATCGGTGAGATGATCCGGAAATATGTGGAAAAGATACTGGAGCGCGACAGTAAACTGACACCTTTCCGTTATATCGAATCGGAGCGGAAGATTAACCGCCTGTTTACCCTGGGCGATGGTCGGACGGAAATCCAGTTGAAAGGTTTTATCGACCGGATCGATGAGGTGCGTGATACGGTTCGCATCATCGATTATAAGAGTGGGAGCGGGACTTCGGTATTTACTTCTATAGAGAGTCTGTTCGATAAAGAAGATAAAGACCGTGCTAAAGCCGTGATGCAGGTTTTCATGTACTCATGGATGCTGGGTGACGTGCCTGCAGGAAAGACCCTTCAGCCGGGAATTTATTATATGCGTACGCTCTTTTCCGATTCGTTCGATGCAGCCGTGAGCCGGCGCGTGGAGCGGATGAAAACAGAGCCGGTAACGGATTTCTCTGTCTATTCGGCCGACTTTGAAGCGGAACTGCGCCGTTGTCTGGATGAGATATTCGGACAGGAAACTCCGTTCGTGCAGACGACGACGGAAAAAGCCTGTGCCTGGTGTCCTTTCAAGGATATATGCGGAAAATAGACGGAGAAGAATCAAACGGATCAGAACAGGAAACCGAGCGAGAAGCTCATCATATTGGTCCGCTTGTCTATCGAGATATTTCTTTCTATCGGGGTTAACGAGGATTTGTCCTTAAAATCGGACTCAACCTTGTTAAGCCCGAATTCGTAGGTGAATTCGAAAAACAGACGCCAGATACTCACGCCCAGCCCTGTGGCGATGCCCAGTCCGAACGGTGTACTGTCATTGATGTATTCGTTGGTGACTTCAGAGAAATGGGTCGTATAACGTGACTTGTAGTTGTATTTCACTTTGGGGCCTACCATCAGGCTGAGGGCATAAGGACCTTCCTTTACAAGATAATAACCGATCATGACCGGCATTTCCAGTGAAGTCGTTTTTAGTTGGAGCCGGTCTGTTTCCGAAATGCTTCCGGCTGCCTGGTCTGATTCGGTAGCTTGCGGCAATGAAAAAAGAACATCTCCTTGCTTGCGCGACCATGTCAAGTCCGGTTGGATAAAGAAGCGGTCGATATTGATCCTGCAAAAGAAAGAGGCCTGATAACCGACTTTATATTGCAGACGGATATTTTCGGCTTCGACACCGTCTATTGTCAATGAGTTAATGATCGGGAATGTAGAATTGACTCCCACCTTTGCACCAAAGTTGAAAGCTTTATCCTCAATATGGATGAACTTCTGTGCATGGACTGAAATGCAAAGGAGAAACAACGGCAATAGAAGGAGAGTCTTTTTCATACGCTTATTTTTTCTTTTTTACGGACCAACCGAATTTACCTACAAACTCTCCTAATCCATAATATTTACCGTGCGAATAAGCCAGCAGGTCTGCCCGTTGCATATCGAATGCACCCGTTTGCGGATCCAGATATTTATCATCCGCCTGGACATTGAGAACATCGGCGATGAACATATCGTGGCTACCCAGTGCAACCACTTCTTTTACCCGGCATTCGATGCAAAGCGGTGCTTCTTCGATGGTGGGGCAATTCACCAATGTAGCTTTACCCGGCGTCAGTCCCATTTCTTCAAACTTATGATGATCTTTTCCTGAATTAACGCCGCACCAGTCGGTGGCATAAGCCAACTCGCGTGTGGTCAGGTTGATCACAAATTCCATATTCTTTTTTAGGATCGGATACGAATGGCGTTCCGGACGTACGGATATATAACACATGGGTGGATTGGTACAAATCGTACCGACCCACGCCACAGTTATAATATTATATTCTGAAGGTTCGCTGCCACAACTAACCATTACGGCCGGTAAAGGATAGATCATGGTACCGGGCTTCCAGTCTTGCTTCATAATTTTTGAGTTGACAGTTGACAGATGACAGTTGACAGTTGACAGGTAAGACTTTGTCTCCGATAATCAATCGGCTGAAAGCCGAAATACCTGTCAACTGTCACTTGTCAACTATCAACTATTATTTAATAATAATGTCTTCTTTATTTATCTTGCGTTCGCAATAATGACATTTGATCGTGCCTTTCTCTTTGTCGATCACTTCGAAACGGCTTGGCATCGGTTCATTATTGGTGATACATTTCGGATTGTTACATTTAACCAGTCCGACCAGTTCGTCCGGCAAAGTAACCGTCTTTTTCTCTACAACCTCATAGTCGCGGATAATGTTCAGAATCACTTTCGGAGCGATCAGTGCGATACGGTTGATCTCATCTTCTTCGAAGAACTTATCGGATATTTTGATCACGCCTTTACAACCCATCTTCTTGCTTTGGAAATTGTTGCCGATCGTGATCGTGTTGTCCATATTTTCAAGTCCCAACAATTTGGCGACTTTAAATAACTGGCTGGGAGGAATATGGTCGATAGCAGTTCCGTTCTCCAGGGCGGCAACCTGCAATTCTCTTTTCTTTTCTACTGACATAACTTTGTTTATTTAGAAGTTGACAGTTGACAAGTGACAGTTGACAGGTATTTATTATCTGTCAATTGTCAACTGTCACTTGTCAACTGAAATATTTAGAACTTCACAAATAATAGCCTGACGGGCAAATAATCCGTTGCGTGCCTGCTGGATATAGTAGGCTTTCGGATTGTCATCCACATCGTAAGCGATCTCGTTTACGCGGGGCAGCGGGTGGAGGATACGGAGATTTTCGCGGCTTCCTTCCAACATTTTGTTACGCAGGATATACACATTCTTCACCCGTTCGTATTCTTCCAGGTCGGTAAAGCGTTCGCGCTGTACGCGGGTCATGTAAAGGATATCGGATTGGTTGATCACCTCTTCGTCGAAAGTGGTATGCTCGTAATATTTGATGCCGTGTTCGTCACAGAAATTCTTGTATTCGTCCGGCATGCGAAGTTCGTCCGGAGCCACGAAATGAAAAGTAGGATTGAAGTGCGACATGCCGACGATCAGCGAATGTACCGTACGCCCATATTTCAGGTCGCCCACCATTGTGATATTCAGGTTGGTCAGTTTTCCTTGTGTCTTTTGGATCGAATACAGGTCGAGCATGGTTTGCGAGGGATGCTGGTTTGCTCCGTCTCCTGCGTTGATGATTGGAATATCGGTTACTTCCGAAGCATAGCGTGCTGCACCTTCCAGATGGTGTCTCATAATGATCAGGTCGACATAATTGCTGACCATCAGGATCGTATCTTTCAGTGTTTCCCCTTTGGAAGAACTGGTCGTAGAGGCATCCTGAAATCCGATCACTCGTCCGCCCAGGCGGTTGACAGCTGTTTCGAAGCTTAATCGCGTGCGTGTAGAGGGTTCAAAAAACAGGGTGGCAGCAACTTTGCCTTCCAGCACCTTTCGGTTCGGGTTTTCCTCAAACTTCCTGGCGTTATCCAGAATACGAAGAATGTCCTCTTTGGAACATTGATCGATAGAAACTAAACTTTTACTTTTCATTTTGTGTATAATCTGTCTTTCTTGCAAAAGTATAAAAAAAGCGGAGACCGAATAGTCTCCGCTTTATATTTATTTCAGATAATCTGCCAGCTTCGTCGGGAGATAGAATGTATTGTTCTTATCTACATAGACAACGACTGAATTCAGCCGGACTTCTTCCTGTCCTTTCTTACCGATTGTAACGATATTGCTGAACGGTGTGATGTTGATCTGTTTCTTCTTATTCTTCACGACTAATGAAGGAGAACCTTTCTCATCTTTAGCGGGGATAATCTCACATTGGTAGTCTTCGAATACTTCTGTGTGAGGGGCGAAATTCTCTGCCGTAAGTTCATCCAGCTTGTCGCGGTCCATGCCGAACAAAGCACACAGGTAGGCGTTCAGTTCGATATTGGTATGCATACCGATCGGCAGGCTGGCCTTGTCGGGATGGTAGGCTGCTAGGAAAACATCTTCGCCGGTATGACCGCCGGTGGTAAATCCGAAACAGGTTTTTGAGGTAAGCAGTTTCGACATGAAAGAGGTCAGCGAACCGCTATACAGTGAACCTTTGCCTTCAGTTTTGCGTTCGGCTTCTGGAATCGGACTGTTTTTATAGTCTTTACAATGGTTCAAAGCATCCAGTTCTTCCGGGCTTAGTTCGAAACCTGCATATTCACGGAAGATGTTCTGTACTTCCGAATTCGGTTCGCTGTTTACTTTCTTAGCGAATCCTTCTGCCGTCAGTTTATACAGAGAGAACTGGTGGAATAACTGGTCTTTCGTTAGTTTGTCGTATCCTTTGCACTCGGCACGACCGATACTGATACCGCTGTTTCCGTGGTCAGGAACCATGATAACGGCTGTTTCACCGTTCTGGCGGGCAAATTCGAGTGCGGCACCGCAGGCACGGTCGTAAGCCAACATGTCTGTAGCCATGCCGACAGGGTCGTTTGCGTGAGCGGCCCAGTCTACTTTACTGCCTTCTACCATCAGGAAGAAACCTTCCGGGTTTTTGGATAGTTTCTGGATAGCGATGCGGGTCATCTCTTCCAGGTCCGGTTGTTGAGCCGGGTCACGGTCGATGTCGTAAGCCATTTCACGGTCAGCGAACAAAGCCCACATATTGTTGCCGTTATAGTTGCGCATACCGTTGATGTCGTTTTTGAATACGCCGTATCCGTTACCTTTCAGGTAGGCTTCACTTTCTTCAGGAAGGAGGGAAACACCGCCACCGATCACTACATTCAGATCGTTATGAGCCATCTGTGGAGCGATCCATTCATATTTGCCACGGTTGTAGCTATGGGCGGAACAGTCTGCCGGTGTAGCGTGAGGAAATTCGCAGGTGAAAACAAGGCCGGTCGATTTGCCCTGTGTTATTTTAGCGGCTTCCAACACAGTCGTAAGTGGCTGGAAAGCACGTTCGGGATCGGTCGGATAGATATCGTTGTCACCGTCATTTTCCGGATAAGTAGAGACATAGCCGGTACGGCTCGGATAGCCTGTCATGTAGCAGGAAGTAGTCGGGGCAGAGTCGCCGATCGGAGCATTTGATGAGTGTGTACGTACGGTACCGCACAGGTACGGGTCCAGATTCAGGTTGGGTTTGTCCGGGTTGGTATACCATTGCAACCAGCGTGCCATAGAAACGGTAGCCAGTGAAGTTCCGTCCGGTATCAGAAGAATAACGTTCTTGACCGGTTTTACATTTTCTACATCTGCAGCTTTTGCCGGCATAATGATGAATGCCAGTAGAAGCAGAAAAGTAATCGTCTTTTTCATGTGCTTTTATTGTTTATTAATTAATGTAATTGAATGATCTCTTCTTCGAAATGAGTCAGTTTCTTGATACCTGTTTCGGTAACCAGGAAACTGTTCTCGATACCGACGGCTCCTACACCCGGAATGACGAATTTAGGTTCGAGGGCAAATACCATATTCGGTTGCAGCTCTTCTTTGGAACGGGGAGTCAGCACCGGAAGCTCGTTGATCTGGATACCGATACCGTGTCCGACGAATTTAGCCTGCTGTTTGGTTCCCATGAAGTTTCCGGCAAATCCTTCTTTCTCTGCGATACCGGCAGCGATGTTATATAATTCCGAACAGACGACACCCGGACGGGCGACATTTTCGATTTCATTTTGTATCGTTAATGAGGTCTGATGCGCACGATAAGCATCTTCCGTCAGTTTACCGACTGAAAATACGCGGGTCATGTCGGTCATATACGGTGTATAATTACCTGCCATATCTACCATGATGGCTGTCCCGTCTTTCAGGATCGTGCCGTTAGCTCCGAGCGGGCAGGATGCGTCCATGCCATTGCCTCCCAGGGCAAAGTCGAAAGGAGAGGGAGCTTCTGCATTTTCACCTGCCAGGATGCTTCCCATAAAGATATCCATGTTAGCCCCGAATGCACGGAAGATTCCGATCGAACCGTTCTGGCGCATGCGTTTTTCTATTTCATACTGAAATTCGAGGTCGGTCATTCCCGGACGGAAACATTCGGCAATTTCCGAGTATGTCTTGGCATGTTTTTCGGCAGAGATACGGAACTGCGAGATTTCCCACGGTGTTTTGATCTCGCGCAGGGTTCTCATCAAGGCGGTTGCATTACCTGTTTCTTTCGGGTTGAATATGGATTGCAGGCGGATATAATCGTTGTATGTCAACTCGTCGGCTTCCAGTAACAGTTTTTCCGGCATCGGGATACCGCGTGCGGCGAATATCTCGGCTATTTGTTCGGGTTTGCGGATATATTCGATATGATCGTCGGTCAGGCCGTTCGGACGTTTGACGAAGAACCAGGGTGCTCCTTCTGCAGGCAGATAGAAATATCCGCTGAAAATCCGTCCGGTTGTATAATACAGGTTTACATCTACACTCAGCAGGCAGGCATCTGCATGCTGTGCTTGCATTGCCTGTTGTATACGACCCCATTTAAGTTGCAGGTCGTCGATCAGTTCTTTTTGTATCATCTCCAACTTTTATTTTTATGTGGCTTCAAAGGTATTAAAATCTGTCGGGAAAAAAGAGGAGTTTGATATTAAATCTTGATTAAATGATCATCTGTTTAGCTTCCTGTAATAGCAGCGTACCAGCCTGGTTGTATTTGGGATGAAACTATTTTGCGGATGAGCAAATGATACTGAAATAGTTGTATTGAATTACAAATATCGGGCGAAGAATCATGACTACAAAATACTTTTTATATCTTTGGGCAGATTCTAACTTAATATAATAAAGAAAGAAAATGGTACTAATAGTTTCTATTGTAGTAATTGTCGTGCTGGCGTTGTGGATAATCTCGTTGTATAATTCGCTGGTCAAGCTGCGGAACAACCGTGAAAATGCTTTTGCGGATATAGATGTGCAGCTCAAGCAACGGCACGATCTGATCCCTCAGTTGGTTGCAACGGTTAAAGGATATGCTGCCCATGAAAAAGATACGCTTGAACGGGTGATCAATGCGCGTAACGGTGCGATGAGCGTTCATACGATTGACGAAAAGATCAAGGCGGAAAATGCGTTGTCATCTGCATTGGCAGGGTTGAAGATTACTTTGGAGGCTTATCCCGACCTGAAAGCAAATCAGAACTTCCTCCAGTTGCAGGAAGAAATAGCCGATCTGGAAAATAAATTGTCTGCTGTAAGACGTTATTTCAATTCGGCTACTAAAGAGCTGAATAATGCAGTGGAGACATTCCCGTCCAATCTGATCGCCGGAATGTTTGGATTCCGTAAGGAGATCATGTTCGATCTGGGCGCACAGCGGGCCACTTTGGAAGAAGCTCCCAAAATTGAATTCTAAGTATGCAATACGTTGGTATACAAACACAGCAGAGCAGGAATAATTTTCGTTCGCTGCTCTTGCTTTGTCTTTTTCCGGTGCTGGTCTGTGTGCTGGTGCTGCTTTTTTGTTATCTGTATGTGATGCTTCTCGGCGGTGGCGGAGGAGACTATCGGATGCCGGGGGAGGTTACACAGATGCAGTTGGCTATGGGCTTTTTCGTACAGATCGCACCGTATGTGCTGGGTGGCGTGCTGATTTGGTTTCTGATTGCTTATTTTGCCAATACGAGTATTATCAATTCAGCGACCGGCTCCAGGCCTTTGAGCCGTATGGAAAACAAACGGGTGTATAATCTGGTAGAGAACCTCTGTATGAGTCAGGGTATGACGATGCCGAAAATCAATGTGATAGACGATGATTCTCTGAATGCTTTTGCCAGTGGAATCAATGAGAGGAGCTATACGGTGACACTTTCGCGGGGAATCATCGATAAGTTGGATGATCAGGAGCTGGAAGCAGTGATCGCTCACGAACTGTCGCATATCCGTAATCATGATGTCCGGCTGCTTATCATATCGATTGTGTTTGTCGGCATCTTCGCGATGGTGGCGCAGCTGGCTATGCGTTCGGCTTATTATTCTTCTTTTTCAAGAAGGAGAGATGAAAAGAACGGAGCCGTTCTGTTGATGCTACTGGTTTTGTTGGTGGCAGCGGTCGGTTATTTCTTTTCTATACTGATGCGTTTTGCCATCTCCCGGAAAAGGGAATATCTGGCGGATGCCGGATCGGCGGAGATGACAAAGAATCCGTTAGCTTTAGCAAGTGCTTTACGGAAGATTTCAGTAGATCCAGATATCGAGGCTGTCGAACGTGACGATGTCGCCCAGTTATTCATCCAGCATCCGGGAAAGCAAGCTGAGAGTGCATTGAGTGGAATGAGCGGTTTGTTTGCAACGCATCCGCCGATAGAGAAACGGATTCAGATTCTGGAACAGTTTTAGCGGGAAGAGATGGATATCTTTTTGATCATATTAGGGGCTATTTGCCTGCTGGTCGGGTTGGCGGGGTGTTTTTTACCCGTTCTGCCGGGACCACCTTTGTCTTATTTGGGACTTTGGTTGCTTCATTTTACGGATAAAGTGCAGTTCTCCGTTACTCAACTGGTTATATGGGGAGTTTTAGTCGTGGTAGTGCAGTTGCTGGATTATCTGACCCCGGTGCTTGGTACAAAGTATGGCGGAGGAAGTAAATGGGGCAACTGGGGTTGTGTGATAGGGATGATTGCGGGGATATTCATTTTTCCTCCCTGGGGGATATTGTTCGGACCGTTTGCCGGTGCAGTGATAGGCGAATTGCTTGGAGGTAAAAAGTCTATAGATGCTTTTAAAGCCGGAATAGGAGCGTTTATCGGATTCCTGCTCAGTGTGGTGGTGAAGATGGCGCTTTGCGGATATTTTGTCTATTGTTTTATAAAAAGTCTGTTTGTGGTTGTGTTGTAAATACCGTAATAAATGGTTCGTAAATATTTGTTTAGAAAAAGATGCTTAACATTTTGTTGATGTTTTTCTCTTTACTATATTCTTTATTTACATATGAAGCAATTCGTTTATAAGCAGTTGTGATATGTGCTTCTACTGTTTTTTCTGAAATGTTGAGTATTTGTGCTATTTCTTTATGTTTCAACTTTTCAGATAGGAAAAGCCGGAACACTTCTCTACATTTTTCGGGAAGAGATAAAATTGCCTCTTGAATTATTTTTTGATATTCTTTGTCCAGTAACTTTGTTTCCGGATCAGACTCTTCTGATGCAATATTAATCGTATATAAATCAATAGGTTGTTTGTCAATAAATGGAGATTTTCTAATATACAACAACGCTTGGTTCTTAGTAGAAATATAAAGGTAGTTCTTAATATCGTTTACTTTGTTCAGTGATTCTTTTTTTAACCAAATAGCGTAAAAAACATCAGCTACCACTTCTTCTGCAAGTTCCCTGGATTTTAAAAAATAGAATGAAAGACTGAGTAAGCTTTGATAATACTGATCGAAAAGAGCACGAAAAGCCCCTTCATCTCCTTGTGAAATTTTTTTGATCAGGTTTTTATCTTCTATATTGTCACTCATTACTTACCTCTTACTATTTTGTCTCGCAAAGGTAGAATAAAAAGTGAAAGTTGAATGAAGAAAATAAAGGGACTTAGAATTTTTTTTATGGTTATTTTATTTTAATTGTAGTGATTTTAGGTGTTGAATATTAATGATGAATAGGTTGGATAGATATTTAAATGTTTATGCTTTACATGGTAAGTAAATTTGAAACGATAGAATTAAATCTAGAAAATGTGTGCTTTAAGTTATTGATATATAGTGGTTTACATGTCTTTTTGAGACGTCTGTGTCTGCATGATGAAAAAAATAATAAAAAAAGTAGGTTTTACTATTAGGGGGGAGGCCCCAAAATATCATCTTTATTAGAAACGAATGTATAGAATGAAAAAGCATGATGATATAATTGGAGATGAGAAATTGCAGAAATATATTGAACGAGTTCATTTTGTTCCGATCGTTTCTGATCCAAATACCCTATTTGATAAGGTTTGCTATAGGATCAAATGTGGTAGAAGCAGAACTATCGGAGTTTCTTCTGTATGGAAATATCTTTCGATTGCAGCTTCTTTGGCTTTGTTGATCGTTTCTTCTTTATTTATAATATCTTCCGGCGAGAAGAACGTATCTCAGATGTCTTATCTGGAGGTAAAATCGATATCCGGTTCAAAAACCAGAGTTGTACTACCTGATAGCTCTGTTGTATGGCTGAATAGTAATGCCAGTATTCGTTATCCACAAGTGTTTACGAGTCAAAACCGGGAAGTTGAGTTTACCGGGGAGGCTTTATTTTCTATAACTAAAAATAAAGAAAAACCTTTTATTGTAGTAATGGATGGAATGAAGGTGGAAGTTCTGGGAACGGTTTTTAATATACATTCTGATTCGAAGACCGATATAATTGAAACCACACTGTTGGATGGAACGGTTGCAGTTTTTGCCGACAATAATAACACGGGAAAGGCTGATGTTATATTATCACCTAATGAACAGGTTTTATATAACAGAACAGATGGAGAAGTGAAGGTTCAAAAAGTAAGTGGAGCTTTATATTCTGCGTGGGTGAATGGTGTTTTTCATTTTGAAAATAATACGTTGGAGGAGGTTATGAGAACTTTGAGCCGAGCTTTTGATGTCTCTATTCATATCGAAAGTGATATGCTTGCCAAGAAAAAGTTTACTGCTCAGTTTTTTCATCATGAAACATTGGATGAAATATTATCTATACTTCAGGTCTCTGCTAAATATAAATATCAAAAAGTCAAAGGAGAAATTTATATCACAAGTAAATAAAGATGTTTAACCTTAAAAGCAGGCATATTATGGATTCAACATGATTTTGATAAAAAATTGGGAACGCTACTAACATTCCCAATTTAAAACTAAATGTTTTTAATTCAACGGTAGCTACTAACTACCGAGTAATAACCTTTTAGCATTACAAATGTATGAATAATCATTTAATAAGAGTACTTTTTTATCTCAAAAAGTACTTAAGGGGAATTTGTATACCCTGTGAGAATGTAAAAAAATCAACTATTATTATGAGATTCACTATTCTATTTTTCTTCATGAGTATATGGGGGGCAATGGCAACTTCTTACTCTCAAACAGCAAGACTCACTCTTGATGTGAAAAATGGTACTATTTCTCAGGTGATTAAAGAGATAGAAAAAAGAACGGATTTTACGTTCGTATATAATGTCAATGATGTTAACCTGAATAAAAAGGTATCAGTTAGATTTAAGAATCAATCTATTGATGAGGTGCTTAAAATTTTATTTAGCAATAATGCTTTGGAATATAAAATTACAGACCGGCATATTGCTTTATATGTAAGAGATGCAATTGTACAGCAAACATCTAGAAAAATTACCGGAACGATTAAAGATATAAATGGCGATCCGGTTATTGGAGCAAATATTTTTATTGTGGGGACATCTAATGGAACCGTTAGCGATATGAATGGACAATTTGAAATATCTGTTCCTGTCGGTGGTATTTTAAAAATATCTTATATCGGTTATTTGGATAAGGAGATCAAAATTGTAACAGATAAAACGGCTTATGATATTGTTCTGAACGAAGATAATAAAGCATTGGATGAAGTCGTAGTTGTTGGTTATGGAGTACAGAAAAAATCTAATATAACAGGATCTGTAGCTTCTGTTAAACCCGAAACATTTAAAGATCTGGATTTAGGCGTTACTGAAATTATTCAAGGACGTGTTGCCGGTGTGAATGTATCGAATGGAAATATCATTATCCGTGGAGCGGCTTCTATCAATGGTTCTGATCCTTTATGGATTGTAGATGGAATACAGGGTGGAGCTCCTAATTTTAATGATATTGAATCTATTGAGATTCTGAAGGATGCTGCTTCTACTTCAATTTATGGTGCACGAGCTGCTGGTGGTGTAATATTGGTTACAACAAAAAAAGGAAAAACTGGTCGTATTAATATTAATGCAAAAGTAAATGTAGGAGTTGCCATGCCGGTAGATGTTCCGACAATGTTATCTACACCAGATTTTATTGATCGTAAATTAGCTGCTGGTTTTCCGAATAATCCGCAATCAGGATGGGATAATCCGTCTTCTTTGCCTAACACGAACTGGAATGATGAAATTTGGAGAAATGCATTGAAACAAAATTATTTTATTCAAATGACAGGCGGTACAGATAAAACGTCTTTCAATATGTCTGCTGAGTATAATAAAAATGAAGGTTTTAAAATAGGAAACTGGAATGAAGGTGCAAGTATTCGTATAGCCAGTAGTACACAAATCAATAAAAAAGTTAAGGTTACGGAAATTGTATCGATGGGATTTGGCAATGACCATCCATCGAACCCTTTGGGTATTTCTTATCGTCAGGTCCCGACAATGAAAGTATATGACCTTGAAAATGTATCAGGTGGAGGTTGGGGTAAGCAACCGGCAGGTGGATATTATGAAGGTACCAATGCTGTAATGGACGAATTAGTACATCATCGTGATAATAAGAACTATTGGGGAAAAGCAAATTTTATATTGGATTGGGAAATCATTAAAGACTTGAAATTCCAGGCAAATTTATCAGGAGATTTCAGTTCTTATGCCAATAATGATTTTCAGGAGGCATGGAATATAGGTTCATTGTCCAGAGGTAATGAATATAACAAAGATTATGGCTCTGGTCATACATTGAGAATGTTTTATACGCTTACTTATGATCATACTTTTGCGGACAAACATTATTTAAAAGGTATGTTGGGGTATGAAGCTTCTCAGGGAGAAAGTTCAAGTGCAGGTGGTTGGAAAAATGGTTTTCCGGTTCAGGTTGCAGAAGATATGGGGCTGGGTACAGGAGAAAAAGATATCAAAGGTGGTAAAGGACGTAGCAGAAGCTTATCACAGTTTGCCCGTTTCAATTATGCATATGATAGTAAATATCTGTTTGAAGCGACAATAAGGCGAGATGGTTATGATAATTTTGGTCCTGATAATCGTTTTGGTTTATTCCCTTCTTTATCATTGGGGTGGAATATTGCTAAAGAATCATTTATTGCTGATAATGTTGATTGGTTGTCACAATTGAAACTCCGTGGAGGATGGGGTAAAATAGGAAATAACACAATTGGTCAGTTTTTGTATGAACCTTCTTTTACAAATAATTTATTGTATTATTCATACGATGGTGAGACTGTACAACGAGGTTTTTGGTATGGAAAAGTGGCTAATACATCTATTAAGTGGGAAGAAGTTGCTCAGTTTGATTTAGGGTTGGATGTTGGATTCCTGAATAACAAACTTAATGTTACAGCAGAGTATTATAATAAAAATACTTCGGACATGTTGTATTGGATTGGTGTACCTATTTCGACGGGAACAAGTGCGGGCAACGGTGGTAT
The DNA here is from genome assembly GCF_003479515.1 of Parabacteroides sp. AF14-59. Lineage (NCBI taxonomy): Bacteria > Pseudomonadati > Bacteroidota > Bacteroidia > Bacteroidales > Tannerellaceae > Parabacteroides > Parabacteroides sp. AF14-59. Next base: position 291,571 of record NZ_QUHH01000001.1, on the reverse strand, counting down.
TCCTACTTATCCTGCTAATATCGGTGAAATCAATAATAAAGGTTTTGACTTTATGATACAATACCGGGACAGTTATAAAGACTTTCGTTATGATGTGGCTTTGACCTTATCCACAAATAAAAATAAAGTTGTAAAACTGAATGATGAGATTAATCCGATTATCTGGAGAGGTCCGAGTGGCGATTGTACTTGGAATAGTTCGCAATATCGTACTGAAAACGGACAACCGATGGGACAATTGTATGGTTATGTTGTGGAAGGTATATTTCAAAATCAAGCTGAAATTGATGGCTTGAATGCTCAAGCGTCAGACGGAATTTATCAACAGGCTGGTACAGCTCCCGGTGATTTTCGTTATAAGGATATAAACAAAGATGGTAAAATTACAAATGAAGATAAAGATTATATTGGAAATCCTTGGCCAAAGTTGATTTATGGTCTGAATATTAGTCTTTCATGGAAGAATTTTGATTTAATAATGGGATGGGTAGGTAATGCGAAATTTGATATTTTCAACGATGCAAAAGCTTACGAACGAAATTTCTATGGCGATTATAATACGACATATAAAGTGTATGACGCCTGGACATCTCAGAATCCAAGTACGGAACATCCTCGTGTGGTAAGGGAGGATCCGAATGGCAATTTTAAAAATTTCTCTTCTTATTTTGTTGAGAATGGTTCTTATCTGAAATTGAAGAATTTGCATTTAGGTTATAATTTACCTAAATCATTGTTGTCTAAGTTTTATGTGGAAGATTTAAAGGTATTTATTAATTGTAATAATATTCTTACTTTCAGTAAATTTCAGGGAGATCCGGAGTTGAGTGGGGGATATCTGGAAAGAACAACTTATAGCTTTACACGCTTCCCGGCTGCTAAATCTGTGATGGGGGGTATTAGTTTAACTTTATAATGTAGGATAGGATATGAAAAAAATAATATTTCTTTTAATAGCAGTTATTACTTTTAACAGCTGCTCTGACAGTTTTTTGAATTTATCGGATCCATCAACATTATCTCCGAATTATTTTCCGAAAACAATGTCTGATATGGAATCATTGATGACTTCTTGTTATGCGGAAGTTATCTGTTTTGAATTGTATGGAAAACGCGTAATGTCCAAGCATTCATTCATTGTGGATCACACGGCAGACATGGCTTGGACTGCAGATCCGTATTGGAACCAGCAGGCGACCAATCAGGTTTCCTCTGATAATGGCTATGTCCAAACTCTTTGGTGGGGATATTATAAAGTGATACAATGTGCGAATACTGTTTTAGCTGAATCTGCAAAAATTGATAAAAGTTCTTTTACGGAAAATGAACTTGTCCGTCTGTCTCAAATAAATGGTGAAGCTCTCTTTTGGAGGGCTTGGGGACATCAACAGTTAATTCAGTTCTGGGGTGAAGGTTTTCCTTGTAATGGAGATGGTAGCAAGCAAGGAGTTCCTATTCGAACACAGGTTGCGACCACTTCAGATCAAATGAATGCTACAAGGAATTCGGTGGATGAAGTTTATGCCCAAATTCTGAAAGATTATAAAGAGGCTGAATCATTGTTACCGGATCATTGGACAAGCCAGGCAGATTATTCGCGTCCTGATAAGTATGCAGTAAAAAGTTTTATTGGTCAGGTGAATTTGTACCAGGGAGAGTATAATGAAGCTAAGATACAATTAAAAGATGTAATTGATAATTCAGGAAAACAGCTTGTTCCTTTTGCGGAATACTCGAAAATGTTTAATGAGTCACAGACAAAGTTTAATAATGAGTCTATTCTTGAAATCAATTTGAAAGATGGTTCTTCGTCTGGCTGGGGAAACTGGAGTGGTGGTGAAGGTTCTATGCATGCTTTTGTGGCATCTTTATGCTTTATCAATCCGGATGGAAATGTGGAAGCTGCCGGATGGGGGAATATTTACTTCCATGATGCAAATATAGAACGTTTTGGTTCGGATCCTCGTCTTAAAGTAACAGCACTGGAACCAGGAACACCTGTAATTATGAATGGAAATACAACTGTTACTGCTAAATATAAGGATGTTGAAGATAATATTAAAGGTTGGAGTATCGGAAAATATGTGCCTTTGACATATTCTACCTATGAAAAATCTTGTTGTGTGGGTATCAATATGTTTTTGATGCGTTTAGCAGATGTTTATTTAATGTATGCAGAGGCTTGCCAGGCAACGGGAGATGAGGCAAATGCTCGTGAATATGTTAACCGTGTCCGCAGGCGTGCTTATGATGGTGATTTGTCCTATGATATAAAATCGAGTGGTGATCAGTTGAGAGATGACATTCGGGAGGAACGTTTCTTGGAGCTTTGTGCTGAAGGTGTACAACATTGGGTGGATGTGTGCCGTTGGAAAACCTTGGATAAAGAAATTTCCAAATGGTATAAGACTACTCGTTCCGGAGCACCACATTATGATGCTAAAGATTTATATTATCCAATACCCAAAAAGGAAATGGAAGATAATCCTAATATTAAGCAGAGTATCGGATATGAGAATGAATAATTGGTATTGTATTAACTGATAAATAGAATTATTAAAATGAAAATAAAGAAAGATTGGTATTTCAAGGTTGTAGCAGGTTTTCTTCCGATAATAATATTATTCTTACTGGAGGGAGGATTGCGTATGATAGACTTTGGAAACGATCTTTCTTTATTTATACAGGATAAAAAGCAACCCTATCTATTGCATTTGAATGAAAAAGTCTCTCTGCGCTATTTTCTACAAGAAAAAAATGCGACAAATGGTAACATTGAGCGTTTTTTGAAAAAGAAACCTCAAGATGTAGTTCGTATTTTTGTACAAGGTGAATCAACAGCTGTAGGTTTTCCTTATTTCCATAATGGTGCATTTCCTCGTATGCTGGATTATCGTTTGCATAAGGATTTTCCGGATATTAATCTGGAATTGATTAATCTTTCGATGACGGCTTTAAATTCATATGCTGTTTATGACTTTGCAGATGAAATCATTGCTCAGCATCCGGATGCAGTTATCATCAATGCTGGCCATAATGAATATTACGGAGCTTTAGGAATTGGTTCTACTGGAACTTTAGGAAGTGAAATCACGATTGCAAGGCTGGGAGTAGAATTGAGAAAAACAAAGGTTGGCCAGCTATTATCGAAAATTTTAGCAGCGTTCTTTCCTGATGGGAATAAAACTGATTATGACCATACATTAATGGAAAGGATGGTTAAAAAGCAGGAAATTCCTTTGGAATCCGATTTGTATAAAGGTGGAATTAAACAATATGAAAAGAATTTAGATGAAACTTTGGCGAAATATGAGAAAGTCGGAATACGAGTTTTTTTGACGAATACAGTTTGTAATTTGAAAGATCAGAAACCTTTCATAAGTGTGGATGGTCCGGATTCTTTGAATGCCTCTTATTGTTTTTATCAAGCAGACCTGGCTTATAAAAGGGGGGATAAGAAAAAAGCTAAGGAACAATATATGCAAGCAAAAGAATTGGACGCGTTACGTTTTAGAGCTCCGAAAGAAATAAATGAAATAACGGAGCGTTTGGCCCGTAAGTATAAGAATGTTGTGTTTGTGGATGTAGAAAGGATGTTTGAAGGATATGCTTCAGACTCTATTATCGGCAAGGAGTTGATGTTAGAACATTTGCATCCTAATTTAAAAGGTCATTTCCTGATTTCGGAAGCATTAGTTAAGAGTTTTAAGCAGTCTTCTTTTTTATATGCTAATAATGCTAAACAGACCGATGTAGAAGTGGAGTTTAAAGAGTTACCGCTGACTGCTGTGGACTCTTTATGTGGGGAGTATGCAACTTTATTATTGAAAGAAGGCTGGCCTTTTAATGAAACAATTGCCCCCGATGATAAAAAAGATAAGTCATTGGAAGAGGCTTTGGCCGGAGGGTTAGCTGTTAATACAATAAAATGGGAAGTTGCTATGTATAAGTTACTAAAGGCATTTGTAGCAAAAGGGGATTTATCTCGTGCAATTAAAGTCGGGGAAGCATTTATTTTGGAATATCCTTATGAATATGTAATGTATGAACAAATTGTAAATTTATGTATAGATGCAAAAGAATATAATAAAGGCATCCGTTATGCAACCCGTGCGTATAAGTTGAAGAAAGAACCGGTAATGGCTCGTCAGTTGGCTATACTTTACATGAAATCGGATATGCCAGAAAAGGCATTACCTTTTCTGGATATTTTGATTACAGCAAATGGAAGGATTGATTTTAGACCAATGAAAGAGATTGCTCAGAAAATAGTATCTTGTAAAAAGATATTAGCAGAAGAGCCTGGTAACGTGGAACTAAAGCAGGAAATATTTGTCCTTTATTCAAAGATAGGGAACAGAGAAGCTGCAGCAAAATATGGAAATATATGATAAGTAGAAGACAAAATACGGATGTTGGAGTGGTCCTGGGTTTGGCATTATTAGTCGTAGGATTAGTGTCGGGAGGGACGGTGTGGTATCAAATTGCAGTATTAGCCCTGTTGGTTACAGGGTTGGTTCCGGTTATCTATACACCGCTTTCTTGGTTGTGGTTCGGCTTTGCTTTACTTGTAGAGCTTCTTTTTTCAGCGATTATATTGACTCTGATCTTTTATCTGATAGTAACGCCTATGGCTTTATTGCGTAAATTGTTTTTTAAAGATACTTTATGTTTGCGTAGTTTTAAAAAAGGAGTAGGTAGTGTCTTTGTCATGAGAAATAAGATATATAAAGCTGAAGATATGGAAAATCAGTTTTAATAATTAATTATCAAAGTAACAAAAATATAAAGATATGGAATTTCTGAAAGAATTTTTGAGCTTTTTAAGAACGAGAAAGAAATACTGGTTAATACCATTGATATTAACTCTTCTTTTCTTTAGCTTGTTGATCGTATTGACCCAAGGTTCGGCCTTGGCTCCTTTTATCTATTCAATATTTTAAAAATGAAAGCAATCATAGGTATATCGGCATACTATCATGACAGTGCGGCGGTTTTATTAATAGATGGCCGTATTGTTGCAGCTGCACAGGAGGAACGTTTCACGCGAAAGAAGCATGATTCGTCTTTCCCGAAATATGCTATTACTTATGTTTTGCAGGAGGCTAGTTTGAATGGAGAGGATATTTCGTATGTCGCTTTTTATGAAAAGCCTTTTATAAAGTTTGAACGATTATTGGAAACATATCATGCATTTGCTCCGAAAGGTTTACATAGTTTTATTAAGGCGATTCCGGTATGGATTAAGAAAAAATTATATATGAAACGAATTCTGAAGAAAGAATTGGAAACATTTGGCATTCATTCAAAAATTCTTTTTCCAGAACATCATTTATCGCATGCAGCAAGTGCATTTTATCCTTCACCTTATGAAGAAGCGGCAGTTCTGACGGTGGACGGTGTTGGGGAATGGGCTACTACGACGATCAGTCGAGGTTACAAAGAAAATATATCGTTATTGCGGGAACTTCAATTTCCTCATTCCTTAGGGTTGTTATATTCTGCTTTCACTTATTATTGCGGGTTCCGCGTAAATAGTGGCGAATATAAATTGATGGGGTTGGCTCCTTATGGTATGAAGTCGGAAAAAACATTGAGATATATTTCTTTAATAAAAGATTTTTTGATAGATATTCGGGAGGATGGTTCTTTTCTTTTGAATATGGATTATTTTGATTATGCGACAGGATTAAAAATGACGAATAACCGGAAATGGGAGAAATTGTTCGGTTTACCTCCCCGAAAACCGGAAAGTATACTGACACAGGAATATATGGATCTGGCTTATGCTATTCAGCAGGTTACGGAAGAAGTTCTATTAAAACTTGTGGCCACTGCTAAACAAGTGAGTGGATGTAAGAATTTAGTAATGTCCGGAGGAGTCGCATTGAATTGTGTAGCAAATGGAAAAATTCAAAGAAGCGGATTGTTTGAGAATTGTTACATTCAACCGGCTGCTGGAGATGCAGGTGGAGCAATTGGAGCTGCCCTTGCTGTGTGGCATATTTATCTTCAGGAAAAACGGGCATGCGAAAAACCAGACGGAATGTCCGGTGCATATTTAGGCCCCTCTTTTTCGGACAAGGATGTCCGGAATATGATACGGAAAACTGGAGCTGTAGCGAGAAGATTTGATGATGGGACTTTATATGACAAAGTTGCAGTTTTGTTGAATGAAGGCTTTATCATAGGCTGGTTTCAGGGACGTATGGAGTTTGGTCCGAGGGCATTAGGTAATCGATCTATCTTGGCGGATCCTCGTAATAAGGAGATGCAGAGAAAGTTGAACCTGAAAATCAAATACCGTGAAAGTTTTCGTCCTTTTGCCCCGACTGTGTTGGAAGAAGATGCCGCTCAGTATTTTGAATTGAATGTACCTTCTCCCTATATGTTATTGGTTGCTGAAATAAAGCCGGAATACAGGTTTCCGGTTCCGGATGATTATAATAATTTCTCTTATCAGGAAAAGCTATACTATCATCGCTCTTCATTGCAAGCTATTACACATGTGGATTTTACAGGACGTGTACAGACAGTGACGGAACTGTCAAATTCCAGTTATTATGCTTTGCTGAAAGCTTTTAAAAAACTGACTGGATGTAGTGTGTTGGTCAATACGAGTTTTAATGTACGCGGCGAACCGATTGTATGTACGCCGGAAGATGCTTATGCTTGTTTTATGGGTACTGAAATGGATTATTTGGTTCTTGGAAATTGGTTTTTTAGCAAGGAGGATCAACCCAAAGAAAATATCAAAAGAATAGATCAGAAATTGACAGACTGAAATAAAAATGAGATAGATAATAAATTTTTATTAGTCTTAGAATCTGGAATTCCGGTATGGAATAGCTAATAAGTTTTACATAGATAAATAAATAGTAATCATGGGAAAGAAAATTATTTTTCTTATGGTAATAGTCTCTTTGTCTTTTTTTACAGGAAATGTAACAGGAGAAGAGATATATTCAGGTGAAGATTTAACAAAGTTTGTTAATCCGTTTATCGGAACAGGAGGATGGGTTCAGGCTTATCCTGGTGATAGTGTTACATATGATGAGATTCGTGAAAATCCAGGTCATTATGCGTTTGGAGGCTTAACATTTCCGGGAGCTGTGGCTCCTTTCGGAATGATCCAGCTTAGTCCTGACTGCAATACGGAGGGTTTTGGTTGGAGTGCTGGATATCATTATTCTGATTATTCTATGCTTGGGTTTTCTCATAATCATACAAGTGGTAATGGGATGGGGTTTGGACATTATTTGTTTATGCCTTGTACCGGAGATATTCTTTTTGAACCGGGAGATTACAAAAAAACACAAGAAGGATATCGTTCGCGTTTTTCTCATGTTGGGGAAAAAGCTGCTCCGGGGTATTATTCCGTATTTTTGGAAGACTATAATATAAAGGCTGAATTGACTGCAACTGAAAGAGTGGGTATGCATAGATATTGGTTCCCCAAAAATCAATCCGGTCATGTAATTGTCGATTTGGAACATGGACTAGGAGAATATGCAAATCCAATGTTAACAGGGATAAAGAAGGAAAATGAAAAGTCGATTAGTGGTTTCAGATTGACTAAAAATGGTGTTAAATCTTATTTTTATGCAGAATTCTCAAGAACTTTTTCACAAATATTTTTCGAAAAAAGTGATGTAATAAAAGATATACCGGATTCTCTTTCGGGTAATAATATAAAGGTTGCAATCCTTTTTGATAATGCAGGTGAGGATCCGGTTATAATAAAAGTTGCAGTTTCATTTACATCATTAGAAAATGCGAAAAATAATATGAAAGAAGAGATTCCAGATTGGGATTTTGATAAAGTGGTGGAGCGTACGAAGAATAAGTGGAATCATACATTATCCAAAATAAAGATACACTCATCAGATTATGATGCAAAAGTTCAGTTTTATACAGCTTTGTACCATTGTTCATTAGCTCCGTTTTTATTCAATGATGTGAATGGAGATTTTCTGGGTGCGGATGCTTGCGTACATAATAGTCAGAAATTTAGGAATTATACATTCTTTACTCTTTGGGATACATACCGTTCGCTTCATCCGTTGTTGACGATTATTAGACCGGATATGATAAATGACCTGATCAATTCTATGTTGTGTCAGGCCGATTTGAGCAAAGAGCATTTGTTACCTGTATGGTGCTTGGCTGGTAAGAATGGATATAATATGGCCGGTTATTCATCTGCCCCAGTCATAGCTGATGCAATTATGAAAGGTTTTAAAGGGTTTGATTGGGAAAAGGCTTTATACTATTTAATCGAAAATACTATAAAAGGAGGTTTTTCCGGGTATACAGAGTATGTAAAAAAAGGGTATGTTCCAGCTGATGTTGTAAATATGTCAGTTCCAAAAACATTAGAATATGCTTTTTGTGATTGGAATATAGCAATGGTCGCAAAGGAGTTGGGTGATTCTGCCTGTTATGGTTTATTTCAGCAACGATCGGCTAATTATAAATATGTCTTTGATAGTTCTTGCAGTTTCATGCGTGGTCGTTTGTCTGATGGTTCATGGAAAACTCCATTTGATCCTCGAGCTGTTTCTCATCAATTCGCGGACAATGATTTTATGGAATCTAATTCTTGGCAATATACTTGGCATGTAATGCATGATATAAAAGGTTTGATTGGTTTAATAGGTGGTGAACACCGATTTATTGAAAAACTGGATACGTTGTTTGAACAACCGTCTTTCCTGACAGGCATATATGCAGCAGATGTGAGTGGGGTGATCGGTCAGTATGCTCAAGGTAATCAACCGTCTCAACATATTGCTTACTTGTATGCTTTTGCCGGAAAGCCATGGAAGACTCAGGAACGAGTCCGGGAAGTAATGAATCGGACATATGCGAATCACCCTGATGGTATTCCCGGAAACGATGATGGTGGTCAGACTTCTTCATGGCTGCTCTTTAGCCAACTTGGTTTTTATCCGGTAAATCCTGCTTCTAGTATTTTTGTTATAGGTTCTCCGGTTTTTGATCAGGCTGATATTTTCGTGCGGAATGGTAAATCGTTTTCTATTGTTACAAAAAATAATAAACCAGAAAATAAATATATCCAGTCTGCAACTTTTAATGGAAAAGTGTATAGCAGGACCTGGATAACTTATCATGATATAATGGATGGTGGAGTTCTTGAATTAACAATGGGAAGTGAGCCTAATAAAGATTGGGGGATAGATGGTCTGTCGTCTTTGTAATCCAAAGTTCAGTCGATAAATAGTAAATTATCTTGAAATATATTTATCCAAAAAAGTAATACACATGAAAACAAGAAGAACATTTTTAAAGCAATCTACAACAGCTGCTTTGGGATTATTAGCTGTTCCGTCTGTAATTTCAATGACGGAAGAGAATAGAACCAGAAAAACAACTCGATCAACATTGAAGAACGATGTAATGATTGAAACGATAATGATCGGAGACGAATTTTTAGGGTTGGGAAGTATTAGCATAGGAGGGATTGAACTTAGAAGTCCAAGAAGACCTATGTTTGTAGAGATTACGACACCTGATGGAATTCGTTTACTGAATTATCGTTTGGTTGATCAGAAAATAACGGATGATTCTATAGAACTGATATTTTCGGCAGATCAAATAAATGACGGTCTTATGGAATGGATGCTTCATACGGTGCGTAACAGACGGAATTTATCGGATTGGACAGAAGGTCCGCAACCGGCAAAGGACACCACACTTAAACTCATATTGAAACCTTTGACACGTGAAATCGGAAATAAAACGTGGCAGGGATTTACTTATCAGTATGTGTATAATAGTAGTACACTTCCTATCTATCGAATTCTGGATAGAGGAACTTGGGAAATAGGGGGTGATGTGATAGGAAATGAATTCTGGATGCGTAGTGGCGTAGTTCCTTCTAAGGTTAAATTTGGAACAAATAAAGATTTCTATTCTTCCGAATGGTATTTACCGGGTATTGAGAATCCTAATATTTTCCAGTTTCATCCTTTGCAAACAACATTACAGGGCTTCACTTTCACAACCTCTTCAAAAGGGACATTGCTTACCTGGCCTAATGAGGTTAAACACATTAATTCTTTGTTCGAAAAAGAGGAAGGAAAGTCGGAGTTAGTTCATTATCATGAGCATTGTGCAGATTTAGGGCATGAACTGAAAACATCTCCGGTTGAAGTGTTGTGGTTACCAGGAGAATTAACCGAAGTTCAAGCGGCTAATATATATGAAGCAGCCAAAGATGTTATTTATGATATTTTGCATGAAAATGCTGGATTGAAACGGGAACGTGTGACTACCTATGGTGTGATTGAAGAATGGCAGATACCAGATATGGATAAGTATATAAATCGGGCAATGCCTGCATTTATTGCTGCCGAATTGAAAACTGTTTTTTTGCCTAATGAATGTCAGAATACGATGAATGTATATGGAGTCTCTAATATGTGTTGTAATATCGATTATAAAATCGCTGATACTGTAGGTGAAGACAATATGCGTCAATTATGTAAAAAGGCAAATGATGCAGGTGTGACGGTCGAGATGTGGGGAAATACTGCTATTTCTTCTTTAGCAGAGATGTTTAGTTATGCGGAAGAAAAACCAACTGATCGTCTGAGACGTCTTCCGGTCGAGGGTTCGGTGATGGAGGTTGTGCAGAAAGCACAAATGCCTTGGATAAGAAATGCTTCTAATGCGATAGAGGCAGATCATTATACACCACGTTTTTGTGCATTGAATATGCGTGATCCTGATATTTATGCTTATTGGATGAAATGCTGGAAAAAACTACATGATGATATCGGTATCCGGGGGATTTTTCTGGATAGTTCATTCAATATGACGAGTAATAAATTTCATCATGTTCAAAATATGAATGCTGTTCGTAAAGGTGGTGCCACATTGGACCAGTTAGATAATTTAGGATATTATCGCCCCAAAAAAGAACCAGCGAAAGGCATTTTTTCCCAGTATCCGGCCCATATCAGCATGATACGTGATATGCAGGAAATGGGGTATCATTATACAGGGGAAGATATTGGTGTGTTTGGTGTCCATCGCAGTGGTCCGGGAGTAAAGATGAGGCTCGATTGTATGTATATTTGGACGGATTGTATCGCAACATTTGAACCACAGGAGATACGGAATTTGGGTTTTGATCCTCTTGATGTTTTATTTAAAGGGTTGGCTTACAGGATGTCCTGGTTCGTCTTTTGGGATGTTGATAAAGAAAAGCTTGTTCCGGTCAGAGGTAAAGACGATGAGTTTCCGACATTCGATTTCTTTAAAGCATATAATGAAGTAGAACCTTATTTATATGATCGCGAAATACTGGAAAATGAGGCAGGTGTGCTGTATCATAAAGATAATACATATGTTTTATGGGCTTTTAGCGATTTTCACCATCATCTACCTAAAAGTTCGGTTGTAAAGACAATTCTTTCCGGTAAAAGTTCTCGAATGAAAGAAATACGAGCTTCGAAGAATCAGGTCTATACTTATACAATATAAAGATCATAGTCATGAATGTAAAGATTATAATAAAGTTATTCATTTGTCTGGTTTTGCTTCATGGGGCAGTACGGGCTATTGCGTCATCTGCCGATTTAAGAGTTAATGTGCGGGATTACGGTGCAAAGGGAAATGGAAAAACATTGAATACACATGCATTCGATCAAGCCATTCGGTATTGCTCCGAACAAGGAGGAGGAACGGTTGTTGTACCATCCGGTGTTTTTTTGACCGGAACGATCCGTCTCCAGGATCATGTGTCACTTTTTCTTGAAAAGGAGGCTGTTATTAAAGGTGTTTCGGAATTAGAAGACTATGCTCCTTATATACCGGCCAAAGAGATGGAGAAATATGATAATGCAGATAAATATAACTGGAACCGAGCTTTGATATTAGGGGTTGGAGTTGAAGATGTTTCTATTTCTGGTGAAGGAGTAATTGATGGCGACCATGTTTTTGATCCGGATGGAGAGGAAAACATGAGGGGACCTCATACTATTTTGTTCGGAGAGTCGCGGAATATAACATTATCTGGTATCACAGTTATTCATGCTGCAAATTATGCTTTTATGGCCTATGAAATAGAAAATGCAACTTTTCAGCATCTTACAATTAAGGAAGGATGGGACGGTATACATATTCGCGGAGGTAAAAATATTTTGATACGTAATTCTGAATTTTATACCGGTGACGACGCGATAGCCGGAGGTTACTGGGAAAATATGACAATAACCGATTGTTATATTAACTCTTCCTGTAATGGTATTCGCATGATTATGCCGGCAACTGGTCTAAGAATAACTCACTGTACATTTAAAGGACCGGGAGTGTTTCCTCATCGAACCTCAAAGGAACATAAACGAACCAATATGCTATCTGCTGTTTTATTACAGCCAGGAGGATGGGGAAATGCTCCGGGAAGAGTCGACAATGTTTCTATTCACGATTTGACAATAGATAATCTGGATAATCCTTTCATGTTTATCCTGAATGAGGACAATGAGTGTGGTACGATAGAAGTAGAACGAATAAAAGCGACTTGTATAACAAAATCTGCATCCTCAGTGGAGAGTTGGAAAGGTGGTACTTTCGAACGAGTTCGGTTGTGTGATATCTCGATTGAATATGAAGGACATGACGATCCGTCGCTGCATAATATTGAAGTTGGACAACCACATGTAGATTCACGCATATTACCTTGTTGGGGATGGTTTATTCGGAATGTAAAACAACTGATATGTGAAAATGTAAAGTTGTCATATAATGGTTCCGAAGTTCGCCCGGCTTTTTTTCTTGATAATGTAATGGCTACAACGCTGACGAATGTGGAATGTAAGTTAGTTCAGAATGTTAAACCTTTGGTTGTAAAAGATTCTGGAGATGTAAAAGGATCGGATATTAAACAGTTTAAATAAAAAATGAAGATATGAAAAGGCGATATTTGTTATTGGTATTTTTATGTGTGTTCTCCTGCTTATTGCATGCACAAATGAAAGAACCTTATGAGTGGATTGGATATGAAAATGTCATGGGAGTAAAAAATGGTCTACGGCATTACGATTATGATATCAAAACTATTTATTCAAGTGCTCCAGCTAATGTATTCTGGCCAGGAGAAAAAGTGAAATTTACTTTTCAATTGATAAGTAACACGGAAGACTTTATTGATGTTAATGCATCTATATATGTGATACATTATGGAGCAAGGGGTGTACCTAATGATATTTGGTTACCGGAGATGTATAAGATTGAAGAGCTTCAGACGATTTCTACCCCTGTCAAAATATCTCCGAATGGATATATTGATATGGAGATTTTACCGGAAATTCCGGATATCTTCGGAGGTTATGCTATTGTGTTCGATTTAGGAAAATATGGTAGGCGTTTGGCTACCAGTTTTGTACGTAGTATGAAACCATCACCTGTCAAGATGCAGTATCCGAAACAATCATTGGATGATTTGGGTGTCGATTTTTTAAGCAGGATTGGTGTACAGGCTATCCGATACGGAGCATCTTACTGTCCGACTACTATGAGTAATTATCAAAATGAAATGCGTCGGATGGATGCAGAGATGAAACGTTATAAAGACAATAATATAACTGTCCTATTGATGTTTGGTGAAGGACAGTCACAGACACCTCTGGGTACTCAGCGTTCTTTTCTGGATGAAAATGGAGTTTATAAACGGACAAAACAGGATTATTCCTGGCTTCCTTCACTGGATGAAGATTTTAAGAAATATGTAAAAGAATTGTGTCTGAAACATGGATGGCCGAATGGGCCGGTTACAGCAGTTTCCCTTTGGAACGAACCTTGGGAGGGTATTTCTATTTCCGGTTGGCAGGCCGACATGCTACGTTATCGTGAAATCTATAAAGCGATGGCCGAAGGTGTAATGGAAGCACGTAAGGAGGGAGTGGACGTATTGATAGGTGGCTGTGACTCGAATTCTAATGCTTGGGATAAATTATTCAGTGACGGAACAATGGATATGTTACCGTTTTTTGATTTTTTGTCTATTCATTATCAGGGAATGGAATCCCCGGTTCTATATCCCGAATGGAATAACCGTAAAGATCATAAAGGAAGGGTTTTGATTTGGGATACTGAAAGTTGGGTTGGAAATACGGATGACCGTATAGGGCTGGTTGTGGCAGCCAATCGTTCTGCAGGATATGATCGTTCGATGGGAATTTATGGCGGATATATGTATTCTGGCGATCCTCATAATACAGTTCCGAATATGGAAGTTCGTACGACGAACGGAGTGGAGATAATACCATCCATTCATAGTTCTTGGTCACCAGCAGCTGCCATGGGGGCTGTACAGGCTCTGATCGGAGAGAGAGACTTTAAAGAATTATTATTTAAGAACGGATTACCTTGGGTAATGGTTTTCGATGGGTATGAGAAAAATATAGATGACGGGACTGTTGTTATTACCGGAGATTTGGGGGAAGCTTTCGGTGCGGAAAACATCTTGTTCCGTAATGTAAGAAGCCAGAAGGAAATTGCGGAAAAGATTGCACTCCGGAAAAAAATAGTAACTATGCCGCAAGGCTCGGTAGAACGTGCTAAGGCAGAAGATGCCCTAAACAGTTATAAGGCAATGGAAGATGGGAGTCTTATTTTGAACGCACAATCTTCTTTTATCTTATATGATTTTTACGGGAATGTGATACAACCTCATCATGGCAAGTATGAAATTCCACTTAACTATAGGGGGTATTATATGCGAACTGATGGTCGCAAAGGCTCATTTTCACAGCTTTTGTATGCGTTGAAAAATGCTCGTATTGAGGGATATGAACCTTTGGAAATAATGGCAAAGGATATGACTGTACCGGTATCGGATCATTCATCAATGGATCTTGTTCTGACGAATATATTGAATAGGAAAGTTAGTGGTAGACTCCAAGTGAAATTAGGAAATTTACAACTGAATTATCCGGAAAAAGTCTCATTAGGACCTAATGAGACAAGGACTATTTCTGTAAATATAGCCGGAGGAGAAGCAACTGCAGATAATACATATCCATTGGATGTCTATTTTGATGGAGGCAAGGATGGGGTAGCTGTACATTGGGAAGATATGCATGTTAACTACATTTCTAGAAAAACTATTCAAGTAGATGGAAAATTAGACGATTGGGCAAATGTGATTCCTCAAACCATAAAAGGTTCTTCCAGTGCAAGTGTTTCGTTGACAGAAGCAGCCTGGTATCCGTTCAAGGAGTTTGAAACGAATGCAGATGGTATGGCCACTGCTTATTTAGCTTACGATGATCAATATTTTTATTTTGCGGCAAAAGTAGCAGATCAAACACCCAATAAAGGAACTTATCGTTTTGAAACTCGTAATGACGATGATTTCTTTTATCCGGATGTGGCTCGTATGCAAACAGTTTGGGCTATGCACTCCGAGGAAAGGAAGCAGAGTGCTGATAACGGAGACCAAAGAGCTCTTCAAGCTCCGGATGGTCAAGCCCGTGTGATGAATTATATTGAAAATACGGAAACAACTCGTTCCATAGGTGTGGATTTGGATTTACCAGCTGATAAATTTATTCGTACAGCTCTCTATTTTCCGGATATAGACCAATATAATATCGAGGTTGTTGTGTACGATCAGGAAACAGGAAAAGAGTTGATGACTCAACGTATTCCTAAAGTCTGGGATGGTACTTATTTGATATTGGATCTGTCTGGGAAAGTAAGAATTCGTTGCACAGCAGAAGGTTGGTGGTATACAGTTAAACTCGGCGGTCTGTTTTTTGATGTAGCTGGACAGAACGTTACGGGGAAAACTGCTGCTACGATGGTAAAAAAAGACTTTGATACATTAGGAAACTGGAAATCTATCTATGGTCAAAACGGTTATTATCTGGTTGGATTTACTCCGGAATTACCAGCTGGAGTTTCTTGTAAAACAGTTGATTATGATGATCTTGTTGAACTGAAATGGCCGGAAGGTGTCCGTCGTTTTTCATACCGGAAAGACCCCGTATTGCCTGATGCCTCTATGGATAAACCTACCGATAATATTTTGATAGCATTCAATGTTTTGCCAATTGGTGAAGATGGAATGGAGTCACATCCCAAGGGAACGATACCTCGCTACGTAGGTTATAAATGTACAGATTATGAATATGCCTTGAATACTGTAGCACCCGAATATGGAGGAGGCTTTGAGATATGGCGTATGTTGGTTCCGGGGATGCCCCGTAAGCATTTCTATCCTCGCCAACCTAAATCACCTTATGATGGTGCGGTGAAGGATGGAAAATTAGTAACACGTCGTGAAGGTAATACATTATATACGGAATGTGCTATTCCATGGAGTGAAATACCGGATGTTAAAAAATCGTTGGATAACGGAGAAAAGATAAAATTCTCCTGTCGGGTAAATGATGATGGTGCTCGCGGAGCTTGTATGGAACTGGCACGTAAACGAAGTGTTTCCAAGAAAAACAGTCGTGCTTTTCATCCGGATTGGAAAGAACATTGGGCAAATGAATTGGAGTTTTCATTTGCTAAATAGAAGATTATGAATTTAATAGAATGTAGCTTTGTCTTGTCAAACATATTTTGGAATTGAACAGAGATCTTTTTAATATAACTAATTGTTTATGAAATACTATTATTCTATTTTTATATTGTTCACTCTGTTGATAGCATGTAGCTCAGGTAAAGTAACGAACATTGAGAATAGTGAATTTCTAAGTTATGTTGACCCTTTTATTGGGACAGATGGACACGGACATACATTTCCTGGTGCAGCTGTTCCTTTTGGAATGGTTCAATTAAGTCCTGATACGCATTTAGAAGGATGGGACTGGTGTTCTGGTTATCATTATACAGATAGCTCTATAATCGGTTTTAGCCATACGCATTTATCCGGTACAGGACGTAGTGATTTGATGGATGTTTTACTGATGCCGACTGTTGGAGCGGTTAATGTGGTACCCGGAACACGCGAAAATCCAGATACCGGATACCGTTCCCGTTTCTCTCATCAAGAGGAGTCTGCGTCGCCTGGATATTATAAAGTGAAACTACTGGATTATGATATTATGGTGGAACTCACTGTCTCTCCTCGTTGTGGTTTCCATAAATATACTTATCCGGCAACGGATGATGCGCATATTTTATTGGATCTGTTTCATCATTATTCGACAGATAGTGTAAAAGAGACTTCTTTGCAGATCGTGGATGATCAGACATTGGCAGGGAAGCGTTTGTCGAAAGGTTGGGGTGAACCAGGTGAAAAATACTGGAGTAACCAGCAGTTGTTTTTTGTTGCTCGTTTTTCAAAACCTTTTAAATCTTGTAATCTGGTTATAGACGATCAGGTCGTCTCTGGTGGTTTGAAGCAGGCGGTAGGGAAAAATCTAAAAGCGTTGATTAATTATGATACGGAAAAAGGAGAAGTCATCTTTGTTAAGGTTGGTCTTTCTGCGGTAAGTATCGAGAATGCATTACGGAATCTGGATACGGAAATCCCCGGTTGGGATTTTGATGGTGTTCATAAACGGGCTTGTGATAGCTGGGAAAAAGAATTGTCAAAAATCGCAGTGAAAGCTGATAGGGCAGAGATGAAAAAATTTTATACAGCTTTGTATCATTCCTTATTGGCCCCCTATCTGTTTTCTGATGTCAATAATGATTATTGGGGTTTCGATAAAAAGGTTCATAAAACAGATGGTTCTAATAATTATACAGTAATGTCTTTATGGGATACTTTCCGGTCTGCTAATCCTTTGTTTACTCTTATAGCTCCGAATACGGTTAATGATATCATAAATTCTATGCTTCGTCAGTATGATGAGTACGGTTTATTGCCGGTTTGGCCTTTATGGGCAAGTGAAACCAATTGTATGATTGGCTATCATGCTATTCCTGTTATTGTTGATGCTTATTTTAAGGGTATTCGTGGGTATGACGTGGAAAAAGCATATCAAGCAATGGTCATGTCGGCTATGCAAAATGATTTTGGTGTGAAATATCTGAAAGAGTATGGCTATATCCCTTATGATAAATATAATAAATCAGTAGCAACTGCTTTAGAATATTGTTATGATGACTGGTGCATTGCACAATTAGCTAAAGAACTGGGGAAAACGGATGATTTTGCTTATTTTATGAAAAGAGCGGCATCTTATTCCGTCTATTTTGATAAAGAATATAAATTGATGAATGGTGTTTCTTCTATAGGGAAACCACGCCGTCCTTTTGATCCTTTCTATTCTTCGTATGGCGAATGTGATTGGGTGGAAGGAAACTCTTGGCAATATTCTTTTTTTGTTCCCCATGATGTTCAGGGATTGATAAATTTATTTGGTTCGGATAATGAATTTATTAATGCTTTGGATTCCTTATTTAGTTTGCACTCAAATGTCTCAGGAGAAGATGTCCCTTTAGATATTTCTGGTTTTATAGGACAGTATGTTCATGGTAACGAACCAAGCCATCAGGTTGCTTATTTATATAATTATGCAGGAGTGCCTTGGAAAAGTCAGGAAAAGCTACATGAGATTATGACTACACTTTATACAACCTTGCCTGATGGACTTTGTGGTAATGAGGATTGTGGGCAGATGTCTGCCTGGTATGTTTTTAGTGCTTTAGGTTTTTATCCTGTTAATCCGGCGGAAGGATTATATGTTTTTGGTAAACCAATGATCGATCAGGCCACTTTGAATGTCGGCAACAAGCCTTTTGAAGTGCAAGTAAAGAATTTAACTTCGGAAAATATTTATATTCAATCAGTCTCGTTAAATGGGATGGATTATAATAAGTTGTATCTCCGTCATCAGGATATCATGGCAGGAGGAACGTTGGTGTTTGTAATGGGGCCTCGTCCTTCTTCTACATTTGGTATTTCGATGGGTAGTGTTCCACCTTCCATGACCAAATACAATAATGAAGGAGTACATACATTATCTGTAGGGAACAATACGTTTTCTGTTTCATCCAGCGAAGGTGGACGTATACTTTCTTATACTTATAATGGAAGAGAAATACTGAGTCCTGCTTCAGTGCATCAGTTGAATTATGGTTCGACTCTTTGGCCGTCTCCCCAGCGTGATTGGGGATGGCCTCCATATCCAGTATTAGATACAGAGTCTTATGTCGTTAGGATGGATCAGGATACTTTAGTATTGGATAGTAAACCTGATACTGTCAGTGGTTTTCGTTTTCAGAAAAAATTCAGTATTGATATGAGAGATTCTTCTGTAAGGATTGCATATTCTATTTTTAATATTTCGCGAGAAGAGAAAAAAGTGGCGGCATGGGATGTTTGTCGTACAAAAGGCGGAGTTAGTTTTTTCCCTATTGATAAAAATACGGATTTACCAGCATCTTCTTTGAAAGGGGTATTTGTTAATGATGACATACTTTGGTATCATTTTAACAAAGACTCTGTTCCGGAACCTCAAAAGTTATTTTCTACAGCTAAAGAAGGATGGCTGGCCCATTTGATAGATAACTTGTTATTTATCAAAAAATATCCAGATATATCAATTACGGAACTTTCTCCGGGTCAAGGTGAGATTGAGATTTTTGCTCAGAAGGAAGGGACTTATATAGAATTGGAAAATCATGGACCATATACCGTGTTACAACCTGGGGAACAATTGACGTACAATGAAAAATGGTTTTTAAGACAAGTCGATACTACATTAGCTCCGTTGAGGCTAGTTGAGACCGTTAGAATGATAATGAATTGATGTTCAATATTTTTGAAAAGATTGTTGTTATAAAAGACCACTTTATATAGTGGTCTTTTATAACAACTTTTTATATTATTCTGCCGGAGTGCCGCCCGAAGAAATAATTTTACTACGTTCGATAGATTGTAATGCCAGATAGTTTGCACCGAAGTTTTCCATGTTTTCGATTTCTGTTTCGAACTGGTCGAGATGACCTTCTTCTTCGATAACCAAACCTTCAAATACCTTCTTGGTAGCAGAATCTGCATGTTGGGCACATTCGTTAGCCCATGCATTGTAATCGTCTACACTTCCGGTTTCCATTTCTGCCGCTTTTTCAAGCATTGCTTTTACATCGTGGATTTTTTCTACCGGGCCGGAGCATTTCATTTCTACTTCACCTTTCAGAAACAGGATACGTTCGGCAAGGCGTTCTACGTGCATCATTTCAGTAATGGCAGTACGTTTGAAAAGGCTTGATAACAAGTCATATCCCATATCATCCAGACGGAAGTGGAAATACATGTACTGGTTGACTGCTGTCATTTCATCAGCTACTGCTCTGTTCAGCAGTTCAATACTTTTCTCTCTTTTAATCATAATGCGTTAATTTTAGTCGGAATATCAGATTTTTAATTCGTTTATAGGCCCTAAAGTTAATAGATTTTTTCATCCGTGGTTCAGTTGGATAGATTCTTATTGAAAAATATTTCCAACTTATCAAAAGGTATTACATTCATCCGATCGTATAAATCTACGTGGTTCGCTCCCGGGATAATCATCAGCTCCTTATTATCTCCTTTTAGTTTTTTGAAAGCATCTTCACTGAAATAGCGGGAGTGAGCTTTCTCACCGTGCATTACGAGTACGGCACTACGAATCTCGTCGCTATAAGAGAGCAGCGGCATGTTGATGAACGGCAAGGACGAGGTCTTGTTCCAACCATTATTCGAGTTGAGTGAACGGGGATGGTAACCGCGTTTGGTCTTGTAATAGTCATAGTAGTCTTTCACGAATTGCGGAGCATCGGAAGGCAGCGGATCGACTACACCACCGGCAAGCGCATACGTACCGTTCTTCGCATCCTCCGTCCGCTGGGCGTTGAGTTGTTTCCGGAGTTCATAACGGGCATTGGCATCCATCGAGTCGAAATAGCCGTTGGCATTGACGCGGCTCATGTCGTACATCGTCGAAGTTACCGTTGCCTTGATGCGGGTGTCGATAGCTGCTGCGTTGAGTGCCATGCCACCCCAACCACAAATACCGAGGATACCGATACGTTCGGGATCGACGTCATCGCGTGTCGAGAGGTAATCGACTGCTGCACTGAAATCCTCTGTATTGATGTCGGGCGATGCTACATATCGGGGTTCACCGCTACTCTCGCCCGTATACGAAGGATCGAATGCAATAGTCAGGAATCCGCGCTCGGCAAGTGTCTGGGCATAGAGGCCCGACGACTGTTCCTTTACGGCACCGAACGGACCGGAGACGGCGATGGCAGCCAGTTTGCCGGTGACATTCTTAGGTATATACAAATCTGCTACGAGCGTAATACCGTAGCGGTTACGGAAGGTCACTTTACTGTGATCAACCTTGTCGCTTTGTGGGAACACTTTGTCCCACATCTGCGTTAAATTCTGATTTTCGTTCATTGCTATATCAGTTTTTAAATGAGTACTTGTCGCTTCGGATATGTCTGTCGTTGTAACAACATTTTTAGTGGAGCTTGCAACGAATAAGCTTCCCATGATGCAAAAGCATGCGACCATTATAATACGTAGTTTCCGGAATGAATTTCTTGCCATACTTTTAATGTTTAATTAGGTAATGTCATTCTCTATTAATTTCACATTACAAAATTACCGGATTACAACAAGCGGCTTTGTACCAGAATCAAGGATATATTTACCTAATTTACGGATTCTCAAAAATGTGTCGGTGTGTTTTCGTGAGTCAGGGATATTTTGTGTAGATTTGTCCTACAGAATTTAATTGAAAGAGAATTATGACTAAGATACAAGAATTTCTGGCTGCTCTGCCGGAAGATAAAAAAGCGTTGTTTATCCCAGTGTTCGGTAATGTAGATAAATTTTACACGGTCGTATATCTGGTTGCCCGTAATGAACATGTTACAGATATGGAAAAACCGGATCGATATGAAGATCGTTTGCAGGTGATCCGGCAGATAAGAAGTAAGGTGGAGGATTTGGTTTCTTCCTATGGCCTGGAAGGGAAAGAGATCGTTGCCGATATCGCCAGTGATTATTTTGAAGATTATGTGAATTACAAAGAGCCGGAACTGGATATAACGAATGAAGAATTTATAGGAATCATACAAAAGCTGTAAAAACAGCTACTAAACACTTATGAACATGAGAACACTAAACCTATGTACTGCATTCCTTTTATCTGTAGCCACCTGCCTGCAAGCCCAGGTGACTGTAGTGAAAGAGGGTAAACCTGTATCCCGTATTCTGATAGAAAAGGATAATTCCGTAGATAATCAGGCGGCACTTCTTCTGCAGGATTTTGTGCAACGGATAAGCGGAGCATCTTTGCCTGTACTGACGGATAAATCCCCTCGTAAAGGAGATATCGTGATTGGAGGAAAAGATACCTCCGGCCTGACTGAAGACGGATTTCGCCTGAAAACAGATAATGGAATTGTTTATATCAGCAGTGGCGGCGATAAAGGGAATATCTATGGAGCCGTAACTTTGTTGGAAGATTATCTCGGAGTTGCCTATTATAGTGCAGATGCTTATAGGTTGGAGAAACGTTCTACTGTGGTTATTCCGGAACTGGACCGTGCGGAGAATCCTGCCTTCCGTTACCGCCAAAGCCAGTGCTATGCCTTGCGGGAAGACCCTGTCTATAAATTATGGTTCCGTTTTGAAGAACCATCCGAAGTCTTTGCCGGAGGAATGTGGGTGCATACGTTCGATCGTATTCTTCCTTCGGACGTATACGGAGAATCGCATCCCGAATATTATTCGTTCATCAATGGCGAACGCCGCCCCGGGAAAGCCAGCCAGTGGTGTCTGACCAACCCGGAAGTATTCGAGATGGCTGCGCAGAAGATCGATTCGATCTTTAAGGCCAATCCCGGAAAGAATATGATTTCCGTCAGCCAGAACGATGGTAATTTTACCAATTGCAGTTGTCCGTCATGTAAGGCGCTCGACGAACAGGAGGGAGGTCCGTCTGGTAGTCTGATCCATTTCCTGAATAAACTGGCGGCCCGTTTTCCGGATAAGGAATTTTCGACGTTGGCTTATTTATATACCATGCATCCGCCCAAACATGTCAAGCCGCTGCCGAATGTCAACATCATGCTTTGCGATATTGACTGTGATCGCGAAGTGCCGTTAACAGACAATGCTTCCGGGCAGGATTTTATGAAAGCGATGGAAGGCTGGTCTGCTATCAGTAATAATATATTTGTATGGGATTACGGAATCAATTTTGATAATTACGTTTCCCCTTTCCCGAATTTCCCGATTCTGCAAAAGAATATTCAGTTATTTAAAGATCACCATGCTACCATGCATTTTTCGCAGATCGGAGGATCGAAGGGCGGAGATTTCCCGGAGATGCGCGCTTATATGGTCAGCAAGCTGATGTGGAACCCTTATCAGAATGCCGATTCACTGATGCGGACATTTATGGATGGTTATTATGGGGCAGCATCTCCCTATATCTATCAATATGAGAAACTATTGGAAGGCGGTTTGCTCGCCAGTAAACAACGTCTCTGGATCTATGACTCGCCGGTTACGCATAAGGATGGTATGCTGAATACGAATTGCCGTAAGCGTTATAACGAATTGTTCGACCAGGCAGAGCAAGCGGTTGCTGACGATCCCGTTCTGTTGAAACGGGTACGGTTATCCCGTTTGCCGTTGCAATATGCCGGACTGGAAATAGCACGTGCTGAAGGAAATCACGACCTGGAAGAGGTAAAAGCCAATCTGGCTCTGTTTGAAGAACGTACGCGCGAGTTCAATATTCCGACCCTGAATGAACGGAACAATCCGCCGACTGAATATTGTAAACTATATACTGAGCGTTATCTGCCCGGCAAGGCAAAGAACCTGGCAAAGGGTGCGAAGATTATCTGGTTGCAGGAACCGTCCGGTAAATATAAAACTTTAGGTGAGGCAGCCCTGACCGATGAACTGTTCGGTGGAACCACTTTCGTGGAAAGCTGGATAGGATGGGAGGGGATCGATGGTTCCTTTATCCTCGATTTGGGAAAAGACATGCCTGTCCGTTTGGTTGAAAGTGACTTCCTTCACCAGCTGGGGGCATGGATATTACTTCCCCGAAAAGTAACTTATTCTATCTCTTCAGATAATAAGACCTGGCAGCCGTTCGGCGAAAAGAGCCTGGAGGAAGACCGTTCCGTACAGGTGAAATTTGTAGGAGTTAAGTGCGATGTTCCTTCTCCTGTAACGGCCCGCTATATAAAAGTGGAGATTGAAGGTGTTAAAACCTGTCCGTCCTGGCATTATGGAGTGGGCTACCCGGCCTGGTTCTTCCTGGATGAGGTTACTGTTCAGTAATATTTATTTGTGACAAATAGCAGAATGCAAGTTCTTAATCAAAAGGACTTGCATTTTTAATAATCATGAAATAACTTTTTTTGTATGTGCTGAGTATGAGTATATGCTGAATAACACCTACTTTTGCAGTTCGCCCGTAAATGAATGCGGGAGAAGAGAAAAGAATAGTTGTTTTTTTAGGAATATTACGGTATATCGATGAGTTATTTTATAAAGTTGAGGGATTGGTTCACATCCCAGGAACATTTACTGTTCCTGTTTGCGTTGCTGTTTATTGTTCCTAATTGTGTCTTGTTCTTTACAGAACCGTTGCCTGTCACAGTTGGGATTGCTTCTTTGATATTACCTTATGCTTTTTGGGTCGGTCTCCTTTTACTGGCACGTAAACCGGGAATCGTAGTCTGGTGCCTGTTGCCGAAAGTCATACTGGACGGAGGGCAATTGGTGCTGCTTCACCTTTTCGGCGAATCGGTCATTGCTGTGGATATGTTCCTGAATCTGACCAGCTCGACAGCCTCCGAAGCCAGTGAATTGCTTGGAAATATCTTTCTGGTGATTATAGGTGTCTTTTTCTTTTATACGTTGCCGACTTTATTGCTGGCTACCTGGTCTGTCCGGATGAAAGCGAAATTGACAGGGTCTTTCCGTAAGAAATGGGCCATACGGAGTTTCGGTGTTTTCATTTTGGGGATTATTCTTTGTTTGTTGGCTCCGATCCAGGGGCATCAGGTCTCTCTGAAAGATGATTTTTATCCGGGAAATGCCCTTTATAATCTTTACTTCGCGATCAATAAAGCGGAGAAAAACAGCAACTATCATATCACATCCGCTGATTTCAGATTCAATGCGATGAAGCCGGAACAGGCCAGCGGGAAGCGTGAAATTTATGTGCTGGTAGTCGGAGAGACTTCACGTGCTATGGAATGGAGTTTGTATGGCTATGAGCGGGAAACGACTCCCCGGATGGAAAAACTGGATGGACTGGTTCATTTTACCGATGTGGTGACACAATCCAATAATACGCATAAGAGTGTCCCCATCATTCTGTCGGCAGCCAGTGCGGAAGATTACGGAGTGATATATGATGAAAAGAGTATCGTTACCGCTTTTAGGGAAGCCGGTTTTCATACGGTGGTGATAGCCAATCAAAATCTGAGTACTTCGATGATCGGTTCGTTTTACCGGGAGGCGGATGCTTTCATCGATATGAGTACATTTAAACCGAAATCAGCTTATCTTACTTCGCTGCATGACGGAGAATTGCTCCCTTATCTGCAAAAAGAACTGGATAAGACAGAAGGAAACCTGTTTTTTGTGATTCATACTTACGGATCGCATTTTAATTATCACGAACGTTATCCGAAAGATTTTTCTCTGTTTAAGCCGGATAAAGCGGAAGGAATCCGTGCCTCCTATAAAAAGGAATTGCGCAATGCTTATGATAATTCAATCCTTTATACAGATTACGTACTGAGCGAAATTGCCGGTATGCTGGCAAAAACGAATGCCTGTGCTTCCATGCTTTATCTGAGTGACCATGGTGAAGATATTTTCGATGATGCCCGTGCGCGTTATCTGCATGCATCTCCGATTCCGACTTATTATCAGTTGCATATACCCTATGTGATTTGGTTCTCGGATACATACCGTGAAACTTATCCGGAAAAATATCAGATGACAGAAGCGCATCAGGCTCTGCCGGTCAGCACGAACAGCGTGTTCCATACAGTACTGGATCTTGCCGGAATACATACGGATGTTTCCGATTCTACGTTGGCGGTGTCCAATCCGTCTTTTACGGTCCGTGATCGTATGTACCTTGGAGATCATGATGATCCCGTACCTTTCTGGAAAGTCGGACTGAAGAAAACCGACTTCGAGATGTTGGACAAATGGGGAATTGTTTACGACAAGGATTGATTTTTTGAGATAAACTTCTACCTTTGTTTTATGGCAGAACAAAGTGGACATATTACCCTTAAGGTTATTCTGGGATATTTGTTGTTGATTGCAATAGCGATCTGCTCTGTCGTATATATCTATCGGATTATCGAACAGGTGGCCGGTGAGGAAGAACCGGACGGAAAAGCCCGCCAGAAAGTTTACCTTGTAACAAATACGTTATCACTGCTTTATGAAAGTGAGGCATTGGGGCAGTTGGTCGGTATGCCTCAGAATGATGTAAATCACTTTAACCGGACATTGAATAAGGCTCACAGCAATATGGATTCACTGCGTGTCCTGATCACCGACTCAGTTCAATTATTGAAGATCGATACGATCGATATGCTGTTAAGGCAGAAACGGTTGAATACCCGGCGTTTGCTGGAAACCTGGAAAGAAACGAATACGGAACATCTTTATACGATCAATATCGAAAAGGTGATAGCCGAACAGGATACATTCATCGAGCAAAAGGAGATAAAAGAACATGTGGTAGTCAAGCAGGATACCATCTTTTCCCAAAAGAAGCCGCGCGGTTTTTTCCGCCGTCTGGCAGACGCTTTCTCTCCCAGCCGTGAAGATACGAGTATTATCGTCAATACAACCCGCCAGATCGTGACGGATACCCTGGTGAACGCTTATAATCCTTCGGATACGATTGCCAGTGTGCTGAAAAGCCTGCAGGATAGTGTTGCGGGACAACGTAAACTGTTGGCGGATCAGTTGCTGGAGCGTGCTGCCAATCTGAGGTATAATAATAGTATAGTTACCCGTAAGATCAACCAGATATTACGTGATATCGAAGAAGAAGAGGTGAACGCTTCGTTGGAACGTATGCAGAACAAACAGTTGATTTTGCGTGAAACATCTTTGCTGATTGCCGGTATTGCTGTCGTCTCTGTTATTATTGTGATCATCTTTATCTTTATGATCACCCGTGATGTCTCGAAAAGTAAATATTACAGAATGCAATTGGAGAAGGCGAAGCAGTATGCCGAAGACCTGTTGCATAGCCGGGAAAAGATGATGTTGACGATCAGCCATGATATCAGGGCTCCGCTCTCTTCCATCATCGGATATATAGATCTTTTGCTGAAAAGGCATCCGGACGAACGGCAGCAGTATTATCTGGAAAATATGTCCGGTTCTTCCAGTCATATCTTGTCACTGGTCAATGACCTGCTGGATTTTCACCGGCTTGAATCGGGGAAAATGGAGATACAGCGGGTTCCATTCAGCGTGTCGGCCTTGTTCAATGAGATATTTACCAGTTTCCGGCCGATTGCCGAATCGAAGGATCTTACATTTGTCCTGAATCTGAAAGAAGAAGGGACGGATAAGTTATATATCGGAGATCCGATCCGTATCCGCCAGGTGGTGGGTAATTTGTTGTCGAATGCCCTTAAGTTTACACGTGAGGGACGGGTTGTCATGGTGATATCCATCACTGCTTTAACTGATAACAGTGCTCGGCTGAATGTGCTGGTAAGTGATTCCGGTCCGGGAATCCCTCCCGAAGAGCAGGAACGTATATTCGGAGAATTTACCCGTCTTTCTGCCACTGAAAAAGCGGAAGGGTTTGGATTGGGCTTATCTATCACCCGGAAGATGACGGCATTGATGGGAGGAGAACTTTCATTGAAGAGTGTAGTCGGACAGGGTTGTGACTTTACCATCGAGTTGCCGCTTACTGTGGCCGATGTTCAGGTTCTTCCTGCACCGGAGGAAGAAATTACGGTGGAGCCGTCCGGACCTTCTTTTGCCGGACGTGAAGTTTATTGCCTGCTGGTTGATGATGATCCGCTACAGTTAGCTCTTACAGAAGAATATCTGCGGCAGAATCATGTGGAAGT
Source organism: Parabacteroides sp. AF14-59 (assembly GCF_003479515.1). NCBI lineage: Bacteria > Pseudomonadati > Bacteroidota > Bacteroidia > Bacteroidales > Tannerellaceae > Parabacteroides > Parabacteroides sp. AF14-59. The sequence continues at coordinate 263,479 of NZ_QUHH01000001.1, read as the reverse complement.
AACTTGTTGTACCGATCCGTTCTCGGTAGTTTCTTTATTACAGAATACCGCTTTCGATGCTGTCATTACGGACATTCAGATGCCGGGAATGGATGGTTATCAGTTGTTGGAAAGCATACGTAAATCCGGCATTCCGGGTAGTGATTCGATCCCGGTCATTGCGCTTTCCGCCAGTGTGGAGAATGAGCATGACCATTATCTGGAATCCGGTTTTACCGGTTTTCTGAATAAGCCTTTTACTGCCCGCCAGTTAATCTCTTTATTGAATAAACTGTTGTCGACGGAATTGGTGGTAACTTCCGATTTCAACTTTGATTCGCTGACGGCTTTTGCCGGTGAAGACAGGGATGCTTCCGTATCTATCCTGAAGACATTTATTGAAGAAACAGGTAAGAGTAATGCTCTGCTTGAAGACTCTTTACGTGATAACGATCGGGAACTATCTGCAAAAACATCTCATAAAATGGTTCCCTTGTTCACAATGCTGGGTGCAACATCTCTGGTTGAAAAGCTACGAACTATAGAGAAGAATGCTGCCACATTGCCTGAAGAAGAATGGAAATCGTTGCTTTCGGAGGTAATCGCCGAAGTGAAAAAGATTATCGATCAGGCAGCGAGCCTAGTCGGCGGTTGTTAGTTGATAACAGCCTTTTTGTGGAACAGGTTTGTAGAAAAAATCCCCAATTGTGTATTATGTTCCCCAGTATCTTCCTTGTTATATTTTTGTTAGCTAAAACATTTTATCTCTCTTTTCTGTTAAGTTATAAGAGTTTATGAAATAGACGAAGACCTTTTACGGATTCTGGCACGGTATTCGCATTCATATTTACAGAATCGTAAGTGGACGTTTCTACATTTAAGCCGTTTAAAACAAAGAAAGATTATTTCTGAGTATTCTATTTAAGTCTGCGAAACAAAAAAGGCATCTGTTGGGGATGCTTTTTTTGTTTGGTTAGGTTTATTTGTTAAATTCGTGCCCAATATTAAAAAAGACCTATTTTACCATGGAGCACGAAATGCCACTCAAGTCACCACGCATTGAAGTTGTTGATGCGTTAAGAGGATTCGCCGTTATGGCGATTATGTTTTTACATAATATCGAACATTTTAATTTCTACGAATTTCCGGAAGTCACTTCTGATTTTATGAAAAGCCTGGATAAAGGAGTCTGGGACACACTGTTTTTCCTTTTTGGAGGGAAGGCCTATGCGATCTTCTCTTTATTGTTCGGGTTCAGCTTTTTTATTCAGTATAATAACCAGGCCAGAAAAGGCAAGGATTTCCGTTTGCGTTTTCTGTGGCGGCTCTGTTTATTGTTTGTTATAGGTTGCTTCAACGGGGCTTTCTTTCCGGGAGATATACTTGTCCTTTATGCAATAATCGGTGTCGTACTCATTCTTGTTTGCCGCTGGAGTGATCGTGCTGTATTAATTGCTGCCGTTATCCTGATGCTTCAGCCTGTGGAATGGGGTAAATTCTTTTATGCAATGCTGCATCCTGATTATATGGCTTCGGCCGAGCAATGGCTGGTGCATCACAGAAAAATGTATCCATTCCTCAGCCAGCCTGATTTTTGGGAGATGGTCAAATCGAATTTATGGGATGGCCAACTGTTCAGCATTCTATGGGGCTGGAGCTACGGACGCTTTTTCCAGACTGCATCTTTATTCATGTTGGGTATGTTGATCGGACGTAAACAGTTGTTTGTGAATCTTGCGGAACACCGTACTTTTTGGCAACGTGCCTTCTTGATCGGTCTTATTTGTTTCATCCCTCTGTATTATTTGTCTTTGTCGTTGCCGGATTTATTGACGAACAGGAGCATGCTTACTCCGATGAATACGATTGTATCCTCTTTCCGTAACTTTTCATTCATGTGTGTTCTGGTTTCTGTCTTTGTTTTTCTGTGGCAACAGGCAACTTCCCATAAAATTTTATATGGATTAGTTCCTTATGGAAAGATGAGCTTGACTAATTATCTGAGCCAGTCGATTATAGGTTCGTTTATCTATTTCGGTTATGGTCTGGGATTGTATAAATACCTGGGTGTCACTGCCAGTTTCGGAGTAGGAGTGTTGTTGTTCATCCTTCAGTTAGGCTTCTGTCATTGGTGGTTAAAGAATCATAAACAGGGGCCGTTCGAAGGAGCATGGCGTAAAGCGACTTGGATTTGTTCCTGATTTTCCGTTAAAATATATATCTTTGTCAGAGGTTTTAATCTAATAATGTATGCCGTCGATTCTTATAGTAGAAGATGATATAACTTTTTCTTTGATGCTAAAGACCTGGTTGGGTAAAAAGGGCTTCGAAGTAAAAACATTTAGCTCTGTTTCAGATGCAAAGCGTCAGATAGAAAACGGAGGTTACGATCTTATCCTGTCCGATTTGCGTTTACCGGATGGCGACGGGATCGATCTGTTGAAATGGGTAAAAGAGAAACAGACCTCTTTGCCACTGATCATGATGACAAGCTATGCAGAAATACAAACGGCTGTCCAGGCAATCAAGCTGGGTGCTTCTGACTATATAGCCAAACCGTTGAATCCGGAAGAATTATTGGGAAAGATACGTGAATTGATAAAAACGGTACCGGCAGAACATCGTCTGGCTGTAAAATCATCGGAGAGTAATACTTATATTGAAGGTCAAAGTCCTGCTGCCCGACAGTTATTCGACCATGTTCGTCTGGTGGCTCCGACGGATATGTCCGTGTTGATAACGGGGGCGAGTGGTACTGGAAAAGAATATATTGCCCGTCGTATCCACGAACAGAGTAACCGTAGTAAAGCGCCGTTTATCGCTGTAGATTGCGGTGCTATCCCGAAAGATTTGGCTGCATCCGAGTTTTTCGGCCATGTGAAAGGTTCGTTTACCGGGGCGATAGATAATAAAACCGGTGCATTTGTAGCGGCACAAGGCGGTACGATTTTTCTGGATGAAATAGGTAACCTGACCTACGAGGTACAAGTGCAGTTGCTTCGTGCTCTGCAGGAGCGTAAAATAAAACCGATCGGAACGAACGATGAAATAGCTATTAATGTACGGTTAATTTCGGCAACGAATGAGAATCTGCGTACTGCAATAGAGAAAGGTGATTTTCGCGAAGACCTTTATCACCGTATCAACGAATTTACGGTTCGCATTCCGGACCTGAAAGAACGTAAAGAGGACTTATTGCTTTTTGCTAATAATTTCCTTGACCAGGCAAATGCGGAATTACAGAAAGATATTATCGGTTTCGATAACGAGACGATCCGACTTTTCCAGTCTTATTCATGGCCGGGAAACCTGCGTCAGATGAAGAATGTCATCAAATATGCAACACTTCTGGCTACAGGACGTTATATTACGCGTCATGAACTTCCTGAAGAACTAACGGATGCCCCTGCAAAAGACACCCGCATCCTCTTGAAAGACGAAGCTCACGAAAGCGAATTGATCAAACGTGCCCTCCAGGAATCCGGCAACAATAAAACCCGTGCCGCCCAACTATTGGGAATCGATCGGAAAACGTTGTATAATAAGTTGAAACTTTATAATTTGGATTGATAGGATAATATAAGATGAAGCCGGACATGATCCGGCTTATTTTTTACAATCAATTATACATCAAAATATACCCATTCAAATAAGTAGCGAACAGTAGCCATATTAGATAGGGAATGAAGAGTAGTGAGCTAACTTTGTTGACGGGATAACTTTTCAAGGTGTAATTAATCACGAAGATATCGAGCAATATGATATTCAGGAAGCCGATAAGCGGATTCTGAAAATAGAAGAAACCGATGCTCCATGTGAAATTGAAGAAAAGTTGGAAGATAAAAGCTTTAATGAAAAATCTTGTTCGTTCACTCCCAGAATTGATCATTGATCCGATAGATAATCCCATACATAGATAAATAATACTCCAGGCAATAGGAAAGGTGATGTTTGGAGGAGTTAATACCGGTTTTATAAGAGTCGGATACCAGTTCTTTATTGCGTCAGCTTGAAAATAACTGGCGGAAAGTCCTACCAGGAAACAAATCAGGATAGGGATAATAATATTCAATGCTTTTCTCATGATCTTTCGTTTTTCTAATTGAATAACAAAAGGTAGGATGATCTTGTTGTCCCGAATGACAAACTTTTTGTGTTGTATCTAGTCGGGATGATAATACATTTTATTATCTGCTACTTTTGAAAATTAAAGGGTGAAGCTCGCTATTTAAAGTTAAAATATTTGCAAATAATGAACCTGGAACAGTATTTTGTTTAATTTTGTATTTCAAAAGATTTTTGTTGTCCTAGTCTCTTTGGAATATGAGTATAGAAGTATTATCCGGAATTGCCCCGAGGCTATACGAACTGGTCGCTCCACTGGTGATGAACTGTAGCGTGCTGCGGCAAAATAATAATTACCCATTCAAAACTTCTAAACACTATTTATGGTTCGTCGCCATTGAAGGAGACATGGTTACAGGCTTTATACCTGTTGAGATCAAAAGTACCTGTGTAGTTATCAATAACTATTATGTGAGAGGGGAGGACAATAAAACGATGTCATCCCTGATCGATGCTGTTCTGGAGCATTTCAAAAACACTTCAATCATACGGGCTGTCGTTCATACCCGGCATGAAGATATTTTTGCTTCAAATCATTTTTTTGTAACTCAAAAGTGGAAACTATATATTAAAATGGAATATAGATGCGATGATGAGAGAAAAGATAAATGTTTACGAAGCAGTACAAGCGCGGTTGGATAAGATATTTTCCGACTTCGATAATATATATGTGTCCTTTTCCGGTGGTAAAGACAGCGGTGTGCTGTTGAATTTGTGTATCGACTATATACGTGAACACCGGTTGAAGCGAAAACTGGGGGTATTTCATATGGATTATGAGGTGCAGTATCAGGAAACGACATCTTATGTAGACCGGACACTGGCTTCTAATGCGGATATTCTGGAAATATATAGAGTTTGTGTTCCCTTCAAAGTACCGACCTGTACCTCGATGTTCCAGAACTATTGGCGTCCCTGGGATAAGCTACAGCAAAATATCTGGGTAAACGAAATGCCTGAAAACTCTTTGAAAGCTGAAGATTTTCCATTCTATAATGAAGACATGTGGGATTATCAGTTTCAGTTGTTGTTTGCAGGATGGCTGCATGAGAAAAAGCAGGCCGGAAGAACTTGCTGTTTAATCGGGATACGTACTCAGGAGAGCTTCAACAGATGGAGGGCTATCCATATAAAAAGTAAGGTACAGACCTATCGGCGTTTGAAATGGGTTCATCAGGTAATGCCTCGTGTCTATAACGCTTATCCTATCTTTGATTGGAAAACGAAAGATATATGGATTGCCAACGGTAAGTTTCAATGGGATTATAATCATTTGTACGACTTGTATTATCAGGCCGGAGTGCCTCTTGAAAAACAGCGGGTAGCAAGTCCTTTTATTTCCCAGGCGCTGGCTAGCCTGAAACTATACCGGGCGATAGATCCCGATATGTGGGGAAAGATGATCGGACGGGTCAACGGTGTCGGTTTTGCCGGATTATATGGCGGCACTTCCGCTTTGGGATGGCAATCGGTCAAGTTGCCTAAAGGAATGACCTGGAAGTCTTATATGGAATTCCTGTTAAAAACATTGCCTGAGAAGACGCGTAACGGTTATTTACAGAAGTTGTCTGTCAGCATAAAATTCTGGCGGGATAAAGGAGGATGCCTTGCAGAGGAAACGATCGAGAAACTGCAACAGATCGGGATCCCTATCCGGGTGGAAGATAGCACGAATTATAAGACAAAAAAGAAACCGGTCCGTATGGAATATCTGGATGATATCGATATTCCGGAATTTAAGGAACTGCCGACCTATAAACGGGTTTGTATCTGTATTCTGAAAAACGATTACTATTGTAAATATATGGGATTCTCATTGAATATTCATGAGAGAAAGCAAAAGGAAAATATTTTACAACTTTATAACTCTGAATTATATGGAGGAATATACTAGCCCTGTCTACAAAGTAAGACCTGTTCCGGTTGAAAAAGTAATGGCTAACAGCTATAATCCCAATGTGGTTGCTCCCCCGGAAATGCAATTACTGGAAGTCTCCATCTGGGAAGATGGCTTCACCTCACCTTGCGTATGCTATTATGTACCGGAGAAAGATATGTATGAATTGGTTGACGGTTATCACCGTTATATGGTCATGAAAACGTCGAAACGTATATATGAACGTGAACACGGAATGCTTCCCGTTACTGTCATAGAAAAAGATCTGTCCAATAGAATGGCATCGACGATTCGCCATAACAGGGCACGCGGCACCCATAATATCGAGTTGATGAGTCATATAGTCTCCGAACTTTCCAAATGTGGTATGTCCGATACCTGGATACAGCGTAATATAGGAATGGATAAAGATGAAATATTGCGTTTGAAGCAGATATCGGGATTGGCCGAATTATTCTCTAATAAGGAGTTCAGTTTGTCGGAAGAATAATGTTTTCATCTTTGTATGGGATAGATGCATACCCGAGAGGGGTGATGTCTGATTTATAATTAATGATTATATTTGCAGATATCATTCACTGTAATTTGTAAAAGCCTTTTCCCATGACAAGAATACTGGTAGTAGAAGATGAACAGCGTGTAGCGGAGCTCCTGAAGGTAGGTCTGGAAGATTCCGGTTATCAGGTGTCGGTGGCTTTTGATGGGGAGATGGGGTTGCGTCTTTTTAGGGCTTCGGGGTTCGATCTGGTGATCTCTGATATTATCCTGCCGAAGATGAACGGCTTTGAGCTGACGAAAGAGGTGCGGCAACTGAATCCGGATATCCCCGTTCTGATGCTTACTGCTTTGGGTACAACCGACGACAAGTTGGACGGCTTCGATGCCGGGGCGGACGATTATATGGTCAAACCTTTCGATTTCCGCGAACTGGATGCCCGTATCAGGGTGCTGCTGAAAAGAAAAGTTGTCGCTTCGCAAACTACACAGCCCCAGGAGTTAAACTATGCCGATCTTCGTATCGATCTGTCCGGCAAGTCTGTCTTTCGCGATGGACGTGAGATAAAACTGACACCTAAAGAGTTTAATTTGCTGGCTTATATGATGGAGAATCCGGAGCGTGTCCTGTCGCGTGCAGAGATAGCTGATAAGGTTTGGAATACTCATTTCGATACGGGGACTAATTTTATCGATGTCTATATCAATTATCTCCGAAAGAAGGTCGACCGTGATTTTCCTGTTAAACTGATCCATACTAAGCCAGGCATGGGTTTTATACTGCGTACCGATGAAAATCAGGACTAAACTGACGATCCGTTATACGGCAGTCACAGCTACTGTCTTCCTGTTTCTGATGGGAATGATCTGGTTCTTGTCGGAAAGTAACCGGAAAAGTGTTTTCTATCGTGACCTGAAAAAGGAGGGGATTACGAAAGCAAATCTATTCCTGCAACATAAGGTCGATGCCGCTACTATGCAATCTATTTACATGAATAACCGGGAGTTTATCGATGAGGTGGAGGTGGCTGTCTACGAACCGGATTTCAATCTACTCTATCATGATGCCAAAGAGATAGACCGGGTGAAAGAAACTCCGGAAATGATCCGACGTATTGTCGAAAAGAAATCCATCGAATTCTTTGAAGGAGATTATCAGGTGGTCGGACTTTTGTATCCGTTTGAGGGGAAAGACTATGTTATCACGGCTGCTGCATTTGACGGTTATGGCTATGCGAAGCTCGATGCTTTACGGAATATCCTGCTGATATTATGGGGTGTCGGGTTGGCGGTACTGGCTGTTGTGGGGTATTTTCTGTCGCGAAGTGCTTTGTCGCCTGTCTCGAATATTGTCAGGAAGGTGGAGAAGATAACGGCATCCAATCTGGACGAAAGAGTTCCGGTAGCGGACGAAAAAGACGAGTTGGGAGAGTTGGCTGTGACCTTCAACCATACGCTCGACCGATTGGAGCAGTCGTTCGATGCGCAGAAAATGTTTGTCAGTAATGTTTCTCACGAACTTCGTACACCTATGGCTGCCTTGATCGGTGGTCTGGAGGTTACGCTTCTCAAGGAGCGTTCCGGTGAAGCCTATCGGAAAGCGGTGGAAGAGGCTTTGACGGATGCGGATAAGGTTGTGAAATTGTCTGAGGGCTTGCTTAATCTGGCTCGTGCCAGTTATCAGCCGGAGCAGATCAGTATGGAAGAGGTACGCTTGGACGAGTTGTTGCTCGATGCCCGCGAACTGGTTTTAAAAGCCAATAAGGAGTATAAGGTCAATCTGCTTTTTGAAGAAGAGACTGACGACGATGCCATGATCACCGTTTCCGGGAATGCTTATCTATTGAAAACTGCCTTTGTCAACCTGATGGAGAACAATTGTAAATTCTCTGATGACAAAACTTCCTCGGTGCAGATATCTTTCTATGAAGAAAAATCCATCCTCCGCTTTTCCGATTCAGGTATCGGAATCCCCGCAGAGGATATGGAACATCTCTTTACCGCCTTTCACCGTGGCAGTAACCGTAACTATGCTGTCGGCAATGGAATAGGGATGGCGTTGGTTCAAAAGATCGTTTTCCTCCACAAAGGAAATATCTATGTTCATTCTTATCCGGGTGAAGGGACTGTGTTTGTGGTGGAGTTTCCGCATATATAATTAGCATAATATAAAATATTATGTACCTTTGCCGCATGTTAAACAACCTATTTAAATCGGATTTGGTGTAGTAAACAATCTGTATTCCTTGTACAGGTTGTCCTTTCGTTTATTCTCGGGTAATTCTGCTCGGGTGTAATTTCTATTGTATTAATTCAATTTTAATCAGTGTACAATGATGACGGCATTGTTATGCTTTCACGGGTATGCTATATACATAAAGAAAATGAGTAACGAAAATAAAACAATTCACGAATTCGATTTTAATTTAATCTGCGAATATTTTTTAAACACGGAACGTCAGGGACCTGGAAGTCCCGAAGTGACCCTTAAAGCATTGAGTTTTATAGATAACCTGACCGACCGGTCTCTTATTGCCGATTTGGGTTGCGGTACAGGCGGACAGACAATGACCTTGGCGCAGCATGCACCGGGACATATTACAGGTCTCGACTTTTTTCCGGGATTCATCGACCGGTTCAACGACAATGCCAGGAAACTGAATCTTCAGGATAGAGTGGAAGGAATCGTCGGTTCAATGGATAACCTTCCTTTTGGAGAAGGTGAATTAGACCTGATCTGGTCGGAAGGAGCCATTTATAATATTGGCTTTGAACGCGGACTGAACGAATGGCGTAAATATCTGAAAACAGGAGGATATATCGCTGTTTCCGAAAGCACATGGTTTACCGAAGAACGTCCCGCAGAGATCCATGATTTTTGGATGGAGGCTTATCCGGAAATAGATACCATTCCCAATCAGGTAGCCCTGATACAAAAGGCCGGATATCTTCCTGTCGCTTCTTTTATTTTGCCTGAAACTTGCTGGAGAGAACATTATTTTGCGCCTTTGGTTAAAGCACGGGAAAAGTTTCTAGCCAAATATCCGGGAAATAAAACTGCCGAAGAACTTATCGCGATGTCACATCACGAAGAGGAATTATACCGTAAGTACAAAGGATTCTACGGCTATGTGTTTTATATCGCTAAAAAGATAACGCTATGATCTGTTTGGATATGTATGGTTGGAATGACAGGTTGAACCAACTGAAACAAAAATCGGCATATAATACGTTATCTCACGGACGGATAGCTGTCGTGCATCGCACCTGTTATGAAGTTATTTCTGAAGACGGATTGTTCCAATGCGAGTTGACGGGAAATATGATGTATGGAAGATCTGGCTTTGAACTGCCTTGTACGGGCGATTGGATTCTGTTTCAACCTTTCGACGATAGTAAAGGGATTATCGTTGATATGCTGCCCCGTGAACGGACATTGTATCGTAAGAAAAGTGGAACAGTAACCGAGAAACAGGCGATTGCATCGTATGTGGATAAGGCGTTTATTGTGCAGAGCCTCGATGATAATTTCAATATCCGCAGGGTCGAACGTTTCATGGTTCAGATACTGGAAGAAGGTATCGATCCCGTGTTGATACTCAATAAATCCGATCTGCCTTTTGATAAACAGGTGGTAGAAGAGGCGATCAAACATCTTGCCAGCAGGATGCCGGTGTTTTTCACCAGTATCCTTCATCCTGAGACAGTTTCCCGGTTACGGGAATCCATCTCGGAAGGCGAAACGGTGGTGTTTGTTGGTTCGTCGGGTGTGGGAAAGAGTTCTCTTGTTAATGCACTTTGTGAAAGATCAATGCTGTTGACATCGGATATAAGCCAGTCCACAGGAAAAGGACGGCACACTTCCACCCGCCGGGAGATGGTCTTGATGGACGGTTCAGGTGTTTTAATAGACACTCCGGGGATCCGTGAATTTGGATTGGCTGTAGATAATCCCGATTCACTTGCTGAAATGTTGGAAATTTCCAGCTATGCAGAATCGTGTCGCTTCAAGGATTGTACACATACCAATGAACCTGATTGTGCTGTGCAGGAAGCAGTCGACAAGGGCCTGTTAGATACAAAAGTGTATGAAAGCTATCTGAAACTAAAGCGGGAAGCCTGGCATTTCTCCGCCTCCGAACATGAGAAACGTAAAAGGGATAAATCTTTTACAAAGCTCGTGGAAGAAGTGAAGAAGCGCAAAGCAAATTCCTGATTTTATTTTTATATGGTGCAGGTTTCTTCGGATTCCTGCACTGTATTGTATTATTTTTTAGACATACAAACTTTAGGGTAGAATGGTTTTTGTTTTGTCGGTAAAACGATAAACATCTATTTTTGTTTTGTGTATAAAATAAAAATGGACTATATTTGTATTGTTTGGAGAATAAATATAGAAAGATATGGATAAAAATATTCTGAAAACGGTTATCGCTGACAATCAAGTGGAAGTCCCCAAATATAAGGTGATTCCACGAAGTTTCACTTTTGAGGAGTTTGGAAATTATGTTTTTGTGGGTATTCGGCGAGCGGGAAAGTCTTACCTGTTATATCAACGGATGCAGCAACTACTAGCACAAGGTGTACAGTGGGATGAAATGCTTTATATCAATTTTGAAGATGAACGTCTTACCGGAATGAAAGCAGAAGATTTAAATCTGTTATTGGAAGTTCATTTAGAAATGTATGGAAAGAAACCTCTTTTGTTTTTAGATGAGGTACAAAACGTTTCCGGATGGGAAAAATTTGCTCGTCGTATGGCTGATACGAAACATCGAGTTTACATTACGGGAAGTAATGCTAAAATGTTAAGTCAGGACATTCAGACAACTTTAGGTGGACGTTATATTCCTATTGATGTTTATCCGTATTCTTTCAAAGAGTTTTTGACGGCAAACGATGTTTCTGTTACTTCCAATCACCTGTTATCAACGGAAGGCAAAGCCGAAGTATTGCGAAAATTCAATGACTATTTCTATTTTGGCGGATTCCCGGAAGGAGCTGATTTATTGGTTAAACGGGATTATCTGACCAGTGTTTATCAAAAAATCTATCTGGGAGATATAGCAGCCCGTCATACGGTAGATAACACATTCGCTTTACGTATCATGTTCAAGAAACTGGCCGAAAGCGTCAAGCAACCTTTGTCATTTACCCGGATTGCAAATATTGTATCATCTACCGGAGCAAAGGTTGGAACGCAGACAGTTATAAACTACATGGAATACGCTAGAGATGCATGGCTTATTAATCCTATACAGAATATTGCAGGGAAATTGGTCGATAAAGAAACTTCACCTAAGTATTATTTCACGGATAACGGTATTCTGAATCTTTTTTTATTGGACGGGAATACTTCTTTATTGGAGAATATGGTAGCCGTGAATTTATTGCGTAAATACGGGCGAAATGATGCTGTTTATTTTTATAATCAAAGTATTGAGGTAGACTTCTACATTCCTGATGATTACACAGCTATTCAGGTTTGTTACAATCTTGACAATAGCGATGGAACATTTGACCGGGAAGTAAAAGCCTTGCTGAAAATTACCGAAGTCTTAGAATGTAAGAAACTATTGATTATTACCCGCGATACGGAACGGACGATAGAGATGGGCGGAAAAACAATTGAAGTCCTTCCTGTATGGAAATGGCTTTTAAGTTTGTAAGGAGCTTTCATATTTTGAAGCCAGCTAGGACTGAATGGCTTTTGTTTGAGTGCAAAGGAATGGATGTTATCAAATAAAATACTATAACGAATAAATTCATGATTAATAAGAAAGAACTTGTATTAAAACCTCTGATGGATGAAGATATACCATATTTTGATAAATGGTTGGATAAGGAGTATATATCGAAATGGTTTGGTGATAAAGAGGATTGGCTGGATGAGATAAGGGAAAGAGATGGGAAATATGACTTCTTAAAGCACTTTATTGTTTGCCATGAGGATCGGAGGATTGGGTATTGTCTTTATGCTGATTGCTTTTTCTTGAAAGATTTGGAAGAAGACGGGCATGATTTTAACGCGCTGTATGGAGATGTAGTAGAGGAAAATCATACATTTGAAATTGGTTATCTGATCGGTGAGGAGGAATATTTGAATAAAGGTCTTGGCAAAAGGATTATTCAGATGTTGGAGGAAAAACTTGTTGAAATCGGAGGCAAAGAAATTGCGGCAGATCCGGTGGAGGAAAATATTATTTCTATAAAGGTATTACTGAGAAATGGCTTTCAGAAGAAAAGCGATGGAGACTATAGAAAAGTAATAATAGATCGTTAAATCATTCAATTATGAATATTACAATACTGAAATCCTCTTGCTATTCTCTCCGGATTTGTTACATTTGCAGAGTACATATATTATTAATAAAGAAAGGAGAATCCTATGAGACGTCCTGAAATAGTAAATCGCATCCGTGAAGTTCTTCGTCGTGTTGCCCCAGATGCTCAAGCTATACTTTATGGAAGTGAAGCGCGAGGGGATGCTCGTCCTGATAGTGATATAGATGTACTGATACTGGTAAATAAGGATAATATTTCACTGAAAGAAGAACAGGAAATAGCTTATCCTCTTTATGATATCGAGTTTGAAACAGGTGTCATAATTAGTCCGCGAGTTTTCCCTAAGAAGTTTTGGAATAATCTGATTACTCCTTTTTATGAGAATGTAATGAAGGAAGGAGTAGTATTATGACAGACGATGAGAGAACAGCTTTGATCGCTTTACGTTTGCAAAATGCGAAAGATACTTTACAGGAAATTACTGTACATATAGAACATGGTTTTTGGAATACGGCGACTAATCGAATGTATTATGCTTGTTATTATGCTGTAGCTGCATTATTGCTTAAAAAAGGCATTAGTGTCAAGACCCACTCTGGGGTGAGACAGGCATTTGGAAAAGAATTTGTTGTATCGGGACAAGTATCAAAAGAGCAAGCTCGCTTTTTCTCTATTCTATATGATAATCGTCAGACAGGTGACTACGATGATTATATTATGATGACGCGGGATAAAGTGGAAGAACTTTACCCACAAGCTATTGTTTTTATTGATTCGTTGGAAAAACTGATTTTAGAATAATTGTATTGTTATAGTAAATTGTCAATTTGGTAATTATCCTCTTATTTCCCGGCTCTCGATGAAGAGGGGAGATAAGAGGATAATTTTTTTCTGCTTCACCGGGATTTGAGGTTTGACATAAAGATATTCCATAGAAGATAGAAGTATATTTTAGTTAGATGATAATGCCGATCATTGTAATGTTTTCAGAGCAAGTGGTAGGGAAAAGGCGAGACCAGCTACAATTTGTTTATTGAAAACGATCTGCCGAAAAGATGCTTCTAGCTTTTGGGGAGCTGTATATACTCCATTTTAGGGAGTAATAATTGAAGAAAATCTATTCCTTTTTCATGTGTTAAATTTTTCATCACAATGATTACCCCCCTTCATTGTGATGAGTGTGCGGAGTCATTGTGATGACTTCGTGGGGAGATTGTGATGATGGGGGAGAATCATTGCAATGATTTCCGGGAGGAACGGGGATGAAGGGAGGGAAACGGGGCGGTGAGGTCGGTTTGTTCCTCTGGAACAAGGATTTGGGAGGGGAGTGCTGTTAGCTGGGGAGGTGAAAAACGAACAATTTGAAAGGGGGGAATGTTTATCTTTATCTTTTTGATCGATCTGAAAATGAATGGAGGAAGAGTTATGAAGAGAAAAGATTTTTGCGGGCTGATGGCGACGCAGGAACAGGATAAACGTAGGCGGGGAGATGAGAGTACCGCCGATCTGTATAGAGCTGTACGGAACCATTTCGAATGCTTTATCACAGATGTAGGGCCGGCACATAAGGATGTGACGGCGGAACTTGTGCAGGACTTCCAGTTGTGGCTGCAGAGGAAAGGGCTGCGTGTCAATACGGTGAACAGTTACCTCAGTTGCCTTCGGGCGATGTATAACCGTGCTTTGCCGTTCGGTAGGGGACGGCAGGAGAGATCGCCTTTTGCCGGACTGCGGTTGAAACGGGAGGAGACACGTAAACGGGCTGTGCCGGTGGAAGTGATAAAGAAGATCGCTTCACTCGATCTGAAAAAGGAACCGACCAAGCAACTGGCAGCCGACCTGGCACTGTTCACTTTCCTTGCCTGCGGTATCCCTTTTGTGGATATCGTGCATCTGACGGGCGAGAACCTGGTGGAGAACGGTACGGTGCTTGAATACCGCCGTCAGAAGACGGGGGTACTGATCCGGATGGAAGTGTCGGCGGAGATGCGGATGCTCATCGACCGCTACTGCAGTGCAGAGCGGCACTATCTTTTTCCGGTATTATCGGAAGATATGACCCACGAACAGTATAAAGCCTGTCTGGCAACGGAAAACCGATACCTGAAAGATATCAGTGTGATGCTGAATTTGCCGGAAACATTGACGACCTATTCGTTCCGTCATGCCTGGGCTTCGGAGGCGTATCACCTGCATGTACCTATCGGCGTGATCAGTCAGGCATTGGGACATACGTCGGAAAGGACAACCCGTATCTATTTAAAGGAGTTTGACGTATCGGAAGTTGCCAAAGCAAACCGTCAGGTTTCTGAGACGATCGGCTGCTATTTGCGGGTGGGGTAAACCTTATTTATATAATAAGGGAGAACATCCTCTTTCTGTCTTACAATCAGTGTTTTATAAATAAGAAAAATACTGAATTGTAATGAAGTACGTGACAAACGTAAGAAGAAAAAAATGAAAAAACAAGGAGTGTAGGGTGTTTTCTTAAAAAAAGCGTATTTATTTTACTAAATTTCACAAGTTAACCTATTTTTTAGCCATAGTATATGATTTTCATTACAAGATGGCATAAGACGGGCTGGGACTGCTATCGTTTTTAAATCTGTTAAGAGAAACTGTTATTCCGGCAGTACCGTTTCTTCCTCCAAAAAGACTCAAAAAGACATCAATCCTTCATTTTTCACCCTGAAAATTTCCTTAGCGGACACTTTCAGGGAGGGCTTTTTTTACCCTCTACCCTTATTATATAAATAAGGTGGATATTTACAGAGAGTTAGTGATAATCATGGTTACTGTTCAATATTGAACATACTGGTATTATATATTAATATGTATAGGATAAAAGGTCTACACCGGAAAATACAGGCAAGAGCAATCTTCCTGTTACTGTTCAACTTCCTTTTGGGGATAGGAGCGGATGCCCAGACTACGACCTATTATAAGGCTGAATCATTCCTATTTTCTTTCCGCCGGGACAACGACCTGTTCCTTGCCGATTACGGAGATAACGCCTACCAACTGGAACGGATGGGCGGTTTACTCGACGCATCCCGCGATCAAATCCTGAAAGGCGACTGTCACCTTTTGATCGTCTCGCATGTGAATGCCTATGAATACGAAGATAAAGAGGTTGTGAACGAAGCCTCACTGCGTGCGGGGCGTATCCGTGCCTACCTGAAAACCCGTTTCGATATTCCCCATGATTGTGTCGCCTTTTATATCGACCGTAGCGGAAACTATCGCGATCGGGTACATGTCTATAAGGTATATAAACCACTTCCGTGGTTTGCAAACATCTCGATTCATTACAGTGAAAGCCGTTACCCGGTAGCGGTAGAGGCTGCCATCGGTGAGTATGGTGCAGTCCCTTATGTAGACCTGTACCGTCGTGGCGAGACAGGAGGTTACGACCGTGAAGTGTACCGTATCGACGATCCTCTTTTCGACCGTACGGAACTGGAAGATTACCGTTTGGCTTCCGTAACGGATACGGTACGCCGTAGTAAACGGATAGAAGAGCCGGACATTGCTTTAGCTACGACCGTAACAACCAGGGAAACAGTGCGGGTGGTGACAAAACAGAAAGATACAGTCGGCAAAGAAGTTGTTCCCGAGGAACAAAAACGGTCAATCGAATCTGTAAGGATGGAAGAAACTCCGGTGAAGCAAAGCCCTGTATATCTAGCTGTGAAAACGAACCTTCTTCCCTGGTGCGGTGTAGTCCCGTCAATTCGTTTAGGAACCGGTGATACCAAAATAGAAACGGGTGCATTCATGCCGAACCTGGAGGTGGAGTGTTGTTTCGCCGGTCGTTGGTCGGTAGCCTTGTCCGGCATATATTCCGACTTTGCTTATAAAGATAAGACGCGTGACTGTTGGGCTGTGTCCGAAATCTCCCTCGAACCCAGCGTCTGGCTATCCCCTTCGGGAAG
The DNA here is from genome assembly GCF_003479515.1 of Parabacteroides sp. AF14-59. Lineage (NCBI taxonomy): Bacteria > Pseudomonadati > Bacteroidota > Bacteroidia > Bacteroidales > Tannerellaceae > Parabacteroides > Parabacteroides sp. AF14-59. The sequence goes on along the minus strand of NZ_QUHH01000001.1, from coordinate 246,763 downwards.
GTTTACCGGATTGAATACCGGTTTGTTCGCAGAATATGGAGATTTCGATGTGCGTGGAAGCGCGATCGACCTGTCGGAAGATATGCTTTACGGACGGACAGGTTGTTTTTGGTCGGCAGGTCTGTCGATGGGTTATCGCTTTTCTTTGGTCGGTGGCTTTGGGGTAGATATGCGTGTCCGTGCCGGTTACCGCAGTGTTTTCAGTGGGAAGAAATACCGCTATGATCCGCTCGATAACCGTAATTATTTGGAAACGCGTTTTGCTTCGACGGGTTTTATGGTCGGTTTAAAGATCAGCTTATCATATCGTTTTCAAATCAGATAGGAGGTATTTTATGGAAAGAGATAAAAGAAATAAAAGATATGTAATGATACAGGTAGCCGTTTGTGTGATCTGTGCCGCATGGATTATGGTGATTTCGTCTTGTGCCTACCGTATGACGGACGAGGATTGGGAGAAGAATGGGAAAGTCCGTTTGCTGCTTCGCAAGCAAAACAGTAGTTGTCCGGATAATATGACCTGGTATTTTTACCCGGAAGATTCGGAGAGTCCGCTCATGCGTACAGGTGACGCTTCGGGATATGAGGGTACGTTGCCTTTGGGGCGTTACCGGGTAGCCGTCTGTAATACAGGTTGTACGGGTGTCACGCTTGAAATGGAGAAGGGATATGAGGAAGCCTGCGGCAGGGCACAACAACTTTCTTCGTTAAAATCGAGTTCCGTACAGATCGCCTGTCCGGGTAGCTTGTACGGCACAGGTCTGGAGCAGATCGAGGTAGTCGGAGGTGAAACGGTAGCAAAGGAATTAACTCCGGCAAACCTTGTCCGTACATTGGAAATGAATATAAAGGTTACAGGAGGAGATAAGGATGATGTCGTTCCGGCGGTCTTGTCCGGAAGGTTGACCGGTGTTTCGTCACGGGTTCATATCCCTTCCGGCAAGCCGCTGTTCGATACGCCTGCTTTTATGACGTTCGAGCCGGAAGAGGTCAGCCCGGGTGTATATGCCTCTTCGCTGAGTTTGTTCGGTTTATCCCCGGGTGAGGGAGAAGAGGAAGGCAAAGAACCTGTCGACCTTAGCCTGACGATGACACTGGCGGATGGAAGCGAGGTTGCTTCATCGACGGATATAACGGAAGAGGTGAAAGATGCGTTCACCGCAACTGTCACGACACATGTGATACTTGACCTGGTTGTCCGCTATGATGAAATAAGCGGTTTAACGATTACGCTGACGGACTGGAAACCGGGCAGTGACGGTTCGGGTGTAGTTACTCCTTAATAACAATATAAAACACTGGTATAATATGAAAACAGAAAAATTATTGATCATGAGTCTGTTGGGAACAGCTTTCTTAGGCGGTTGCACAAACACGGAAGAGCCGGTAACGAATGGAACGGCGCAGGCAATAGAGGTGAATGCCGGAATAGCGGAGGCTACCCGTGCTGTGATCAGCGGCGGTTATACGAACGACCTGGAAGTCTCGTTCGTCCGTCTGGATAACCCCGGAACAACGGGTGCTCAATGGAATAACCCGTCGATCGATGCTGTCCGCACAGGTGGAACAGGTAACACGGTTCTAACGTTTGAACCCGAACAAACCTATCTGGCGGAAGACGGCGAATCGATTCTGATCGGCTACTATCCCCGAAAGGCGTTGAACAGCGGAACTACTAACCCGGTCAGTGTCACTTACACGATTACGGGTGAGGAGGATATAATGGCCACGGGAGTCCAGACCGGTTCTTTGACGGATAAGTTTGAGACTTTTACCTTCAATCATCTATTGACCCAATTGCAGTTCAAATGTACGGGTTCTGCCGGAGCGATCGCAAAATGGACGGCGATCGCTTCCATCAAAGTGAAGAATGTTGCCACGGGATTGAAACTATCGCTCGATAAAACCAAGGGTGCCCAACTTATGGCAACAGGTACGACCAACCAAACGCTGACAGTTAAAAACTGCCCTTCTACAGTTTCTGCTCCGGATGCTGAAAAGCCTTCGACCGGCTATCTGTTGCTTTACCCGACAGCGAATATGGGAACAGAAGATTTACCTGTCAGTTTAGAGGTGAAAGGAACTTATGACGGAAATCCCAAAACATTGAACGTAACCGTCTCCAATATCAGTGAAGGCGTGAAAGCCGGTTATTCGCACCTTATCACGCTCACCTTTACGGAGGACGGCAAAATAGCGGTAGAAACCGGTATCGCCCAGTGGCAACCGGGTAATAACGGCAGTACTATCATTACCCCCAAAGAGTAACCTTTCCCCTCTTCGAGAGGGGGCAGGGGGTGTGTAAATTAAAAAAACAAGACAACTATCAAAATCATGAATAACTTCATAGTCATAGCATTCATATCCATCGCCATCCTTCTGGGCTTCGTCGCCTGTTCAGACAGCAATCCTACTCCGGAACCGGTTCCGGCAACAGCGGTCTGCCTGGAAGGTGCGATCGGACAATCAACGCGCGGAGTGATCGGTTCCGGCTATGAAAAAGATTTGGAGGTTTTCTTTGCCCGGCAGGATGAAACGACCGTCCCAGGAGAAGGTTATGGCACATGGGGTATATATGAAGCAGTACGAAGAGGCGGGAAGGGAAACCGTCCGATCGTATTCGCCGAGTCCCAGTCATATCCGGAGGACGGTCGCCGTATCCGCCTGCACGGCTATTATCCGGCAAAGGGTGAGTCGGAATCCGTTGCAGGAGCGGGCAAAGTAACCTTTACTGTTGACGGAACGACGGATATTATGTCAACGGGAATCCTGACGGGTAGCGGGTATGCACCGATACAAACCTGTATGTTCCGCCATTTACTGACACAGGTTCGTTTGGTTTGTTACAGCGACCATGCTGATGGATGGGGAATAATAAAAACGATTGAAGCGGTAGACGTACATACACGGCAGACACTGGATTTGGAGCAGGAAACTCCCCGTTTAAACGATATATCGTCAGATGATTGGATAAAGAATATCCCGGTGCAGGATATAGCGAACCTGCCCATTCCGGAGGTAACGGTCGGTGAAGACCTTCCCGAACCGCAAGGATATCTCCTGCTTCCGGTTTCTCAGGTTGACGGAACAGCGGAACACCCGTTGCACCTTCGGATAACAACGACGAAAGACGGCAGGGGAACCGAACATGAAACAGTTTCGGAGGTCTCCTTCCATATCGAAGGTGGCTTTCAGACAGGTAAAAGCCATGTTGTAACACTCTTCTTTACGGATAAGAGTAAAATACAAACAACCTCTGTCAGTGTGGAAGCCTGGACGGATCATGAACAGGATGATATGCCGATATAAAATATTAAATATAAACACTTTAAAACGAAGGAAAATGAAAACAACTAAGACAATGTGGGTTATGTTGATAGCCCTTCTGACAGCGACAAGCTGTTCGGAGACAGAAACAGAGATCGGCCCGGAACCGGGTAACGACGGTCAGGTATCTTTAGGTATCACTCCCAATTTGAAAGTAGATGCGGGAACCAAGGCGGTAACGAAATCGGTAGTAAGCGGTGAAACGATCACCTATCCTGTGGAGCAATTCACCAGTTCCGATTATGCTCCGGGACTGGGTGTATTGGTAACAAACAGCGGAGCAACCGGCTGGTACACTCCCGACGGAACGGAATATACAGGTCACCATATCTGGTATATGGGGGATGAAAAAGGAGCGAACTGGATTTCGATCAAGGAAAAGAAGGATACTTATGAATCAACAAAAGAAGCCCCTTATTATCTGACAAAAGAGGTTGGAAAAGTGTATGCTTATTATCCTTATGATCCGGATCTTTCACTATCCATAAGCAAAGAATCCGACCTTAAAATCCCTGTAACAGTTCTCTCCAGCGGTGAAATCGATGCCACAGCAAACAATGCGAAAAAATATTGGAAAACCAATGCATGGGCGGCAACAGCTAAGGCCGATCTGGTAAACCTTTCACTCTCAACAGAAAAAGACTACCTGTATTTTGCCGGAGAAGAGGGTCGTTATGTCAATAACGGACGTGCCAGCGGAGAGACTCCTGTTGCATCGGATGCAGATCCGGATAATAAAAACGAAAAAAATCCCGGTTATAAGATCAATCTGGATATGAAACATGCTATGGCAATGATTTCATTTCGTGTGTACGACGGGGGACATCTGAGCGATAAGGACGTGAACTTCACCAAGTTTGAGATAAAGAATCATACCGGCGGTTCAAACCTGTTTAAGACTGGAGATGGAAAGATGGCATTGACAGACGGAACGATCACAGAAACATCGACTACTACCAGTCTGTCCCGTACGGTAACGAACTATATATTGATGAGACAGATCGACGAAGGAGGAACGGAAGGTGAACATGCTTTTATTGCGACAGGAACTTCTACCTCTTCAATAAACGGAAAGAATGTATCCCGGACGGTTAGTGCGGTAATCTACCCGATAATAAATTTTGGAGACAATGAGATAGATGTGGAAGTCACGTTGCAGGAAAGTTCAGGTTCATCTGTTGTTTACCCTATCACTCTGCCGGGAAATGCCTGGGAAGCAGGAACTAATTACATCTATACGTTCTCGGCTGGTCGTAACAAGCTGACAATAATGGATGTAGCGGTAGAAGCCTGGGTCGATAACGAACAGGACGAAATTCCATTGTAATAACTCCGTAAAAAGTGTAGCCCATGAAAAAGTTCTTATACCTATTACCGACTGTGTTTTTATTGCTGTGTACAGCTTGTACCGAGGCGGAAATAGTTCCGCCCGGGCCCGGTGGCGGTGATGCGGAAGAGGGTGTTCCTCTGAGTATAAAGAGCCTGGGCTTGTCGTTGGAGGTGGAGTCGAGAAGCATCGTAACGGGAGGCCCCGGCGATAAGACTCCCAACCCTAATCCGCTCACATCCGTAGGCGTATGCGTCACCAAAGAGAACGGTAGCGGTACAGTAAGTTTCTATGCGAGTGGCATCAAAAGCCAGTCGTTTACTTACAATGCCATTGCTGCCGTACCGGTCTGGGAATTAGCGGAAGGAGAGGAGCCCCTTTGCTTGTATACGGAGAAAGGGACAGTCTATGGTTACACCCCGTCCGAGAAAAGCGTGTCGCTTTCGGGAACTCCGAAAGTGCCGTTGATGAGTGGTGTCAAGGTGTTGGATAAGCAGAAGTTCAACTTTAATGACGGCGGTCAGCCGGTGGATGTTACGACCGATGTTCAATGGGAAACCGATCAGGATGATTATCTCTACTGTAAGGCGACAGGGCAGGTAGACCGTTGGCATCCGGAGGTGTCGCTTCTGATGCAACATGCGCTGGCAAAGGTGAGTTTCCGCGTATCGGAGGAGGGAGAGGCTTTTGCCGGTTGCCTGATAAAGAAGGTGGTACTGAAAAGTAGCGGAGGATTTAAAAAGTCTACCTCCGCCAAACTGAACCTTTCGACAGGCGGTTTGGAAGGTACGCTGACGGCAGTCGATCAACTGATGTTTACGGCAGATGGGGATATGCGCGGTATCGGAAGTGTACAGACAGCGGATGAAACCGGTCAAACGCCTGTCCAGGCTTTCGGGTTGGCTATTCCGGTGACAGATGTGAGTGCCACATTGGAGCTGACGCTGAATGACGGCCGGGTATTTGCGATGAAACCGTCCGGGAGTAACGGGACTGATCCGGGCACGTTTACAGCCAAGTGGGAGAAGGGATATAATTATATCTATAATATCCGCATGCAGGCGCAGGGGATTGAATTGACAGATATCCGGGTGGCGGACTGGAATGATGGCGGGGAGTATGATATTCCGATGGAATGAGGGTTACTATCAGTCACTGTATAAAAGCATTATAATAATGAAACGGTATTTGATATATCTGATAGGATTACTGGCCGGTTGCACAGCCGGTCCGGTGGAGGAGATGCCGGAAACGGCTCGGCTGGTGGCGGTCAGTTTCGGCAAGCCGGATTTGGGTGTTCCGGAACTCCTGACCCGTGCAGAGGAAACTGTTTTTCCGTCACCGACTCTTTTACCTGTTGGGACGACCGTACGTGTCGGGGCATGGCTTACCGGTAAGGTAGGCGGTGAATCGCAAGAGGCTTCCTTCTCTACGGAGGCTCCTACGTTCGAGGCCACCTATGTGGTAAAAGCGGACGGTTCTTTGTCACCCTGCCTGGTTGATTCCGAAGGAAAGCGGGTGGAAGGAGAAGGCAAGGGGTTGATCGTACGGGGAGGCGTTTACGATTTCTATGCCGTTTCTCCGGCTCGTCCGCTGCAAAAAGGGGAGGATGGCTATTATAAGATAACAGGTATCCCCCATAAAGAAGATGTGATGACCGGCTTTGTTCGCGGGGTGGCGGTGACGAAAGATTCGCAACAGGTTACGCTCGGTACTTTCCGGCGGAAATGTGCGATGTTGGTATTCAATGTTGCCCCTTCCCCCGACAATGCCTCCTCTTTTAGGAAACTGTACGGAACGGGGCTGGTGATAAAAAGGATTTCCTCTTCGGGAGCCGACCTGATAGCAGGCAGCGATACCGGTATTCTTCCTACGGGAGGAGGTAGCGGGACGGATGCACAGGTCGTATTCATTGAAGGGGAGTTCGAGCCGGTGGAACCGGAATCCGATCCGGACAATTCGGGGTTGAACAAGACGAAAGGAATTATCCTTCCCAAAGACAGCCAGCCTTTCGAGGTAGAGATCGATGTGGTGAGGAACGATGAAACGGCGACCCTGAAAGCGACTATCGACAAGAATATCACTTTTGACGAAGGCAAACGCTATATTTTTACCTTAGAGGTGAAGAATAACGAAAGTAGCTTGCTGATGAAGGTGCTGGACTGGAATGCGGTCGTTTTCACAGACGATAATGTGGGAAGTCCCGATACCCCTTATCCTGATCCCGACATCAATGAAGGGATCGGTACGACTGTAACGGTTGTGACGTGGAAGGAAATAATGTGGACTGGAAATGGTAATGTCGGGGGAGGGGAGATAGTTGACGAATATATATAATCGAAATACAATGAAACGAGTAAGTAAAATAAGGTTGTTTGTATTGTTGTTTCTGTTGGTTGCAGGCGGTTGTACACGGACGGAAGTAGAAGAGGGAGGGATTACTCCGCACACATTGGCAGATGTGGATGCCAGCTTTAACCTGAATGTGCAGGCTACCCGGACTCCCGTTACCCGTAGCATTACTTTCACCTCTGACGGCACGATCGACTCGGATACACTGGTTGTAGGAGGAAGGGACTCGGTACAGACTAAAGCTGTCGCTCCGTTGTCGGAGGTGCAGGAAAATCAGATTGCCAGCCTGTGGATCGGGCAGTACGATGCGGCGACGGGTAAGCGTTTGCTGAACGAGTATCTTCCTTCTATGACCGGTACTACCGTCAACCTGAAACTGAAACAGAGCCAGAAAGATAGTAAGAGCCATGTTTATTTCGTGTCGAATGCCGGTGATCTGGGTGCGATAGCCGATGAAACGACCTTAAAAAAGCATACATTGGCTTATACTTCGACCGCTGAAGGATTGCCGGATAATTACTTATGCAAGATGATGGGAAAATGGGAGGGCGTGGTTCAGGCTGAAGGTATAAAAGATATTACGGTGGAACTGACGCGTCTCATTGCCAAGATCACGTTTACCTATTCGGTAGGTAGTGATTTTACATTTGAACCTGCTTCCGTCGTTTTGAAGAACGCACCGACCCTGTCGCAGATTGAAGCTCCCGAAACGCAGTTGACAACGGATGGTATCGGTTATGTCACCTATACGGGTACGGCGAGTGGTTCCGGTGCGACTGTTTACTGGTATTTGCCTGAGAATATGGCGGGTACTGTCAGCGGGGCTGATGCTGTCGACGTTGAAAAAAAGAAGATCGGAACGGGTGTGACGAATGCAACCTGTATCGAACTGACCGGAGAGGCTGTGCAGGGTGGAGTATCGTATAAAGATGTTACGTTCCGGTTTTATCCCGGTAGCGACAAGAACAATTATGATATTGTACGCAATTCCCACTATACCATGAATGTGACTTTGATAGGTATAGACGTTTCCGACGAACGTATTACTGTCGGTGAGATACCTCCTATCGAGGTAGATCCGACCAGAATGCCCGCTAAGAAAGGCGGTGAAAAAGAGATACAGATCACAGCCCGTCCGGGGCAGCAGTGGGTGTTCGATATGCCTTTCTGGTTGTCAGCCTTGTTGGACGGCAGTGAGATCAAGCCGGGGGCAACCATAACACATCAGGGGCCTGCCAATGTCGTCTTTAAGGCTGTGGAGGCCAATCCGAAAGCGGAAGAGAGATCAGTCTCTTTTAAGATAGATGTAAATGGAGAGGATCAGGAAATAACAATCATTCAAAGCGGTTCGACCCTGACAAAAGGAAAGGATATTTCGTTGGCGGCAGTAACGGATTCGGAAGGAGAATCGACTTTTACTGCAACTGAAGGCTTGCAATGGCAGGTTGCTTTAAACGGTGACGGCTGGCTGGATTGGGCTGTTCCTAATTCGACTACATCGGGTAGTGAGGCTCCGGACGGTGAGCAAACGTTGAAAGTAAAAGCGACGGCTGTCAATCCATCGTCCCAGGTGCGCAACGGAAAGATAATAGTGAAAGCCGGGGCATCCGTGGGTGATCCTGCTTATACTAATCTGAAACAGGAAATAACCGTAGAACAGTCGGGGGCTACTGTGACGGGTTCTACGCTGAGCGATATTGCAGCCAAAGGAGGAAGTGGCGAGTCTTCATTTACGGCAACCCCCGGTTTGGATTGGGTAGCCAGTGTACTACCCGACGGCTGGATTTCTTTAACGGGTGGGACTTCGGGAACTCCAACAACCGGTACAGCCCAAAAGATTACTTTTGATGCTGCTGTTAATCCGGATGCTTTTACTCGTGAGGGGGTAATCACTGTAAAGGTCGGTAATGCGGTCAGTGGAACAGATGCCGGCTTGACGAAGGATATCAAAGTAACTCAAAAAGCTTCAGAGTTGACTGCTTCCGGTGATCCGATCACATTGGCAGCTACCGCAGATGCCAGCGGCACATTAACATTTAAAGGGACTCCCGGATTATTATATTCTGCAACCTCGCCTGATTGGTTGGTATTGACGGGTACAACTTCCGGTACTACCGATGGTAACGAACAGACTTTTGGATATAAAACGAGCGAACTCAATTTGAATAGCACAGAGAATACCGGTAATATATCGGTAAAAGCCGGAAATATAACAAAGGATGTGGCTATTAAGCAGTCGGGTTCAACTTTTACTGTATCTAAAGATGTGATAGATCTGCCGAGTACGGAGAGTTCCGACTTTATAACTGTGAATGGAACAGAAGGTTTACCGTGGACAGTGACTCGTGAGGATGGTAGTAGTACTGCAATATCGTCGGATATTGAAAATTCTGTAGCGACAGGAAGTGATCAGACTTTAACGTTTAATGCAGAGGCTAATATTGAGGAAGCTCGTACTGCAACGTTTATTATCGCTGTGACAGGGGGAAACCATTCAAAAACGGTTACGGTAAAACAAAAAAAGGCCATAAAAAATGCTGTTACGATTACTCAAGATATAGTAGATGCTTTTGTTGCAGCTCGACCTGATGAGTATTATCTTCCTTTTGCTCATGATCAAGGAAATGTGAGATCGGCTGAATATGTTGATTATAAGGGGGATTCCAAAACTTGCATTCTGAAAGAGACCTATATTATTGAGGTGGATAGTACAGAGAGTTGTGGTTGGGCTTACACTACTTCTGCAAGGGATTATTGTTTGAATAAAAAGGATGGCTGGCGCTTACCTACTATTATAGAGCTGTATTCAATTAGAAAAACGTATCAGTCTAACTCTGAGTATTTTGTCGGTGGATTTAGTAATTCTTTTTATTGGAGTTGCTCGGTTAATAGAGATAATATACACCGTTCCATGGTGAAAATATTAGAAAAAGAGGAAAGTCGTAGTTATGATTATGGTAACGCGGATGCAGATGGACGGTGCCTACGTTGTGTCAGAGAAGTCAAGTGACCGGTCTCTGAAATTAGAAAATAATATATATAACAGATTATGAATAAAGCAGATTTAGTAAACGAATTGGCTGTACAGATGCATGTCACGCAAGAACAGTCGCGTAAATTTGTAAATACCTTTCAGGTAGTATTGACGGAAGCGATCAAACAGAATACTTCTGTCGTGTTACAAGGGTTCGGTAGTTTCATGCCCTGGAAACAAAATGAGCGGGAAGGGCGAAATCCCCGAACAGGTGTTTCTTATATGATCCCGGCACGTACAAGTGTTAAGTTCAAACCCGGAAAGTTTTTACTCGAAGAGTTGAATCCCTGAAAATAGATTGTATTTGGGGTGCAGATTTTTAATCTGATGGATTTTAAATCTGTGTCCCAATACATCTTGTTATGTGATTTTCCCTATTGATTATTCAATGCCTATCAGAATATATCATGAAGAAGCTGAACAAATTAGAAGCATTATTCCCTAGTGGTAAGGTGCCCGATGCGAGAGTTTTTAACCGAAGTCTCGACAAAATGTCGAAAGAAGGTCGCAACCATTTACGTGAAAAGATTTATAAGTTAGCCTTCACGATATGGTCTACCTTACCAAAAAAACACCAGAAGTTCATCCGGGAAGTAATCATCCATGACCGCCAGTCATATATCGATTTCATAATACAAAGAACCGTCATGTCTTGCCTTCGCTGTCCGCTCCGGTATCCTATCTTGTTTATCCGAATGCTTCACTTGACAGAAGTCGTTGAACGGACTGCACAAACCTCTATAAATCATATTGCTATGTCCGTTCTGATCTGTTTCCAGATTTGCGGAAAGGTCGGAACACTTGCCGGGCATATCGGCAAGGATGAAATTGCTTACGAAGAGGCGTTAGTGTTGATCGGTAAGATGACGCTGGTAGAATTTAGTGGGGTGTATTGAATAAAGTCTTGTAAAACTCGGATGTTTGTTAAGTGTTATAGTATTTTCCGATGCCACCGAATCCCGTTATTATTTTATTCTCTCTCGTTTTATTGATAAAGTTGTTTAATCGTTTTTCAAATTCTTCTGGTCGTTTTCTTGCTGCTTCAACGTATGCGATTCGGATACGTTTATATGGGTCGGAAAATTGTTGATAGTTTTTCCATACTATCTTATCTTCTTTCAGTTTGTCAATTATATCGTTTGGGAAAATAAAAGGATCAGACAGAACATTTCGTATTTTGTCTTCAAATTTGGGGTGTATCATTTTATTTTCCAATAGCCATTTAAGTCTTTCTTTGTTGGCTTGCGAGTATGTGCTTTTGGAATTTCTAGGTGTGAAACGCTGAATTTTATGTTCTTTGTCAAGCGCTTTTATCGTACTGTCAATCCACTCGAAACAAAGGGCTTCTTCAACAGCGTCGTTGTATGTAATACTTTTTTTGTCTGACGACTTACAAGGGAAGACGAACCAAATTTCGTCTTTGGTTTCAAAGTTGTGTGTCAACCACTTTCTCCAATCTTCCCTATTTTCAAAATACTTTATTTTATCTTCTGTCGTCATAGGGTCATTTCTTTGTAAACTCGATCGGCTCGATGTCATAATTTAGGGTTCTGATGTCGCAATCTTCGTAATCTATTCCGTAACGCATCCTAACCATACCAAAATGAGGGGAGATATATGAAGGAAAAGTCGGATCGACAGAACACCAACCTGCACCTTCTATATAGCATTCGGGCCAGGCATGGGTACTTTCGGCTTTCCATTCGGGAACATAACAATATCCTACTGCAAAACGGGTCGGTATATTCATATAGCGCATCAATGCGGTAAATAAATTGGTATATTCGCTACAAGTACCTTTTCTTGTCTGGATAACTGTATTGACATCTACGGTTCTGCAAATCCCAGCATCGATCTGTTTGGCAATGGAGTCAGAAGGTGACAGATAGGTATAGACAAATTTAAGGGCTTTCTCTATTATGACAAAGGTCTGTGTTTCATCTTTGAACAGTGTATCGGCAATTTGTCTAACGTGTTCATTTTGTGCATCTATCAACGGGGTAGATTGCAAAAACCTAGCGATCTCTCTGTCGTATTCCCGTGATTTGTCATAGTTGGCTTCTTTCATTTTAGCCAGTTTGCTTCCATCCAGGTAGGGGTTGATAGTGGTGAGTGAAATTTCGTAATTTCCCCCGTTTTTCGATATTTGGGTAATCTGTTGAGGATAACAGTCTATTGCCTTAATATCAGGCTTCCTCACAGTAAAAGTAAAGTTGACGGTATCCTGGTTTTCCAGGCGAAAGTATTTGGAATATGATTGTGCAAAAGCAGATTGTGCAATAAACAGGCACGTAATCAGCATAAATGGATATTTACTCATGACGTTTCGTTTTATGATTTACAATTGGCGGCAAAGGTAGTAAATATTTGAGATGTAGGGATGAGGATAGGGGAAAGCTTTGGGGTGGGCAGCTGAGTGGAGTTGCTTGGGTTTCCTGTTTGGTTTATTGGGGGGTGCTGTTTTTGACCGAGATTGTGTACAGATTGCGCATTTCTATAAATCATGTTGCTATGGTTGTTTTGATTTGTGCTCAGATATGGACGCTTGTGGGATATTAACAAAAGTGAGATTACCAACAAAGAGGTGTTGGTGACAAGTTATCAAATATGATATTCAATTTATGAAAATTTCTATATACGACTATTTTTCTTCATTAAAAAAAAGTTGATAATAAAACATTCCTATTTCTTCATCATAACCACGTTTTATAAATTTTTCACCACCATGAATATTAATATCAAAATTTCCGTCTAGTTTAATCGTTGTCATGTTTCCAAAAGCTTTCTTTTTTAAAGCTTGAGGAGATGTGTTGAAATTGTTCTCAAATTGAAAATTTCTTTTTTCTTGAAATCTGTCTTTATGTTGTTTGAAATTCTGTATGAGTTCTGGATTTTCAAAGACGTCATGAATAAAATCATCTATATTAATGGATGGTTTATTTAAGGCATTTTTGCTTTTATTCAACAGTGATATTTTGTCGATTTTTCCTTCTGTTTCAGGTAATTTTGATATAAAATCACTGCATAAAGTAAGCATGTTTTTTGTTTGATTGTAACTGTCTTTTCGGAGATTGACATTTAGGAAATCTTCAGTCCAATATTTAGCTTCTAATCCTTTGTTTGTTGTGTCTATTATATCAACAATATAACCATTTTCTTTTTCAGTATTGAAAATTAAACATCCTTTGTCTAATTTGTTAATATTAATGCCTTGTTGACTTTCTATTTTAAAATTTTCTTCCACTGGATATACTTTTAAAAATGTATCTTTATTTTCTGATTTAAATATTCCAATAGCTTCAACTATATCATTATTAATTATACAGTTTTTAAAAAGAGCTATATAAAGATCTCCTCCTTTTATTTGAGGATGTTTACTTTGCTTATATAAATGTTTAGCAAGATTGATCGATTGTTCATGTAAAGAATTTGAATCACTAAAAATCTTAGATGCAAAATCATAAACTTCATTGTATTTCAAATCAATATCATGATGGAATTGATATAACTCTTGAAATTTAAATTTAGATAAGAAATAATGTGATATTAATTCATGTACTTCACTATCTACTATTACTGGATTCTTGGATAAAATAATTCCTTCATCTGCAACTTTATTTCCAACATTGTGGAGACTAAAGTTTTCCATATGCGCATCTATGAAATTTATATTCATTTTTTTCTTTTGTATTCAAGATATTTATTATAAACTATAGATTTTTGTCTATCCATTTCTGATAATAATTTGTCTTTCAGTATTCTTCTAGTTTTCGAATCTAAAGTTTTTTCAGGTGATAGAGAAGATATATTTAATTCAAATTCGGATTTACTCCCTTTGCTAGTCATGTAATCAGGGAATCCCATACTAACGATCATTTTTCCTTTTTCTCCTCTGTAATTATAAGTAAATGAGGCATCAATACTCCATAAAATTAAATCTTTATGATATTTTGATTCATTCATAAAGTATTTTTTATCTAATGCTTCTCCTGTTAAAACTATTTTTTGCATTTTTTCCATCCATTTTATTTCTTTAGGTAATGTGCCGTCCTCAGGTTTTATAGAGATATCTTTTATATTATCACATGTAAAAAACTCAGATTTAAGATGATTTGTTAATCGATAGAAGAATACAAAACGATTTTCATTAGAGAAATCATTAAATATGATTTCTCTAAGTTTTTCTTTTTCAGGAATAATTTTTCTTTCTTTGTATTTTTTTATTTGTTGATTCATGATAAATATTGCTAATTCTTTTGTCTCTGGTGCAGTATGAGTTATGACAGCTCTCCCTTTACCTTTATCATTGATAAACTCAATACTTCCTCTGAAAAGATTTGTTTGTTCATACCAGGATTTATTTATATCTTTTCTTTGGATAATGAAATCTGCTTTTAGGTAATTGGGATTGTTTTCTACCCTTTTAAATCTAATAGGTTGTTCTAATGTACATGTAGGTAATTCTTTTTTTATGAAATCTGTTACATTAATTGACAAAATTTCCGGGTCAAATAATTGTTTATCAGAAACAAAATTAATATCTCTTGATATTTTTTTTTCATTATCTTCTTTTGCAGTAAAAGCATCTCTTATTTTATCAAATTCTTTAGGAGATAGTAATAATGTTTGCAATATTGGAACAATGAAATCTTTTTCAGAGTTTAAAGTAAATATACCTCTTTCTTTTAAAATTCTATGTAACTCTGATTGGGAGATAAACTTTTGATTCACAAAACCTCTCAATGATTCACCATACGGAATGATTTTATTTATATCATTGTGTTTAGTATTCATAATTAGAAAAAAGCTAATGGATTATTAAAATTGATGACTTTAACTGTTTTAGTATATTCTGCCTCTTGAAATTTTTGTTTTGCAATTGCTACGGCTTCTCCATGTTCTAATTCGCTATAGTCTGGAAATGCTATAATAACTTGACCGGCAAGAGATGTTGATATGTCTTTTGCTAATCCCATTAGTCGAGTAAAATCATCTTCATCAAAATTATCCAATACTCCAATAAAAAGGCATATTTCTTTATGATTATCTTTGTTTTCTAATTTTATTGGGATGATACTAGAGTTTAAATATTCTACAGGTAATATTTTCCCTGTATTTGTTCTATTTATTGGATTTATATTTTGTCCTGTACATGGATAATAAAAGGAATAATCATATTGATGATTTTGTACTTTTATATACTTCATTATTTCAAGAATAAATGCTACTCTTTTGTTGTCCATTATATAAATAGTTTTATTAGCATATCTATCTATTCTTGATGAAGAAATAATAGATATTAGATCATCATTACTTTCAGCCTTGTTATTTAACCAGAACAAAACTCCAATATCATTAATAGAATTACACATTCTACCATCTAATAGTCGTTCTTTTGTCTCTGAGTAATCAAAACATTCGAGTTGCATGATTAAATCCTCAACAAATCCTTTAAATAACTTAGTAGGACTATTAGGATATTTTTCAGTTTTATATTTAACTGATATTACAACATTATTTATTTGATTATCAACTAATGGATTAGAATATGAATATAAAAAATCAATTCCATGAGTTTCGCATGTTTTTCCTTTTCCATTCAGATGTTCATTGTTTGTTTTCATACAAGGTATAACAACTCCTTTAGCTGGATCATTCCATCCAATAATGGATAAGAACTTCTCTACGATGTCTTCTCCATATTCTCCAATTTTTTTAGACCATTCTCCCATGTAGTACTTTATGATAGTTATTTAAACTAAAAAATCAATATCTTGTTTATTTTTAAGTATTATGATTTTTTGTAGTTGTAATATTGATGTTAATTGATCTGTATTATTTATTAACATAACTCAAACTCTTCTCTTCTTTTATAGTTTGATATTTTATTTACAAGTTCTAAAACTCCTTCTATAAGTTCTAGAGAGTGTCTAATTTTTTTTGTGTATTTGTTCATGGATATAATACTAGTCGTTATTTTACAAAGATAATATTTATTATGTAATTGAGCTAAAATTTAATGAAAAATTTAAACTTTGATGGTTATGTAAGGTTGTAGTTAAGATTTTTATGGACATAATCTGTGTGCCTAACAGGAAGTAAAAGGCTTCTTTGTCCTAAAATAAAGAATGGATTATGAAAAAAGAGCTTGTCAAATCACTGATTACTATCAGACAAAATTAAATTTTGATATACAGCTATCACTTGTTTAATATAAATGATCTGCCTTCTATTAAAGATTTATAGTCTGTTTTCATTTGTTCAGGAAGAAATGATATATCTATAAAGTTATACCATAAAGGAAGTACTTTCCTAAACTTATCATATATATTTTCGATAACTTTATCTTCTACTTTCATCGTTTTTAGTAGATTGTCAAAGTCTGATTTCTTTAATTTACGCTTTTTCCCGTTTAGAGTGAGAGCTAGTTCCTCTGTGTCTTCAGGTATAACCAGTTTAGTCGATAAGAGGTCATAAGCAGGTGTTAGTGTGGATTCTTTTATCTTTTTGTAGAGAGAAAAGTTTTTTAGATGCATATCTGCATTACCTGTAAGATAACAGAATAATAAAACCTCAACGTAATTGATTAAGTCCAGGACGGGATTTGCAGAAAACTCTACAATCTTCCTGGCTATCTGTTCATGGGAGCCTTTGTATTTTTGTTCAGTTAGTTTCTCTGTTAACTGACACATATCTTCCATAGGTATTTTATTGCCTTTTTTGTCTCGATCTATTCGTTTGGTAATATATGCTAGCGAACCATCTTTAAAACGTATGAGTGAATGAGGAACGGTATTTATCTTTGCTAATCTGGCTAAATGCATAGTTAAGTCTTCATTTTCAGGAAGGTTAGCATATTGTTCAGTTTGTGGTTTGAGGATGTAACCTCCCCATAAACCTACAATTGTAAAACGTTTTTCTCCTCCTTTTTCTTTCTTTAAATCAACAGATAGTTTGGGTTGTACACCTGTGATAGTAACTTGCGAGCGTACCACTTCTAAAGCTAGCGATTCAATATCAGCTTTACTATAAGGAAGAAGGGGAGGTGTAGCTGTTCCGAATATTTTTTTTGAACATCGCGAATGAAAGTCTGTTTCGTGTTGTTCTAATGGCTGATAGCAATATAAACATCTTTCCATAATTGCGTATTAAAAGGATTGAACACTAACTGCACCGATGCAATCTTTGCAACAGGCCAATAATAAAGACATACGATCTCTATTGTCGATTTTCCAGTTTTTTTCGACAATATCTAATAACCAACCTTCAGGAATCAATCCATCAAAGAACGGATGCAATATATTGCTGGTATATGGCTTATCTGTCAAAGGCATTGTTAAACTGATCGGTTCTGCATCTTTACTTGCAAGATATTCAGGGTTATAGATAAATGTATAACCGTTTTCATCTTCTGTAAGAATCCCGGCAAAATTACTATACATATAAATTTTAGCCTGTTTCATGGTTCTATTAAATTATTCCTGTCCATAGGCATGGCACCGAGTTGCATTCCGAACAGTTTTAGTACTTGATTTACTTTATCCATCTTCAAGGTTTCTTTTCCTTGTTCAAGTTCACGTAGAAAGCGGAGACCGACACCAGCTTTCAATGCAAGTTCTTCACGTGATAATCCAAGCGACTTGCGCTTTGATTTTACGTATTCATTTAATGATAAGTTATTCATATTTGATACCTCTTCGGGTACAAATATAATGAATGTTTTTTATTTGATACCCGAAAGGGTATTTATTTTGTGGTTCTGATAAAAGAATACCCGAAAGGGTATCGATAATCCTACAGAATAATGATTGTTCTCCTGATAAACGTTAAATAAGAACCAGGATTTATCAGTGTGAAGGTTCGTGGAAAATAGTATTTTAAGATTTTGATTGCTTCTAAAGTCTTATTATATACTATTTTACACGAATGTTTTGCGCTGATATCCGCCTATCTACCTGCTTATACCTTTGTCTCGTTCTCCGGAAACAATCGTATTAATCATTAAATGTATAAAAGCTATGACATTAAAATTCAGAAAGGTGCAGCGTAAGGTTCTTAGTGGGGATGATAAGGATAAGGTTAAGACCTATGCGATGGCGAGGTCGTCGAGTTACTGTGATATGGCGAAGTTGTGTGAGTTGATCTCCAGTCGTTCGGCGATGTCGAGTGCAGATGTGAAGGCGATACTGGATTCGCTGAACTGGGCGATGAGTCTGGAGCTTCGTTCGGGAAGTATCGTTCAGGTGGGTGAGTTCGGCAATTTTCGTCTTTCGATCCGTTCGGGAGGGACTGAAACGAAGGAGGCGTTCAATGCTTCAATGATAAAGAAGGCGCGTGTGATCTTCTCGCCGGGAACGAGTCTGCGCTGGATGAGCGAGATCGTGAAGTTTGAGGAGGATGAAGCTACGAAGCCTAAGAAAAAAGAGGAAGGTTCGGGGTCGGGAGACAGACCGGAAATCGAGTAATTCAGTTTTAGTATTAATCATTAAATGTATAAAAGCTATGACATTAAAATTCAGAAAGGTACAACGTAAGGTTCTTAGTGGGGATGATAAGGACAAGGTTAAGACTTATGCGATGGCGAGGTCGTCGAGTTACTGCGATATGGCGAAGTTGTGTGAGTTGATCTCCAGCCGTTCGGCGATGTCAAGTGCGGATGTGAAGGCGATATTGGATTCGCTGAACTGGGCGATGAGTCTGGAACTTCGTTCGGGGAGTATTGTGCAGGTAGGTGAGTTCGGTAGTTTCCGTCTTTCGATCCGTTCGGGAGGGGCTGAAACGAAGGAGGCGTTCAATGCTTCGATGATAAAGAAGGCGCGTGTGATCTTCTCGCCGGGAACGAGTCTGCGCTGGATGAGTGAGATCGTGAAGTTCGAGGAGGACGAAGATACGAAACCTAAGAAAAAGAAGGGAGATTCGGGTGAGGATGACAGACCGGTGATTGAATAGAGTCGGCGGTCGGCTGGTGGCAGTTGGGATGTAAGAAGAAAGGGGATGTATGAGAAAGAGGCTGACTGTTCAATTGGTGATGGCAATCCTGCTTGTGATGAGCGGGATTGTACTTCTCTTCTCCGGTTTCTGGATTGCTCCGAAAGGGGAGATTCATAATAGCGTGCTGGTGGCTTTCGGGGAGACTTGCACATTTGCCGGGGCTTTGTTTGGGGTGGATTATTCGTATAAAATAAAATCGGTACAAAATGGGAGAGAGGATAAGTAGGGATTTTACCTGGGAGGAAATGACGTATAGTAGGGTGGCGGTGGAGAATGGGTTGTTGAATGAGCCGTCGTTTGAGGTGAGGCTGCTTATGATAGAGTTGGTGAAACGGTTGTTACAGCCGTTGCGGGTTGCTTATGGGAAACCGATTGCAATCACAAGTGGTTATCGGAGTCCGGAAGTGAACAGGTTGGTGGGTGGTGTACCTTCGAGCCAGCATGTGAAGGGGGAGGCGGCGGATTGTTATGTGCCTGATCCGAAGGTGTTACTGGATGTGTTGCTTTTTAGCAAATTGCCTTTTGATCAGGCGATTCTTTATAAGCAGAAGAAATTCCTGCATTTGTCGCTTCGGGTAAATGGAGAGAATCGTTATCAGGTGATCATTAATAAATGAAGGAAGGGATAGGTGTGGATATGCAAGGGAGGAATTTGTTTGTTTCTGTGGTTTTGTTGGTTGTTTTGCTGCCCGGTTGTAGTGCCGGGTGGCGTAGAGTGCAACATCGAGAGATAAAGGGGGAGGTGCATAGCCTTCATAATGATAGTATGTTGTTGCGAAAGCTGTATCAGACTTCACGTAATAAGGTGATCGGTATAGAGCATGTCGTGTTCGATAGCTGTCGGTCGGATGGGGTACAGTCTGTTACTCGCGTTGCTATTAAGGAGCAGGGGAAGGTAGAGGCTGAATCGGTTGTTAGTTCCGGTTCGGCAGATGAGAGCCGTTCGGTTGATACGGAATCTTTTCAGGGAAATAGTGTGGCGAAGTTTTCTTTTCCAAAGTGGGTGGTAGGAGTGATGTTGTTGGTTTGTTCATTATATAATTATATATAGGTATAATATTTAGAAAACAGAAGTAAACAGTAAAATTCTAATGGTTCTCTAATACCCTTCTAATAGTTCTCTAACGGCTTGTCTGGCCGGGTGTCTCTACTTTTGTGCTGTCAAAAAGAGAGACATAAAACGAATACCAAACCGGAGACCTCCTGCTTTGGGAGCAGGGGGCTTCACAAAAGAGAGTTATCATGTGGATCAGAAGAAAGAAAAGAAAGAACAACAACGCAATCTCTTTCAACAGCGAACGGGTGTTCCTGGCTGCTACTCAACCACTGAAATCTGTGTTCAGTTATTTCGACACTTCACGTCTGGGACTGACGGAAGGAGAAGTTACAGACCGTTTACGTTTTCATGGGCCTAACGAAATCGTACGCGAAAAACGTGACCGTTGGCTGATCATGTTTATTAAAACCTTTATCAATCCTTTTATCGGTATATTGATGGCATTGGCGGTTGTTTCGCTGGTGATAGATGTCCTGATGGCTGCGCCGGAAGACAGGGAATGGGTGACCGTTATTGTTATTACGGCGATGGTGATGCTGAGTGCGGTGCTTCGTTTCGTGCAGGAATGGAAATCGGGCAGGGCTTCGGATGCCTTGAAACGGATGGTGAAGAATACGGCTACCGTCTATCGCCTGGGTGCAAAAGACGGGCAGGAAGTGAATATCGCTGAACTTGTGCCGGGGGATATCGTTTACCTGGCTGCCGGAGATATGGTGCCTGCCGATATCCGTATTGTGGAATCTAAGGATTTGTTTGTTAGCCAGTCGTCGTTAACGGGCGAGTCGGATGCCATAGAGAAAAGGGCGGAACTGGGGAACAGGACGCACCGGACAGGTAGTGTGGTCGAGCTGGATGATATCTGCTTCATGGGGTCGAATGTGGTGAGCGGATCGGCGATAGGCGTGGTGTTTGCTACCGGGCGTTCTACCTATCTGGGGACGATTGCCAAAAGCCTGACGGGGGTACGGGCGCAGACAAGTTTTGACCGGGGAATCAATAAGGTGAGTTTGTTACTGATACGGTTTATGCTGGTGATGGTTCCGTTTGTGTTCCTGATCAACGGGTTGAGCAAAGGGGACTGGTTCGATGCCTTTCTGTTTGCCGTGTCGGTTGCTGTCGGTCTTACGCCGGAGATGTTACCG
Source organism: Parabacteroides sp. AF14-59 (assembly GCF_003479515.1). Taxonomy (NCBI): domain Bacteria; kingdom Pseudomonadati; phylum Bacteroidota; class Bacteroidia; order Bacteroidales; family Tannerellaceae; genus Parabacteroides; species Parabacteroides sp. AF14-59. Next base: position 225,533 of record NZ_QUHH01000001.1, on the reverse strand, counting down.
ATGATCGTTACCTCCAATCTGGCAAAAGGGGCTGTCAGCATGTCACGCCGCAAGACGATCGTGAAGAATCTGAATGCGATACAGAGTTTCGGGGCGATGAATATTCTTTGTACAGATAAGACGGGGACATTGACGCGCGATAAGATCGTGTTGGAGAAATATCTCAATGTACATGAGGATGATGATCTGCGTGTGTTGCGACATGCTTATTTCAACAGTTATTTCCAGACCGGGCTAAAGAACCTGATGGACAAGGCGATCCTTTCGCATGCGAAGGAATTGGATTTCGAACATCTGGGTGATAAATACAGGAAAGTGGACGAGATTCCGTTCGACTTTACCCGTCGCCGCATGTCGGTGATCGTGGAAGATAACGACGGTAAACGGCAGATCATCACGAAAGGAGCGATCGAGGAGATGATGCAGATCTGTTCGTATGTGGAATATAACGGTGAAGTATGCCCGATGACGGATGAACTGAAGCAGATTGCTTTGGCAATAAGCGGGCGGATGAACCGTGACGGTATGCGTGTGCTGGCGGTTGCCCAGAAGAGTTGGATAGAAAAGGAGCTGGATTTCTCGGTGGAGGATGAAATGGATATGGTGCTGATCGGTTATCTAGCTTTCCTCGATCCTCCCAAATCGTCGGCAGCCGGAGCGATCCGACAGTTGCATGAGCATGGTGTAGAGGTGAAGGTGTTATCCGGTGATAACGAAGCTGTGGTGAAAGCGGTCTGCCGTCAGGTCGGTGTAGATATTACGCATACGTTGCAGGGACCGGAGATCGAGAAGCTGACGGATGAGGAACTGGTGAAGGAACTGCAACATACGACGGTTTATTCGAAACTGACTCCGATGCAGAAAATGCGTATTATCACGTTACTGCAACAGGGTGGGAATACGGTCGGTTTCCTGGGGGACGGGATCAACGATGCCTCGGCCTTGCGTCAGTCGGATATCGGGATTTCGGTGGATACGGCGGTCGATATTGCTAAGGAGAGTGCCGATATCATTCTGCTGGAAAAGGATTTGATGGTGCTGGAGCAGGGTGTTCTCGAAGGGCGTAAGATATTTGGTAATATTATGAAGTATATCAAGATGACGGCGAGTTCGAATTTCGGTAATATGTTCAGTGTGCTGGCTGCGAGTGCTTTCCTGCCTTTCCTACCGATGCTTCCGATTCATTTACTGGTACAGAACCTGTTGTATGATGTTTCGCAGACGACGATACCGTTCGATAAGGTCGACCGTGAATACTTGCTGAAGCCGCGTAAGTGGGATGCTTCCGATCTGAGCCGTTTCATGATCTGCATCGGGCCGATAAGTTCGATATTCGATATCACGACTTATTTGTTGATGTGGTATGTGTTCGGGTGTACTTCGCCGGAACATCAGGCTTTGTTCCAGAGCGGTTGGTTCGTGGAAGGGTTGCTTTCGCAGACATTGATCGTGCATATGATCCGTACACGGAAGATACCGTTTATACAGAGCCGGGCTTCATGGCCGGTATTACTCACCACTTTTGCGATCATGGCGATCGGTATCCTCCTGCCGTTTACAGGGATAGGTGCATCTATCGGGCTTGTACCGCTGCCGCTGAGTTATTTCCCCTGGCTGCTTGCGACTTTACTTGGATATTGTATGTTGACTCAATTCGTAAAACAATGGTACGTAAAACGGTTTACACGCTGGTTGTAATAGTGTTGCAGATGGGCGAGGAGAAAGTGGTTTTTGCCCGGGAGAAGCCGGAAGTATCCGTTCAGTACACAACTGAGTTACAGTCGGATTTCGGCAGGCGGTTGAATTGGGTGAATCTTCTTTCTCTTCGTGCTACAGTACCGATGGAATGGCTGGGGCTATGGGGTAACGGGAAGTTGGAGGTTCAGACGATTTCTGTCTACAAGACTTCCCGTGAACGGATTGCCGGGGACAGGCAGGTCTTTTCGAATATAGAAGAGGAGAATCTGCCTTTCAGTCCTTTTATTCTGGGGTATTCCCAGCAGATAGGAAAGGTGCTTCTGTTCGGGGGATTGCGGAATGTGAATGAAGATTATTTTACGACTCCATATGCTTCCTTGTTCACGAATAGTTCTTGTGGAATTTATCCGACGTTATCGGCTAATTATATGTTGGCGAACTATCCTTTGTCTGCTGTCTGTCTGCATCTGGAATATCGGATAAATGAGAAGATCGGGATAAAAAATAGTCTCTATAACGGGAAGGCTTATCTTCCTTTTAAGCGGGGAAGTTCGGTTTTTACTGTTGCGCCACGCCGGGATGGTTTGCTTGATTTGGCAGAAATAAGTTATACTACAAACAACAGTTATCATGGTTCTTATAATTTGGGTGTTGTTGTACATGGCAGCAATTGTCTCGGTGATGCGTCTGACTGTCGTTTGCCGTCGGAACAGGTGCAGGCGCAGACAGAAACGTCGTCGGCAAAACATTGGCGGGTGAATTATGCCTGCTGGCTTTCTGCGGAACAGGAGTGTTGGCGTTCGGGACGTTATTCGGCGGGGGTGTTGGGACAGTATTCTTTTGCTCCGTCCGACCGTAATGACTGCCGACGGTATGTGGCTGCCGGTGGCGTTTTCAGAGGGATACTTTCTGCTTCACAGGAAGATGCTTTGGGAGTGATCTTTTCGCAGGCTTCTTTCTCCGATGTCCGGGAGAGGGCTTTGGAAATAACATGGAATTATACGGTGTCGGATCATTTTACCGTGCAACCGGCATTCCATTTTATACGGACTGGAAATGAGAGGTATCATATTGCGATGTTGAGGGTGGCGGTGAGTTATTAGCTTCTTTACCGGATGCAGACGAACGCGGAGTAATCCTGCGTCGTCTGCGTCTGGTCCCTTTATTGGGATACCTCTTTTTTAGTTATGGATAGAATGCTTTTACTTTTTCAGTAAAATAGTTTCAATTTTTTCTTTTAATTGATCTTTAGGCAATGCTCCTTGAAGCATCTGGGGTTTCCCTGTCATGGGGATGTACAGCAATGCCGGGATACCTTGTATTCCGAAAACCTGTGCCAGTTCAGTTTCCTTGTCGACATCTACTTTGTATATATCGATCTTTCCGGCATATTCTTTGGCTAGTTGTTCCAGAGAAGGAGCGATCATTTTACAGGGGCCACACCAGTCTGCATAAAAGTCGATGATGGCGGGTTTATCTCCCAGATATTTCCATTCGTTGGGGCTGGCTTCGTAATTGTATATCTTTTTCAGAAAATCAGCCTTTGTGATATGGACAGGTGTATTGGCTGTTGTTTCCTGGCTGCTTTCTGTTTCACCGGCAGCGTTTTTGGCTTGTCCTTTGCAGGAGGATAAAGTCATGAAACCTACGACCAATACTAATAATGTGAAGATTTTTTTACTGTTCATTTGGATTTGAATTGATGTTAATAATTAATTTTTCAGTTTCTGTTTCCAGGTAATACCGCTGATATCTGTCAATGTCAACTCGTAGTCACCTTTGGGCAGATTGGCGAGTGTTTCATCTTTTATTGTCAGCTCCGCTTTGCTTCCCAAAGGGATGACAAGGCTATGCTTACCAGGAGCCACTTTCGCTATATACATATTCCGGATATCTGTTTCCGGAAATTCAGATAATTCCTCTCCGTTTCTGTCGAGGATGATATTGCCATTTGCATTTTTCAAAGTAACGCCGATCAGGAAGGATCCGTATACATCCACACCTTCTACACGATAGACGGTGAATGACAACTTTTCTTTGCCCAGATTGGCATCGTTTATTTCTATCTTCGGTTTGACAGACTTATTATGTAGCTTTCCCCATACTCCATTATGGAATACCTGATTGGTCAGGAGGGAGAGAAACAATATGGCTGTTGCACCGGCTACCGAAAGTCTTCCCGATGACTTCTCATCGAGTGGAAGCGGGCCGGATGTCAACCAGGTTGTCCAGGCATACTTATTTAGTAGTGGAATCCGGGGAATGACTATGTTGTCCAGAGAATATTTACCTCCGCCGGACAGGAATAGGGTAAAGCCTGCTGCGACACCTAATATCCCGATTTGCCATTCATCCACGCAAGTGGTTCCCAGCCATCCCGAACCTAATAATATACCGGTTGCAAGGCTCAACACTCCGATACTCATCAACCGTGTAAAGAAACCGAGCATAAAAAACAGGCCTACAATTCCTTCAATGATCGTGAAAACGACCATCGCCCACCAAAGTTGATCCGGATTTGAAACGAGATATTCTATCACCGGTTTTATTCCGAATGCGTTAGGGAGGAAATGGTTGAATTTCTCTCCTATATAACCTGCCGTATCCGGGATAAGTTTATTCTCAAGTACTAATCTTCTCCAAAAAGCAGAAAAATAAGTCCAGCCGACTACAAGGCGCAATGCCAGTGTAAACATTCCGAACAGTGAATATGCCTGTTTCTTGTATAGTGCTTCCATATCATTGATCTTTATCCGTTGATATTTTATTTTCTTTCTGAAAAGAGCTGAGCAATAAACCTCCTATAATTGCTCCCCAAACCGAACTGTTGATAGGAGAAGATGTGATAGGGCAGGTTCCTGTTGTGCAACCAATAAAATTCCAGTATAGAAATCCCCCTGCGGCGCCGAGTGCTATCCCTAGCAGTGTAAGCCAATGTCTCTTGAAAAATAACTTTGCCATGCGTTTACTTATTTGTTTTCTACTGATAAATATTTCTACTTGCAATGATACTGCAAACTTATATTCTATTTTTTAATAAAACAATTTTCTAGTAGAAAATATTCTGTGTGCTAACATTGTTTCACAGATATGATTTTATAAGGGCTGTATGGATGTGTCAAAAATATGAAGTTTTTGATTGGTTTGATATTTTTAATAAAAACGATTCGTTATTTATTACGGATAGAGTTGTTTGTGCGGAATTAATTATCTTTGTGGTCAAAGAAAGGTAATCAATGACTCAGAAATATCCGTCCGTTTTATTGGAGAATGCTGTGAACGAGCTGGCTTCGCTACCGGGAGTAGGAAGAAAAACGGCTCTCCGGTTGGCTTTGTATATGCTTCGCCGGGATGAAGGTTATACGGAAAACTTTGCTTCGGCTTTGCTGGCTTTGCGGAAAGAAGTGAAATATTGTAAGGTGTGCCACAATATTTGTGATGACGACATGTGTTCGATTTGTGCTGATCCGCAGCGCGACCATTCTACCGTTTGCGTAGTCGAGAATATAAAGGAGGTGATGGCTATCGAGAATACCGGGCAGTTCCGTGGCGTTTACCATGTGCTCGGAGGAATTATTTCCCCGATGGACGGTATAGGGCCTGGAGACCTGCAGATAGATAGTCTGGTGCAGCGGGTGGCGAATGACGAAGTGAGGGAGATCGTGCTGGCACTTAGTACAACGATGGAGGGCGATACGACGAACTTTTTCATATATCGCAAGTTATCTCCTTATGAAGTGAAAATTACGGTGATTGCCCGTGGGGTGTCTATTGGTGACGAGATTGAATATGCTGACGAAATAACTCTCGGTCGTTCCATTGTGAACCGGACTAGCTTTAATGATTCGATAAAAATTTAATCAGACTCTTTATGTACGAAACCAAGATATCCATTATTATTGTAAACTACAATGTAAAGTATTTTCTGGAGCAGTGTCTGTTTTCGGTTCGTGCTGCCATAGCCGGACTGGATGCGGAGGTTTTTGTTGTTGACAATAATTCGACTGACGGCTCCATCGATTATTTGCGTCCTAAATTTCCGGAAGTCCTGTTTATAGAGAATAAAGATAATCCGGGATTTGCAAAAGCGAATAACCAGGCTATCCGCCAGTGTAAAGGAGAATATGTTTTGTTGCTGAATCCTGATACGGTGATAGGAGAGGAGAGCTTGCGGACCCTTTGTTTCTTTATGGATGAGAATCCGAACTCCGGTGGTATCGGTGTGAAGATGTTGGATGGGCATGGCGTTTTCCTTCCGGAAAGTAAACGAAGTTTTCCTTCTCCTTGGGTTTCGTTCTGCAAGATATTCGGTTTGTCGAAATTGTTTCCTAAATCGCGTATATTCTCCAGGTATAGCCTGGCTTATCTCGATAAGGAGAAACAGCATAAAGTCGATGTATTGGCTGGTGCTTTCATGTTGCTCCGTCATGAGGCCTTGGATAAGGTCGGCTTGCTGGATGAGGCGTTTTTTATGTATGGTGAAGATATTGACCTATCATACCGTCTGGTATTGGGTGAATATAAGAATTACTATATTCCCGAACGTATCCTTCATTATAAGGGAGAAAGTACCAAGCATGGCGACATGAAATATGTGAAGGCATTTTACGGGGCTATGCTGATCTTTTTCAAAAAGTATTATCCGCAGTCCGGCTGGCTGATGGGATTTTTTATCAAGATGGCTATCCTGTTGCGTGCATCTCTGGCTGCTTTGTCACGGATGTTGGGAGTTCGGACAAAGCCGAATAACAAACACCGCCGTTTGCTGGTGATTTGCCGGGAAGAGCATTTCGAAGCAATGAAAGCGGCTTGTGCCAAGCGTATGCCTGAACTGGAGCATATTAATCTATGGAACTTGAGTGAAGAGCGTGTGATGGATGCCATTTGCCGCCGTAATCAGATGAAAGAGTTCACGGACTATGCCTTTTGTTATCCGGATGCTCGTTTTGAACAAATGCTTTTGTTTATGGATAAGCTGGTTGACAAAAAAGTAACCTATCATATTTATAGTACAGAGAGTGGACAATTAATATCACCGGGGAAGTAATATGGCACTACTGGAAAATGAAATGATCCGGCTTCGTGCACTGGAGCCGGAAGATCTGGAACTTTTATATCGTTGGGAGAATAATCCTGACCTATGGGAGTTGGGTAACACTATGTCCCCATATTCCCGTTATATATTGAAAGAGTATATCCGGGAGTCACACCGGGATATTTTCGATACCAGGCAATTGCGTCTGATGATCGAGTTGCGTTCGACAGGAGCAGCTATCGGCACGGTCGACTTGTATGACTTCGAGCCCCATCACCGGCGTGCAGGCATCGGTATTCTGGTCGATCCGCTTTATCAGGGGAACGGATTTGCTACGGAAGCGATGCATGTATTGATGGAATATGCTTTTCTGTTTCTGAAATTGCACCAGTTATTTGTTCATATCCCGATAGAGAATGAAGCCAGTAAGGCCTTATTTACCCGTTGTGGGTTTGTTCTTTCCGGAATAATGAAAGATTGGGTCCTGACGGAAAAAGGATATTCCGACGTTTTGGTAATGCAAAAGGTACGGACTGAAAGATAATTAGTTAAGATACGGATCCTTGGGATATTTTGTCCATGCTTCATAATTGCTGCCAAGCTCTCCCAATGAATCTTTCCAAAAATCCTCTCCGTCGGCCAGCAACACATTTTCTTTCGATGCGTGGCTTACTACCCATGAGTTATGGTTGATCTCATTACCCAACTGACCTTCTGTCCAGCCTGAATAACCGAGGAAAAATTTTACTTTCCCGTCAATAGAATGACCATTCTGGATATAACGTTTTAACGCTTCGAAATCACCGTCAAAATAGAGATGGTCTTTTATCTTCAGGGAATCAGGGATAATCAGATCACCCAGTGAGTGAATGAAGAACAGGCGATTGGCACTTACAGGGCCTCCCAGGTAAATCGGTATCTCCGGGAACTTCTCCAGTTCCGGAAAAAATGTATTGACTACCAGATCCGTTTTCTTGTTTAAGACTAATCCCATTGATCCGTCATCTGTGTGTTCTACGAGCAGAACAACGGAGCGTTGGAAATAGGCATCTTGCAGAAAAGGTTCTGATATGAGTATGCTACCTTGTGCAGGCAGGAGATTATTATGCGTTATTTTGAAGATATTTTTGTATGATGCCATGATAAGATCGCTTAACTGTTAATACACAGCGACAATATATGGCTTTTGATGTTAAGAAGCAAACGAAAAACCCGGCATTTGGGTTAATAAGTGTAAAATAAATGCCGGGTTTGTGTTAATTATAGGGTATGATTTTCTTTGAATAGCTTTAAACGCTCTTCCAGAAGGTCATATTGGTGCGGTTTGATGAACGAAGTGCAAGCGCGCAGACCTTCCTGGTTACTGCCGGTCGTGCTTAAAGAGATGGCACTTACTCCGTAATAGATCAGTTCTTCCATCAATTCTCCGCCGGTCATTCCGGGATAAGCGATCGTGAAATAGAAGCCGTCGGCAATCGGTTCGTCCAGGTCATGATCGTAAACGATCGTGAAGCCGTAGTCTGTAAAAATCTTTTTCAGTCTTTCGGCACGGCGCCCGTATTCCTTTACTTCCGAGATAAAATCGAACTGGCCGTCGGAGGCTGCTTTGAACATGGCGGCCAATGCTACCTGTGCCGAATGGCTGGTTCCTGATGACAGGGCGTACAATACACGGTGGATGTAAACAGTACCGAAAGTGCCGCCGCCATAACGCTTCGTCAGTCCCGGATAAGCACGGTGGTAAAGTTTGTTGGAGATAGCAGTTACACCGATACGTTGTCCGGCATAGCTGAATGCTTTCGAACCGGAGATCTGTAAGATGTAATTATCTGTATAATGTGCAACGCTTGCCTGATAAGGAGCTTCGAAAGGTTTGCCGAGCTCTTTGCGGAAATCCATAGCGAAGTAGGCGAGGTCTTCGATCACGATCGTATCATATTTGTTTGCCATCTCTCCGATGATCTTCAGTTCTTCGTCTGTCAGGCAGAACCAGGCAGGGTTATTCGGGTTTGAATAGATCATGGCTGCGATATTGCCTTTTGAAAGGTGTTCTTCCAGGATGGCACGCAGTTTCTCTCCGCGATATTCATAGACGTCGAATGATTCGTATTTATATCCCATCACGACGATCTGTTGTTTCTGAACCGGAAATCCGGGATCGATGAAGAGGATGGTGTCTTTTCCTTCCGTACATTGTCCGCTGGTAAGGAAAGAGGCGAATGTTCCTTGCATGGAACCGGTTACCGGAACACAGCATTCCGGTGCTATATCTATGTTGATAAAAGCCTTGATGAATCTGGATGCTTCTGCTTTTACTTCCGGCGTACCGTTGATATTCGGATAGATGGATGCGATACCGCTCTTTAGTGCGTTTATTTCCGCATCGACACCGACTTGCGCTGCTTTCAGTCCGGGAACACCCATTTCCATGTGTATGAACTCGGTTTTTGTTTCCTGTTCCAATTGTGTGGATATGGCAACAACTTCACGGATTGTAGCTTTCCCGAAATCCGGTAATCCGTAGCCATCTATTATTCGTCTGGCAGTCTGATAATCTACTGGAGTATTCTTCATGTCTGTTATAGTTTATATGGGGGACAAAAGTAAAAAAATAATCGATCCGATGTGAAATATTTGTATGAAACTGTTGTGTAATTAAAAATATTATCTACCTTTGCACCGCAATCGAGAGAGATGCGATATGAAAACATTGGTTCGGTAGTTCAGTTGGTTAGAATACATGCCTGTCACGCATGGGGTCGCGGGTTCGAGTCCCGTCCGGACCGCTTTCAAAAGAAGCAAAAGATATAAAGCTCTGTAATATATATTACAGGGCTTTTTCTTTTTCTTCGCTTTGATATACCTTGAACCACTCACAGAGTAGTTTTGTTTCTCCTGTAAGCTTTTTCCCTATTTTTTCTAATAATAAAGAATAATATTCCGTATGTATTCTTAGCCAGTTTTCTAAATTTCCATCACCCTCGGCAATTGCAAATTCTTCTGTTATATTTTGAAATTCAACAATTTTAATCTTGTTGATCTGTATGATGCATACCTCTCTACCATGTGAATCCAATATATAGGCATATTCATTCTCTTTTATTGTTTCCTTTAGGTTCATACAATAATAGTCATATAAGGAAGATGTTGCTATCTTTTCTTTTGTTAGAACTTTCTTTGCTAATTTATCGGTAGTAGTTCCAAACTGTATTTTATGTTTTATTTCCATTTTTATTGTATTTGTCTTTTTTGCCAATAAAGTAACTCTAATAAAACTTATCCTCGTTTAGCACTTTGAGTATGGTTTTAGCGATACGGTCAGCTTTGGTTTGTTCTGTTTTGGCAGAATTGATCCAGTCGATAAATGCCTTTTTCTGACCATCGCTATAAGTTTCAAACTTTTCTAATGCTCCCTCTTCATATTCCATACATAAAAGTAATTCTTCCGGAATTATCAATGGAGTTTTATCCTCATATAAAGTAATATGAACTGTATCAGGAGCTTCCTTTTTGATTTTCTTCCTTATTGCCGACTTGATGGGTAAACCTATATTTCCGTTCCCGATAGGCATCATATTCAAATTGGAAAACTCGTAGTCATCTATCTTTCCTTTTACCTTCAACATCCCGAATGATGTTTTGGGCATAGGGATTTCAGGGATTTCAACAAAGGTCCAACCACCTTTACCTCCGATTTTGAACAATATATAATCTTTGTCTACTAATGGTTTTTCTGTATTCATAATATGATATATCTATTTTAGTTTTAAAACAAAGATACTAAGTACGAATGACAGCAGTATGTCAGTAGCACAAATTATTTTTTATTCTCTGTTTACCAGACGTAGAAGAAAGTTCCTTCTTTCGTACGACCCTCGAAAGATGTAAAGTAAAGCCCTGTAATTATCACATTGCAGGGCTTTTTCTTTACTTTGATAAAAGACTCATTCTTATAAAGATATTATATGATCTCTGTATTGCCTTAATTCTGTTTCACTAAGTTGTTTGATTGCTGCATCCAAATCCTTTAATATCCGGACTTTATCGTTAGGAATCATACCTACGAATGGAATTGCATTTGAAACCGTGTTTCCCAGCAAAGTAGTCTTTATAGTAAGTGTTGAAATAAATGTTCGTAATTCTAACAAACGTTCATGTTCTGTCGCTTCTACGTATTTGCCGGCTTGTATTTCTTGATAAAGTTCTGATTCCGGAAAAACGGTCAGAGATACAAAATTGATGGTAAAAGGATGTAACTGATTAAATATTGCAGCCGTATTTGTTGCATTTTGTTGTCCTTTCCCTTTTCCTGCAAGTCCGGTCAGGTAGACCAAATTATAGCGAATATTAGCTTCTTCCAACTTCTGACATTGCTCTAATATCTCGGAGGCTGTATTACCTTTATTCATTTTTGTCAGTGTTTCATCATCCCCTGATTCCGTTCCGATACTGATACTGTCAAAACCTAAATGGCGTAGATTTTTCAGTTCTTCTACACTTTTAGGCTTAATATCTGCTATGCGGGAGAATGTACCGATTGTTTCACAATAAGGGAGATATTTGCGAATTAGTAAGCCCAATTCAAGCAATCTATTGTAGCTTAAAGCAAAAGGGTTAGCACCTGTCAGAAATACGCGTCTGGCTTTAGGCTGATATTTTTGAATGACTTTCAAATCTTCTTTAATCTCTGAAATAGGAGATAACCTGAATTTTGTTCCATGATACAAGCTGCAAAACTTACATTTGTGATATGTACATCCTGCTGTTACTTGTAACAGTTGGGAACTTGCTTCATAAGGTGGTCGCCAAACTTGTCCTGTAAAATGTAATAGTTCCATAATCTGATAAATTAAATCCTTAAAAAAATATTTTGTTACTTTTGTGGGAGCGAAGTTAGGACGTTCTTTTGGTAAAAAGAAGAACTGTGTTATTACTCAGTTACTTACGTTTAGGTTAGTTTTTCTAAGTATCAATTTGTTTGATTACGAAAAAAATGAGAAAAAAATTGGATTATGAATATTGTTCCGCTTCTCCTGTATTAGAATGGTTGGGAGATAAATGGGCATTAGTCGTGTTATTGAAACTTCGGGAAAACGGAATTATGCGTTTTAATGAATTGTATAAACTTATTCCGTCTATTTCTGAGAAAATGCTTTCAACAGCACTTCGTTCATTGGAAACCGACGGCTTGGTGCATCGCAAAGTATATCCGGAAGTTCCCCCACGTGTAGAGTATTATGTTTCTGATTTTGGGATGACTTTAATACCTCATTTAGAAAATATAATACAGTGGGGACAAGAGAACTTCTCGACTATTATGGATAACAGGAAAAAGAAAGTAACTTGACTTTCAAGTTTACCGAAACTACGGGAAGCATTACCATTATTACGGTTTCTTTCCATGCGATGATGAGGATAAGGAAAAAACGAATTACTTTTGTAGTGGATCAAATATTAATATATTATGGATGAGATTCTTAAAGTAGATACGATTGAACAGTACAACGACCTGTTCGGTTTTGAAACCCTTCATCCGCTGGTGGCAATTGTCGACCTTAACAAGCCGGAAAGCCAGCGAAGGGACCGGATGACTCTCGGCTTTTATTCTCTTTTCCTGAAGGAGACCAAAGGGTGTGTGATCAATTATGGAAAAAGCATTTATGATTTCGATGCCGAAACAATTGTTGCCATTGCACCAGGTCAGACGGTGGGTTATTCCAATGATTTCACGGGAACGACTCCGAAGACCATCGGTTTATTGTTTCATCCTAATTTTATTAGCGGAACGTCATTAGGGCAGAAAATCAAAAAATATACCTTCTTTTCTTACGAGTCGAATGAAGCTTTACATCTGTCGGAAGAAGAGCTCCGGATCATAAGGGATATACTGTCTATCATCCGGACAGAATTGAAACATGCGATAGACAAACATACCAGAGGATTGATATGTACCAATATCGAATTGCTGCTGGATTATTGCATGCGCTTTTATGACCGTCAGTTTATCACACGACAGGGCATGAACCTGGACGTATTGGCCCGTTTTGAAAGATTGCTTGACGAATATCTGGATTCCGGACTTGCCGCTAAAGCAGGATTACCTACGGTTAACTATTTTGCAGACAAGATTTGCCTGTCTCCCAACTATTTTGGAGATCTTGTAAAAAAGGAAACAGGCAAATCTGCTAAAGAGTACATCCAATTGAAAATGCTCAACCTGGCTAAAGAGGAATTACTGAACCCGGAGAAATCAATCACACAGGTTGCTTATTCACTGGGATTCCAGTATCCCCAACATTTCGTTCGCTTCTTTAAGAAATATGGAAATATGACACCCAGTGAATATAGACGCGCAAGTTCGTCTTTATAACCCGGTTGTCCGTTCCAGTTCTTCGGGATAACGGTTGCCTGTCAGTTTTATTTTTGAACTGGCTTCATTGATGTTTTTCAACTCATCAAAAGAAGTATTCTAATCCAATGATATAGTTATATTTCACTATTGCTCTCGTTAGTGAGTAGCCCTAACTTTGTACTTTATTTATAGTACATAGAAATGAAGCTATCAGGAACTGAAATGTTAATTAAAGTATTTGCTAATCACAACGTTGATACCATTTTCGGGTATCCGGGGGCTTGTGTAATATCAATTTTAGACAAGCTATTTAACCACGATGAGATAAAGCAAATACTTGTTAGGCATGAACAAGGAGCAGTACATGCGGCGTGCGGATATGCACAATTGTCAAATAAGCCTGGTGTAGTTATTGTAACATCCGGACCGGGAGCAACAAATACAATCACAGGTGTTGCAGATGCATTTTATAGTGAAGTACCTTTGGTAGTAATAACAGGTCAGGTTTCTTCAGGATTAATTGGAACAGATGCATTCCAGGAAGTAGATATGCTTAGTATCACGGCTCCTATTACCAAGTGGAATTATCAAATTCGCAATGCTGACGAAATGGCAAGTACAGTCGAAAGGGCTTTTGTTATTGCGATGGCAGATCCTCCGGGGGTGGTCTTATTAGACATAACAAAAGATGCTCAAACAGGAATGGCAGAATATATTTCAAATAATACACAACTATATAAAAATAAAGGCTTTGAAAAGAGCGTTTTGGGAGAATGTCAATTTCCAAGAAATGAATTTTACACAGAGATACTAAAATGCCTTAGCGAAAACGGGAGGGAAATGGTGCTTGTTATCGATAAAGTTCCGAATGATTTTTTTGACGGAGATAATTTCTGTTTCAATAAGGTTATTAAATCAGATATATATGGTGTTTCAGGATTTGGGCTGCCTGCTGCAATCGGAGCCCAATATGCAGCTCCGGGTAAGACAATATGTCTGGTGGCAGGAACCTTAGAATTTCAGGCTACCGCCAAAGAATTAGGAGTGATAAAACAACAGGGGTTAGATATAAAGATTATATTATTAGACGAGACAGCAGCAGATAAATACAAGATTAAAAATCCTGATTTTTTGTCTCTTGCAAATGCCTATGATATTGAAAGTTGTAAAATTAGCAAAAGTAATGACCTAAATGTTGCAATTCAAAAAATGCTAAACTCGAACCATAGTTATTTATTGCAAATAACTACCTAAGAATACCGTGTTTACGTCCTAACTCCAATGCTTCAATCGAATGACCAACCTGCATTTTTTGTAGGATGTTTTGCCGATGAATATTAACCGTATTTACGCTAATAAACAATTTCTCGGCAATCTCTTTGCTTAATAACCCCTGTTGAATAAGGATCAAAATATCTTTCTCTCTTGGGGTTAGCTCAAAGTGAGGTTCATTTGGAAAATTAAAAGGAATCTGTTCTCCTGTTTTCAGATTTATAAAGAAGCTATTAAAGTTAGTTGCATTACTTTGATTCGACAAAACATGAATAGTACCTAACATTAGCCATAGATTCCCTGATTTATCAGTTTCTAAAGCTTGCCGTTCCCATGAAACACGAATATATTGATTCTGCATATTTTGGATTCTCAACTCAAAAACATGTCTAAAATTAGGACGTTCTTCTTTGGTATGTTGGAGAAGAAAAGCTCCTACTTTTTGCATTGTTTTTTTATAGTCAAGAAAATCATCGGGATGAATTTTAGAATCTAATAAATTACCATTACTCACACCATCCGACTTATCAGCAGGTGTAAAGCCAAAGATATTCTTAAAATTAGCAGAAGTATAGACATACTCAAATGTGTGTAAATCGACAATAAAAAAGCACCTATCACTAAGCTTTGATAGTCTTTCCAAATCAGATTTATACTTATCTATAACCAGATAATCCAAGTTGACATCCTGCAACTTGTGGTCAATATATATTTCTTGTAGAATGTCTTTTATCTCTTGATTCATTATCAAAATAGCTATATATCACTATTTAGCAGTTCATTTTAGTCAACTACCATTGCACAAAGGTAATATATTGTTGCCAAATAGTCATTTTGCATTTACTCTTTAATTGATATAAATATGATTACCCCATTATCCGAACAGAGATTTTTCCGGCTATTTGATTTTAGCCGACAGCCTTGATCAAAATGAAGTAGGTTCAGTCACTTTCGCCCCCGGAGCCCGTACAATATACCTCACTGGCATGGAGCAAGTCCCGACAGCGAATTTATTCAGACAGTAATAACCGGACGAGAGAATGGGCTGACTGTATGACTGTATGGTTGAAACCGGTAAGTGATGAGGAATATAATAGTTACAATAAGTAAATTATAATATCTATTTAGTTCCTTTTTGCCGGAATCACTCTGTTTACACCAAAAGAATGCTTACATTTACACGATTGGTTTGATTAATCTTATATCGAAAACTAACACAATAAACACTTATCACTAGTATGGAAGAAAAACATCTTTTCCCGGAAATTCCCTTCAACTATGCTTTATGCCTAAAACGGGAGTGCCCCAAAGCCTCTACTTGTTTGCGACAGTTGGCAGAACAGGATATTTCGGACAGCGTCGAGCGTTGGATGATTATTAGTCCCAAATACCAGGTTACACTGGAGGGAGAGTGTCCGCATTATCGTCCTGACGTGAAAGTTATTTATGCCAAAGGCTTTACACGTTTGTTGGATAATCTGCCTTACGCACAGATGAAAAGCGTCATCTCTCGTTTGAGAAACCTTTTCAGTGAAAGAACTTACTATCGGGTTCGTAAAGGCGAACGTTTACTTTCTCCTGCCGAACAAAAAGAGATACAGCACATTCTGGTACGATGTGGAATTGATGAACCACCGAAGTTTGATGCCTATGTAGAAGATTATGCCTGGTAGTAACGGGGAAAGGATTTTGCCATAGGCTTGGCAGGCCACTGCCATAGTAGTGGCAGAGCTCTGCCATGTCTTTGGCAGACTCTTGCCATTACTATGGCAAAACATTTCCATCAGTATGACAAGACACTGTCATTTAAAGGACAGAGCATCTTGCACGGGAAGAGGATTTTCTAACTGTGCAATTGTCGCTCGCTGTACTTCCTGCATGCCGATATCGCCCATAAAAAGAGGTGTTATCATTATCTGCTGTTTAATTGATCTCATTCAGCCAGTCGGCAATCATCGAGTGACAGTTGGATGTTTGAGATGAACGTATCCATAGGCTTGGTGTGAGGAAGTTTCCGCCCGGAATGAGCCGTTTGGCATCGGACTCGACACCGTTGATTCCGCTGCTTGCACTCGATACGATCAGACCGATGTTTTTACTTTCCATCTGACTGCCGTATTGAAATAGGAATGTTTGCAGGGGCGCAGCCATATTGCTCCACCAGAGAGGTGCGCCTATGATGATTCTGTCATAATCGGACAGGTTATCAATTGTCGTTTCAATAGATGGATAAGAATTCGCATCGTTCGGATTATCCCGGATTGCCTGAATCAATGCACTGCCAATCGCATAATTGTTGGCGGCATAGTCTATCCCTTTTTCGGTAGGTTCAACCCTTACCACATCGGCTTCTATTTGCGTCTGCAGATCGTTGATAATAGAATGTACATTATTCGTGTAGCTGTAATATACAATCAGTGTCTTGCCCGTTGGGGCCGGATTCGGATTGTCGGGTGTTTCCGGAGTCTCGGTCTGCGGGTTATCCGGCTCATTATCATCGGGAGAACATGCATTTAATCCTACCGCTATAAGAGTGGCAAACAGTAGATACAGGTACTTTTTCATATGATTCTTATTTTATAATTAAACAATTATTCCAATGCTGAAAGTTTGAGAAGTCTTGCAGGATTGATTCTTTAGCGACCTACCTGACGTTGTTGCTCGGCATTGTATCGGTCTCCGACAACGGGAATAGCGGCTACTGTATCCTCCAGTTCTTTCCATTCTTCGGGTGAAAGAGTAAATTCCTGCGTGCGCAGGTTCTCTTCCAGATGCGCCAGTTTTGTTGTTCCGGGGATGGGAACGATCCACGGTGCTTTCTGAAGTAACCAGCCGAGTGCCACTTGTGCCGAAGTCATGCCTCGTGTGCGGCCGAAGGCTTGAAGCACATTCACGATACGGGTATTCGCACGCATCGCTTCCGGTTGAAAGCGTGGCAGGGTTTGGCGGTTGTCGTTGTTTACATCGAAAACCGTGTATTCGTTGATGCAGCCACCCAAAAATCCACGGTTCAGCGGGCTGTACGGAACAAAGCCGATCCCCAACTCCCGACAGGTATCGAGCACTCCGTTTTCCTCTACCAGCCGGTGCATCAGATGATACTCGCTTTGTATAGCCGTCAACGGGCAAACAGCATGAGCTTTACGGATGGTCTCGGCACTGACTTCGCACATGCCCCAGTGTTGTACCTTGCCCTCTTTCATCAGGTCGGCAATGGTCGATGCCACTTCTTCCGCCGGTGTATCCGGATCAGAGCGGTGCTGGTAAAACATGGGAAGCGATTCGAGCCGGAGGCGACGGAGCGACTCTTCGCAATAGCGACGAATAGTCTCCGGTCGGCTGTTCTGACGACCCGTGGCTTTCCCGTCGATAACTTCATGTCCGAATTTAGTCGTTACGTTGATCTGGTTTTTGAATTCGGATAATGCTTCTCCGGCTAGATTTTCGTTAGTCAACGGCCCATAGATGATAGCCGTGTCGAAGAGTGTTATACCCCGATCCACCGCTTCATGCAACAATCGGATGCACTGTTTTTTGTCCGGATGCTGACTGCGGTTGTAAGTCATACCCATTACACCAAAGACGAGTGTCGATACCTCGAAAGCTGCCTTTCCCGTACCCAATATACGATGTCCCGTAATATGAGCGGCATCACTGTCGTTATCGGAGACTGCCGTCTGTTTCGTTTTCGCTGCAAAGACTTTATCCAGTCCGGTGGGCATGGTTAATGCTGCTCCTGTCAAGGTTGCCGTCTTGAGAAATCCGCGACGGCTGAGATTCATTTGATTGTTCTTTTCCATGATTTTATGTTTTAATGTTCTGTAGGCAAAGGTAAAAAGAGAGCCTCGCAACGACTTTGCTGCGAGGCTCAAAAGGGTTTGTTATAAAGTTCATTTAGTTAAGTAGTGTTTTACGAAAATACATCTCTGTTTTTTACCATGATGGGGCAACCCCATACGCTTCCTTATATATTTTGGAGAAATGAGACAGGTTTTTGAAACCCACATCGAAACAGGCTTCCGTCACTTTTTTTCTACCTGATTTTATCAAATCATGTGCAGCCTCCAGACGACGTCTGATAATCCATTTCTGTGGTGTCAGGTCACTGATTTTGGCGAAGTCTCGTTTGAAAGTCGCCAAGCTACGTCCCGTATAACTTGCAATTTCATCCATCGAAAGGTCGCACATATAATTTTTATTCAGATAGTCAAGAATGTCTATTTTCCACGGTTCCACAAAATCGAACAACGAGGCGTAAAGGTTCCTGTCGGTATTGAGTAGTACATATACTCCCTCAATCATTTTTAACTTCAGTACATCTTCAGACGGTTTTTCACCTGCATCGAAATAGGGTATGATGGATTCGAACAGTGAACGAATGTCCGGTCTGTTGCCTGGCAATACACGCAGACTTACTTTATCGCGTTTAGAATCAGTCGGAATTTGTTGTCGGTTAAGAGTCTGATAAAATTCTCTCAGAAAAGGTCTTGAGAATTTCAACACGACAGAACGGTACGGTTTCCCATCCTCAACCTTTTTCTGCAACCACATCCGGTTATCGCGCCGCATGAAAGCACACTCCCCCGGATGCAAAACAGTTTTCTTTCCACGCTCCTCTATTTCCAGTTCACCGGAACATAGATAAATAAGCGTATGTTCCCTGTTTTCGTGGGCACATCCCCGGTCGTCAGTGAAATAGCTCGCTATAAGCACATTCGAGCAATCGAATACATCTAATTGTTCCATATATTTATTGTTTGTTCTGTTCGAGTTTGTTATACTCTTCATCCGTCACCGGTTCGAGCCATTCATTGGAAGTATTCTCTCCGGGGACTTCGAATGCTAAATGAGCGAACCAACTGTCGGCTGCAGCTCCGTGCCAATGCTTGACGTTAGCAGGGATATGAATCACTGTGCCAGGCAGAATCTCCACTGCCGGCTTGCCTTCTTCCTGATACCAACCGCGTCCGGCTACGCCGATGAGCATCTGTCCGCCGCCGCTTTTTGCGCGGTGTACGTGCCAGTTGTTGCGGCAACGAGGTTCAAAAGTAACATTGGCTATCGATACTTGTTCGCGGGAAACGGGAGCAAGGTAGCTGTTACCGATGAAGTACTGTGCATATGCAGTATTGGGTTCGCCGATAGGGAAAATCATTTCGCGCTGGAAAGCGGCCTTGACGTCTTCACCGGTAGAATCTTCCGCCCATACGCCTTTGGCCAGATTGAATGCCGCCCACGCTTTGGGCCAACCGGCATAGAAACCGATGTGGGTGATTATTTCGGCAATCTCGGTGCGGGTAATACCGTTCTTCTTTGCCGACTGAAGATGGAAAACGAGCGAATTGTCGGTGATACCTTGGCTAATGAGGGAGGTGATGGTCACTAAACTGCGGTCGCGCAGACCAAGTTTGTCGGTGCGGCTCCATACTTCGCCGAAAAGGACATCATCGTTGAGTTCTGCAAATTTGGGGGCGAACTCGCCTAATTGGGTGCGCCCTGCTGTCTGTACTATTTTTTCTTGTGCCATGACATTGAGTGTTAAAATGGTGAATACTGAAATTAAAAGAATCTTGTTCATTGCTATTTGATTTATAGGATGAAGTTATTTGTTTTTATTTATCTATTTGACTTTCTGTGAAGGGATCTGCCCGATGACCCATCAGGTCGATTTTTGCGTACTCCTTGTCGAATTCCTCCATTTCCCATGCTGAAAGGCGGACTGTCTCTGCTCCGAGAAAATCGTCCAAGTGTGACGGATTGGTCGTACCGGGTATCGGAGCAATCCATGACTTGCGCGACAACATCCAGATTAGGGCAAATTGTGCAGGTGTTACTCCTTTGCGTTGTGCCCATTCGAGTACCAAAGTGATGAGCGGTATATTGTGTTTCAATGCTTCTGGCGTAAACTGAGGCAGTGTTGCCCGGCGGTCGGGTTTCTCGAAACGGCTGTTACCGTCGATTATTCCGGTGAGAAACGCACGCCCCAGTGGACAGTAAGGTACGAAGCCGATATTGAGTTCTTCCAGTGTCGGAAAGATTTTGGTTTCAGGTTCTCTCCACCAAATGGCATATTCGCTCTGCACAGCCGAGAGGGGACAAACGGCGTGTGCCCGGCGGATGGAACGGGCGCTGGCCTCGGACAAGCCCCAGTGCAATACCTTTCCTTCCTGCATCAAATCCTTTACGGTTCCGGCCACGTCCTCCATCGGTACATTAGGATCGACACGGTGTTGGTATAGCAAGTCAATGTGGTCGGTGCGGAGGCGTTTCAGGGATCCTTCTACCGCCCGACGGATATGGTCGGGACGGCTGTTGAGTGCAGTCGGTTGTTTTTCCTCGACTCCGAATCCGAACTTCGTACCGATTTTCACTTTGTCGCGGAACGGGGCGAGGGCTTCGCCGACCCACTCTTCGCTGGTATAGGGGCCGTAGACTTCTGCCGTATCGAAAAAAGTAACGCCCTTGTCATAGGCTCGGCGGATCAGAGCTATCATTTCATACTTATTGTATCTGCCGCCATAGTAACCCACCATAGGCAGACATCCCAAGCCGATGGCTGATATGTCCAGTCCTCCGAGTTGGCGATATTCCATACTGTCCGACGTATTGCCGTCATAAGAACGTACGTCTTTAGACTGCGACGGGGATTGTGCAAAGACTTTAGATACCCCCGTCCATGTACCGATTGACGATATTGTTGCCATCGATGACATTTTCAGAAAATCTCTTCTAACCATAACTTGTAAATTTTATGAATAACTGTTATGAGTCAATCCCCGCAATATTTCCATTTCATTGTTCTCCAGTCGAAAAGCTATGGGATCTTCTTCCGGTTCGGAGACAAGACTGTCCTGTGCGAGAAAACACTGAACCACTTTTTCCGGAGTGGTATGATAGCGGTCTGCAATGAAGCATATTACTTCATCGTCATATAATGCTGCGGGAATATCGATTTGTTTATTCATCATTCTTCTTTTTGATAATGCAAAGTTAGCAAGGCTTGTAAAAGCTGTTGTAACGATAAGTGGGTAGTTTGTACCTATTTTACTGATTTTGATGTGCTGAAATTCGACTATTCATTTGAAATAATGTATTTTTGCATATATCAGATATCGCATGATGCCATGAGTAGGATTATGAAAATAAGAAACGTAAGCGATTACAGCCGTTATCTCGGACACACCGATCACCATCCGTTGGTCAGTGTCATCGACTATGCGGGAGTGTCTCCCATTCGTCATAGTCTGAACAATTATAGCGTCTATGGTATCTTTTTCCATGATGAAGCGGAGATAGATCTGTCATACGGATGCGGTAAATACGACTACAAGAAAGGGACTGTCATCTGTGTGGCTCCCGGTCAGATAGGAGGCAAAGAAGATAACGGCGAACAGGTCATGCTGACAGGATGGGCATTGCTTTTTCATCCTGACCTGCTGCACGGCACTCATTTGGAAAAGGGCATAAAGAATTATTCCTTTTTTGATTATCGTGTCAATGAAGCCCTGCACATGACCGATGAAGAACATGACGTATTCGTTTCGTTGATGGGGCAGATAAGGGATGAACTTCAGAAACGACATGACGAACTGCAAAACGCTATCATAGTAGGATATATCGAATTGGTACTGAACTTCTGCCAACGTTTCTACAACCGGCAGTTCATTACCCGAAAACTGGAAAACTCGGATATACTCATAAAGTTCGACCGTCTGCTACAAAATTATTTCGAGGAGAAAATACAATTGACACTTGGCATACCGACCGTGCAATATTGTGCCGACAAACTCTGTATGTCGTCCAACTATTTTGGAGATATGATCAAAAAGACAACAGGCGACACCGCAAGCAATTATATCCGTCAATATGTCATTCAACGGGCGAAAAATGCACTCGCAACTGGGGCAAGCATCACTCAGGTGGCTGATGAACTCGGAATCGAATATCCCCAACACCTCAGCCGAATGTTCAAAAAACAAGAAGGGATTACACCATCGGAATATGGTGAACGTCTTAATATGAAACAACAACGATAGATGAAACTATCCGGGGAATGGATAGAGTTATACATAGGTTTTGAGCAGAGTGGTAATAAAAACATAAAACAATAAATCTGGAGGACGTAAATGAATAGTGATTATAAAGTAGGTGATTTAATTTATGATGCAAATATTTATGATGGCATGAATACCGGTCTGACTGATTTGCAATTTTATAAACAGTGGCTGCCGAAAGGTAAGGAGACCCGAATACTCGAACTTTGTTGCGGCACAGGCAGGCTTACTGTTCCGATAGCAAAGGACGGGTATGATATTACCGGGGTTGATTATACTTCTTCAATGCTTGACCAGGCAAAGATTAAAGCATCCGAAGCAGGATTGGAAATTCCTTTTATTGAAGCTGATATCAGGACTTTGAATTTACAGGAAAAATACGACCTTATTTTTATTCCATTTAATTCAATCCATCATTTATATAAAAATGAAGATTTATTTAAGGCATTCAGTGTCGTTAAAAATCATCTCAAAGACGAAGGTTTATTTCTGTTGGATTGCTTTAATCCGAATATTCGATATATCGTAGAAGGCGAAAAAGAACCGATGGAAATTGCTGCATATACAACAGACGATGGAAGAGATGTATTGATAAAGCAGACAATGCGATATGAAAATACGACTCAGATTAATCGAATCGAATGGCATTACTTTATCAATGGTGAGTTCAATTCGATTCAAAATCTGGATATGAGAATGTTTTTCCCGCAAGAATTGGATTCATATTTGGAATGGAACGGTTTTAATATTATTCACAAATACGGAGGATTTGACGGGGAAGCATTTAATGATGATTCGGAAAAACAGATATTCGTTTGCCGGTGTTAGTTCTGATACGAACGCTTTATTTACGTTATCTGCCGGCACTGGGAGCCAGTCCGTAAGCCTCTTTGTAAATCCTTGAAAAATGTGACAGGTTCTTGAAACCGACATTCATCATTGCCTCGCTGACTTTATAATGTTGCTTGGCAATCAACTCGTGGGCAGTTTCCAGCCGTCGCCTGATGATCCATTTCTGCGGAGTAAGTTCGCTTACCTTCCGGAAGTCATTCTTAAACCCTGTCAGACTTCGTCCGGTGTATGTCGCCAGTTCTTCCATAGACAGATCGTACATATAGTTTTCCTCCATGAACCCCATTAAGTCTATTTTCCAGGGTTCGGTAAAATCGAATAAGGAGGCGTAAACATTGGCATCGGATTTCAGTACGACATATAATCCTTCTTTCAGTTTCATATCCAACCACTCCTTATCGGGTGTGTCGGATGAACTGAAATAAGGGAAGATGGACTCAAACAAACTTGTGACATCAGGGCGTGAAGGTATTTTCAGGATACTTGTCTTGCTCCGTCTGGCTGTTTCCGGAAATTTATCTTTACCCTGATGGCGGTAATATTCCAACAGGAATTTTCGGGGAAAATTCAGAAGGATGG
Source organism: Parabacteroides sp. AF14-59 (assembly GCF_003479515.1). NCBI lineage: Bacteria > Pseudomonadati > Bacteroidota > Bacteroidia > Bacteroidales > Tannerellaceae > Parabacteroides > Parabacteroides sp. AF14-59. Next base: position 201,691 of record NZ_QUHH01000001.1, on the reverse strand, counting down.
ATTGATAGACCTGTGTATTCTTATCACTGTATTTAGTCATTTTTATCCGATGCCCTTTGCGGATAAAGGCACATTCCCCGGCACTAACTATAATGGAATGGTTGTCTTCCCGGAAATCTACCTGACCGGAATAAACATAAAGCAGGCAATGTTCCGGTATGCCGAGGTCGCATATCGTGTCCTCACTGACTTTCATATTGAGAAAGATGTTGGAGTAGTTGATGAAATGTCTGTCTTCCATATCTATTATTGTTTGAAGGCGAAAATACGATTTTATCCGCAAAAGGAGGAATTTGTACTAAGTTTTATTGGTAAAGCCTGGCAATATCTTCGTCTGTCCGGTTACCGTGGATCTCAATATTGGCGAGTTCCGTCTCGATCCGGTTAAACTCTCCAGGAGTTAGTTCGAGATCGGCTGCATGCAGGTTCTCTGCGATACGTTCCGGTTTACGTGAACCGGGGATCGGAACAAGGAATTTATATTTGTGCAGCATCCAGGCGAGAGATATCTGAGCCGGAGTTGCATTTTTCTCCTGGGCAAACTGATGAAGCAGGTCGAGTAACGGTTGGTTGGCTACCATATTTTCTTTCTCGAAACGAGTAATTACCCGGCGCACATCATCACCCTTATATTCTTGTGCAGGAGTATATTTCCCACTCAGGAAACCACTGCCCAGCGGACTGAACGGAATAAAGCCGATCCCTAACTCCCCACATGCAGGAATGACTTCTTTCTCGAATATGCGTTCCATCATGGAATACTCGCTTTGCACGGCTGTCATGGGTGTGACGGCATGTGCCAGACGGATTTGTTCGGCAGTGGATTGTGATTGTCCCCAGCCCCGTATCTTCCCTTTCTTTATCAGTTCGCCCATACACCAGGCAATCGCTTCTACCGGGATCTGTTTGCTGACACGGTGCTGATAATAAATATCGACATAATCCGTTTTGAGGCGTTTTAGAGACGCATCCAGATGCGATTCCACGGTCTTCATCAATTGGGGCATCGTAGAAACTTCTTCATCCGGATAAATTCTGAACTTCGTAGCCAGAATGAGATTCTGCCGGATCGGAGCAATGCCTTCGCCCACCAGTTTCTCATTCTCTCCGGCACCATAGGCTTCTGCCGTATCAAAGAAATTACATCCCAATTCATAGGCATTTCTCATTAAAGCAATAGCCTCGTCTTTCTCCGGAGTTTCACCGTAACCATGACTTAATCCCATACATCCGTAACCTACAGCCGAGACTTCCAGTCCTGCTGCACCGATTTTTCTTTTCTTCATATTACTTCTTTGTTTATAGGTTTTATATCTGTTGGCAAAAGTAGGGGATAGGAATGATTCGGACTTTGCTGTGCGGACAAACTGTTTTTGCTGTGAGGGCTATTACACAAAAGAAGGGCAGAGGAAATATGATGTAATCATCGCTGATTCTTAAATAATTGTTAGCTTTGTAGACAGTTAGAGAGTAATATAGATTTATTCGATATCTGATAATAATTATAAACCTAATTAGTAGAACATTGTGAACAAACTATTTTGCCAGAGTTGTGGTATGCCACTTGAAAATGACAAGGTAATTGGAACAAACACGGATAACAGTAAAAATAACGACTATTGTATTTACTGCTATAAGGATGGAACTTTTACACAAGATGTGACTATGAATGAAATGATAGAGATCAGCTTACGACATATGAAAGAATTGTTTAAAGGCGACCCTGCTTTTGATGAAAAAGCTGCGCTCGATAACATGAACTCCTTTTTCCCACAATTAAAAAGATGGAGTAAATAATACGTATGTCACGGGAGAAAATCTTGATTAGAACTTCATGGGTAAGTACGATAGGCAACGCGATACTGTCCGTATCTAAAATTGTTGTCGGCTTGTTGGCGGGGAGTTTGGCTGTAATTGGGGATGGTATTGATTCGGCAACCGATGTGGTTATATCTGTTGTCATGATCTTTACGGCACGTTTGATGAACAAGCCACCTTCCAAGAAGTATGTGTTTGGTTATGAGAAAGCGGAGAGTATTGCCACTAAGGTACTTTCGTTAGTGATCTTTTATGCAGGTGCACAGATGTTAGTGTCGTCGGTTGAAAGTATCTTTTCGAACGAGACGAAAGAGATTCCATCGGCTATTGCCATCTATGTTACGGTCTTTTCTATTATCGGTAAACTTTTGTTGTCTACTTACCAATATAAACAAGGAAAGAAAATAAACAGTTCCATGCTGATCGCTAATGCTGTCAATATGCGTAATGATGTGGTTATTTCATGCGGCGTCCTGTTAGGGTTGATATTTACATTTATATTTAAGTTGCCTATACTCGACTCAATCACGGGGTTGGTGATCAGCCTCTTTATCATCAAATCGTCTATCGGTATCTTTATGGATTCCAATGTCGAACTGATGGATGGGGTGAAAGATGTCAACGTATATAATAAGATATTTGAAGCTGTAGAGAAAGTGCCCGGTGCAGGTAATCCGCATCGTGTCCGGTCGAGAATGGTAGGTAATCTGTATCTGATTACGCTTGATATAGAAGTAGACCCGCAAATGACTTTAATGCGTGCCCATGAGATTGCCGATGAAGTAGAGAAGAGTATAGAAGACTCGATAGACAATATATATGATATTTTAGTCCATGTGGAGCCTGCCGGAAAATGCCAAACGGATGAAAAATTTGGTATTGATAGAGACATGGTGAAATAGAAAAAAAATCGGTCTCGGTATAAGTCAAGAAAACTGTAATAATCAAAGCAGATAGCTAATATTTAGAGTCTCAGTCAGATACCTGTTGTTTTCTCGTTGATAATTATTAACAGTAAATGTTTTGTCATGTTTAAACGATCGTTTAAGTTTGCTTAAACAATCGTTTAAATTGATATGGTGAAAAAGAAATCAACATCAGATGTAAGTGACCGGATACTGAATGTAGCCCGTGACTTATTTATTAAAAATGGCTATGCCGGAACCAGTATCCGTGATATAGCGGCAGCTTCAGGTACTAATGTCGCCCACATAAAATATTATTTTGAGTCGAAGTACAATCTTTTCGAGATAATATTCGATGAAGCATTTGAAATTCTCTTTAAACGTGTTTCCGCAACTTTGACATCGGATATGCCATTCTACGATATGGTAGAAGCATGGATAAGCACCTATTATGAGATATTGTCCGAATATCCTCAGATTCCTATTTTTATCCTGAATGAAGTCAATCAGAGTCCCGATACCTTGATCAAGAAGTTGGTGGAACGTGATCCTCTGGCAATATTTACAAGATTGTCCGAAAGGATAACTGAGGAAGTAAAAAAGGGAACAATAAAGGATATTCCGGCAATCGATCTGGGCTTAAATATCTTGTCGTTATGTGTGTTTCCGTTTATGTTCAGAGGATTAGCCATCCGAATTGCGAACCGGTCGGAAACTGAATATAACGAAATTCTGACAGCACACAAGAAACGTGTGATTGATTTGATCTTTAGCGGGTTGAGACCATAAGTTTTTATCTGCTACATATATAATACCAGGGTAACCACTAATATTATAACCCTCAATTTAGATTATCGTATAGATTTATTATAATCGTTTTAATATGAAACCAAATACTGTTTGTAGTATCGGGATCGATGTCGGTTCCACTACATTGAAAGTTGTTGTTTTGAATGACCGGAATGAAATCATTTACAAAGTTTACAGACGTCATAAGGCTGATTTTAATACCTTATTTGTTGAAGAACTGAATACTATCACTTCCCGGTTCTCTGATTGCCGGTTTACGATAGCCATTACGGGATCGGCTGGCATGGGGATATCCGAACGGACAGGCATTCCTTTTGTTCAGGAAGTTGTTGCATCTATAGAAGTAGTAGATAAAGAATATCCGGATACACATACGCTGATAGATCTGGGTGGTGAAGATGCCAAAATGGTATTCTTTAAAGATGGAAAACAGCCGGATATCCGTATGAACGGAAGCTGTGCCGGTGGAACGGGAGCTTTTATCGACCAGATGGCCGACCTGATGAATATTCCTGTCGAAGAACTGGGGCGTCAGGCGCTGAAGTATGAAAAGTTATACCCGGTAGCTTCCCGTTGCGGTGTATTTGCGAAAACGGATGTACAAAACCTTATCTCCCGCAATGTGCCGGTTCCCGATATATCCATGTCGATCTTGCGGACTGTCGCTGTGCAAAGTGTGACTACGCTTGCCCGGGGATGCGATATACAACCGAAGATACTTTGTATAGGCGGTCCGCTGACGTTTATCCCTGCATTAAGAGACTCTTTTGTCGAACTACTGAACCTGGATGAAGCAGATCTGATCGTCCCGGCAAACAGTGAGTATTTTCCGGCATGGGGAACTGCCCTTTATAACCGGGAGGGAGAGACGATCGAAGACCTATCCTTACTGATACAAAAGCTGGGAATAAAGGATCATAAACGGAAAGATGTATTACCTGCTTTATTCGCTAATGAAGAGGAATATCAGTCCTGGAAAGAGAACCGGAAGATAAAACCTTTAAAACGGGCAGAACTCGGTTCGAAGAAAAATATCGAATGCTTTCTGGGTATCGACTCCGGTTCCACGACAACCAAGATACTGATCATGGATACGGACGGTGATATCGTTTATACGTTCTATGGCACCAACCAGGGAAATTCCCTGAGGAAGGTGATCGAGGGACTGAACGGATTTTATCAGGAAGCCAAAAACAAAGGAGTTACATTCCGCTTTATCTCATCTGCGGCGACAGGCTACGGGGAAGACTTGATCAAGTCGGCATTAAATCTCGATCACGGGATCGTGGAAACGATGGCGCATTTATCCGGTGCACAATATGTAGACCCGGAAGTCTCCTTCGTACTGGATATCGGCGGACAGGATATGAAATCCATATTCACCCGCAACGGGGTCATATCGAATATCGAACTGAATGAAGCCTGTTCATCCGGTTGCGGCTCTTTCCTTCAGAACTTTGCGGCAACCATGAATATGGGGCTTTCAGAGTTCACGAAAGCAGCCTGCCTGGCAGAATATCCCAGTGACCTGGGATCACGCTGTACTGTTTTTATGAATTCGAAGGTGAAACAGTCATTGCGTGAAAATGCCGCGTTAGGCGATATTGCAGCCGGTTTGGCTTATTCGGTCATCAAGAACTGTCTGTTCAAGGTGCTGAAGATTACGAACCTTAACCTTTTGGGAGAACATATCGTGGTGCAGGGCGGAACATTCCGCAACGATGCCGTTTACCGTGCGCTCGAACTCCTGTCCGGCAAATCGGTCAGTACCACCGACTATCCCGAACTGATGGGAGCGTTAGGAGCTGCTTTATATGCCCGGAAGATGTGGCAGGCTGATAAGAAGCCGACGTTGTTTACTGGAGAGGAAGTATTGCCGGATGTAAATACGGTGGATACAAAAGAATTACAGTGTAAAGGATGTACGAACAAATGTTCGATCCTTCGTTTCCGGTTTGATAACGGGAATATTTGTTATGCAGGAAATAAATGCGAGAAAGTATTCTTTAGCAAAGCCACGGCTGCAGAGAAAGGCTATAACGCATTTGACAGAAAGAATGAGATCCTTTTTGCCCGTAGTGGTGAAAAGCAGACATCTGTATCCGGTTTGCGGATCGGTATTCCGCGGGTACTGAATATGTTTGAGAATTATCCTTTCTGGCATACCTTGCTTACCGAATGTGATTTGGAAGTGGTGTTGTCTCCCGAGTCTACAACAGCTCTTTACCAGAAAGGAGTCGGAAGTGTGATGTCTGACAACATCTGTTTTCCGGCCAAGTTGGTGCACGGGCATATCCTGGCATTGGCAGAGCAAAAGGTCGACCGTATTTTCTATCCGATGATTGTGAAGGAAGAAAAAGAGTTCGACTCATCGGTCAATTCATACAATTGCCCGGTCGTGAGCGGTTATCCGGATGTGATCCGGAGCTCTATGGAACCGGAGGAAAAGTTCGGTATTCCGTTCGACAAACCTGTCGTTACCTTTAGTAATGACAAAGCACTGGAGAAAGCCTGTTTTACTTATCTCTCTTCTTTGGGCGTATCGGAGGTTGTTTTCAGAAAAGCCTTTGTGAAAGCGCTGAAAGAGCGCAATGAAACGAAAGATGCTTTGCGGGATAAACAAAAAGCTTTGTTCGACCAGGCGGTCAGAGAGAATAAGCTGGTATTCGTGGTAGTGGGCAGGCCTTATCATACAGATCCACTGATCCATCAGAAGGTAGGGCAAATCCTTTCGGATATGGGAGTATATGTGTTCACCGACGATATTTTCCGTCATAAGGAAAGTAAAGGGTTCGGTAAACTGAATATCGTCTCGCAATGGTCTTATCCTAACCGGGTCGTACAAGCAGCCATGGAAGTCGCCAAACTTCCCCAGAACGTGCAATTGGTGCAACTGAACTCTTTCGGCTGTGGTCCCGACTCTTTCTTTATGGATGAAACCGGGGAAATATTGAAGCAAGCTGGCAAGAACCATACGATCTTACGTATCGACGAAATAGCCAGTCCGGGTTCTGTCCGGTTGCGTATGCGTTCCCTGATCGAGTCTTTGAAGGTGATAATACCTGATCCGGTAACAGGAACGAAGACATTCCAGGGCTATGATGTTGCCTATAAGAAAGAGGACAGGCAAAAGACAATACTCGCTCCCTGGTTTGCCGATTTTATCTCGCCTTTCATTCCGGCTCTCGGAGAACTGGCAGGTTATAAGATCGTCAATCTGCCAAAGACCAATACGGTTTCAGCGGAGGCCGGACTTGTCTACGGGCATAATGAAGTCTGTTATCCTTCCACATTGATTTTGGGAGATATTATCACGGCGTTGCAATCGGGTAAATATGACCTGGATGATGTTGTGGTTGCCATTACGCAAACAGGCGGTCAGTGCCGGGCTACGAACTATCTGGCACAGATCAAATCCGGTTTGATGAACGCGGGATTTTCCAATATTCCGGTGTTGGTGTTTGCTGCCGGAGAGGTTTTTCAGAACGATCAGAAGGCGTTTAAACTGCCGGTTCTTAAATTGATGGATATTGTTGTTTATATGCTTCTCTATGCGGATGCATTACAGCAGATGTATAGCAGTACGATCATCCGGGAAAAGAAGAAAGGGGAGACGCAGCATCTGTTTGATTTTTATATCGATAGGGGGGGGGAAGTGATCCGCAGAAACGATCATAAAGCGTTGCTTTCCTTGTTGGAACAGGCTGTGGCCGACTTTAACGGAGTTGACATCTACGACCGTGAGTTTACGAAGATCGGCCTGGTAGGGGAGATCTATGTGAAATACAATAATTACGGACAGGCTCATATTACCGAATGGCTTCGTTCCCGGAATATGGAAGTGGTCACGCCTCCGATCATTGATTTCGTGATGCAGTATTTCGTAAATTCCCAGGCCAACGTAAAGAATGGTTTGCAGAAGGATAATCTCTTTAAGCATTTCCTGAGCCCTATATTCTGGAAATATATGAATGACAAGATCAGGAAGGTGGAAGGGATCGTGAAGAGTTATCGTTTTCATGTGCCGTCCAAATCAATATATGTAAAGGCAAAATATGCTTCGGAGATATTGGATTTGTCCAATCAGTTCGGCGAAGGTTGGTTGATAGCCGGAGAGGTTGCCAGCTATGCCCGTCAGGGGATAAAGAGGGTTGTTTGTATTCAGCCGTTCGGTTGCATTGCCAATCATATTGTAGCGAAAGGTATCGAGAAACGGTTGAGGAAGTTCTATCCGGAAATGAACCTGTTGTATCTGGATGTCGATGGCGGCATGGCAGAGGTGAATTTACAGAACAGGTTACATTTCCTGATTAATGATTAAGGGCGATATAGGTAATGCAGAATTATAAAATTTCAGATATGGAACTTGTTTTTCATGTTCTATTTTCATTCGCTTTTATTTTTGTCCCTCCAAAAACTTCAGACATATTCATTCTGCCGAGCGTATCGTCTATTTGTTTCACTTCTTCCGCTGTTAGTATAATATCGGATGCACCGGCATTCTCTTGTAAACGGCTCAGTTGGCGTGTTCCGGGTATAGGAGCGATCCAGGGTTTCTTGCAAAGCATCCAGGCAAGTGATATCTGGGCCGGTGTAGCGTTTTTTGTTTCAGCAAGAATTCTTATCATGTCTAACAGTTGTCGATTGGCTGCAAAACTTTCAGGTCTGAATTGTGGCATGGAACTGCGATAATCCGTACCCGGTTCAAACCTGGAATCCTGATTGTATCTGTCGGAAAGCAGTCCGTTGGCAAGTGGTGAGAAAGGAACGAATCCGATGCCAAGTTCTTCCAAAACCGGAAACAAGACTTCATAATGGCGTGCCATCATCGAATAACGGTTTTCCACAGCTGTTAGCGGACAAACACTATGCGCACGCCTGATGACATTCTCTGTCGCTTCGGAAATACCCCAATGGATGATTTTGCCTTCATTGATCAAGTCCTGCATGGTACCTGCCACTTCTTCCGGAGCGATACCGGGATCGACACGGTGCTGGTAATAGAGGTCGATACGATCTGTTTGCAAGCGGCGGAGGGAACCTTCTACTGATTTTCGGATTGTTTCAGGGCGCGAGTCTGTAATAAGCGGGTAGGGGACTTTGCCGCTTTCCGTGTCGAAACGGATACCGAATTTAGTGGCAATTACAATTTTATTCCGAAAAGATTTTAATGCGTCTCCTAATAATTCTTCATTATCGTGCGGATTATCCGGTGTCCCGTATGACTCGGCGGTATCGAAAAAGGTATATCCTAGATCGATTGCCTGAGCCAATAGCTCTGTCATTTCTTTTCTGTTGGGGACTGTTCCATAAGCATGGCTCATTCCCATGCAACCTAAACCGATGGCGGATACTTTCAGTCCGCTGCTTCCTAATTCTCTGTACTTCATGATTCTGTTTCCTTTGTTATTTATGAACTCTCATTTATATATAACAAAGGTAAAGCTAAACTTAGAGCATGTAAATACACAGATTACGGATTAGTAAACCAATATTACAGTTTAACTCATTTGCCGGTAATCGGTGGGTGCCATTCCTGTCATTTTCTTAAATAACCGGCTGAAGTGATGCGGATATTTGAATCCCATTTCATATGCTATTTCATTAATCGTTTTCTCCGGATCGTGTAGCTTAGCTTTCGCCAGGTTAATCACGGTCGATTGTATGTGTTCCTGTGCAGACTTTCCGGTTTCTTTTTTGATCAGATCTCCGAAATAGTTGGCGGAGAGATGTAAGTTATCGGCACAATATTGTACGGATGGCAACCCGATTGTTTCCGGCTTATCCGATTCAAAATAGTCATTCAGTAACATTTCAAAACGGGTCAGTATATCATGGTTTACCTTTTCACGGGTGACAAACTGGCGATCATAAAAACGCATCGAGTAATTGAGTAAAACTTCGATACTGGCTGTGATGATGGATTTACTGTGTTTATCGATGGAGCGTTCCAGTTCCTCTTGTATTTCGTTTAGGCAGTTCAGAAATGTTTGTCGTTCACGTTCTGATATATGAAGCGACTCATTTGCTTCATAAGAGAAAAATGTATATTCACGCATTTTCTGTCCGAGAGGTGTTTTCCATAATAAGTCCGGGTGAAATAACAATGCCCAGCCTTTCATCTGGTAAGTTTCCCCCGTATCCTCGTTCCCGACAATCTGGCCCGGCGAGATAAAGACCAGGGTTCCCTCCTGATAATCATAGTAATTCTTACCGTAGCGCACATCCCCGCATTTGACATCTTTCAATACAACGGCATAAAAGCCGTATCGTTTGCGGGCATGTCTCAGTGGCTTCACTTTCGAGAAATCGATAACGCTGATCAGCGGGTGCAACGTTTCGTATCCGATGAAGGAGTGATAGTCATGAATCGTTTCCAGTTCTAAAATCTTATCCATTGTCTTCGTTTTTATCTGTCACAAAAATAACAGTTTTCCGGTACGTAGATACTGCCGGAGTCTTAAATATGTAATATTGGTATAAGAAACAGTGATTTGTGTTTACTGTCTGTGTGTCAGTAATTAAAAAAGTGATATTGGTAGATGAACCTGTAATCTGTGTATGGTCGTGGAGGAATAATGGGCGTATGTTTGTAGCATGAAAAAAGTTCTTTTTAAGTATAAATTATAACTTGATATACTAATGAATAAGACATTGACAGATTCAAAATTCAGATTGTGGTTGTTGTGGGGCTTTGCCGTATTGCTCTACTTCTTTGCAAACCTGCAAAAAGTGGTTATACCGGGGGCGACCTTTAATGAGATCCAACAGCATTTTTCTACTGCAGCAAGTAGTGTAACGGGGTTAGGTGCTATATTTATGTATACGTATGCTTTCAGCCAGCTGTTTGTCGGTTTGTTTGTCGATCGCTTCAGCGGGGTGCGTGTGATGGCGTGGGGCGGATTGCTTTTGGTCGTAGGCAGTATCCTTTCGGCATTAGCTCCTTCGTTGTGGATGCTCTATGCTGCACGTATTATGGTAGGAATGGGGTCTGCCAGTGTCTATCTGAGTATAACCAAAGAGACGAACCGTATCTTTCCCGGTAATTTTGCTTTGATGCTTGGTTTTGTGATGGTACTTGGTTATTTGGGTGGTGTGGCAGGAAATGCTCCTTTTATTGCAGGTGTACAAGCGTGGGGATGGCAATCGACGTTGATCCTGGCCGGGATCGTTTCGGGTGTGGCTTATGCCGGATTTCTTTTGACGAAGGTTTCTCTTCCGATGCCTGTTGTTGCCCAGAGTGCCCGCTTCGACTTTCGTCGTTTTCTGGATGTGTTGAAAAAGCAACATAATATATATGTGATTGTCTGTGGTTCATTTACGTTCGGGCTCTATTTTGTGGTGCAAAGTATGATCGGGAAGAAGTTTCTGGAAGACTATTCGGGGATGAGTGCAGAAGGGGCAGGGTGGGTACTGACAGTTCTTATGATAATAGGTGCGGCCAATAGTCTGTTGGCTCCGGGGTTGAGTCGTTTGCTGGGCGATCGTCGACGGATATTCATGCTTTTTTCCGGAATCGGTACGGCGTTGTCTTTTCTATTGCTTGTTTTGGCTATCGCTTTTGGAATACATAGTCCATGGCTTACCGGTGGAAGTTTCGTGCTGATGGCATTTGCTGCTAATATATCTCCGATAATAGTTGCGCTTATCAAAGAAACGAATTATTCGGATATCTGGGGTGTGGCACTGAGTTTATACACTTTTATTGCATATATGGTGATTGCAGCTTTAGGTAATGTTGTCGGTTTCCTGATGGACAGGTTTGAGCCGGAACATATCGACGGCTTGCAGATATATGGCCGCGATTCTTATTTGCTTTCGTTCGGTGTATTGCTGGTTATCTCATTGTTTGCGGTATATAGTGCATTCCGGATACGGGAAACATATGGTAAAGATATTTGAGTGCTCAGTTCTGCATCCGATATTCATTGGGAGTTATTCCAACTACCCGTTTGAACATGCGGCTGAGATGTTGAGGATACTGAAAGCCGAGGTCGTAAGCTATTTCGCTCATCGTTTTGTCGGATGAGAGTAATTTTTCCTTTGCCACTCCTATTACTCGGTCTTGTATATACTCAGAGGCGGTACGTCCTGTTTGTTTACGTATCATATCGCCAAAATAGTTGGGGGAAAGGAAGACCTTGTCGGCGAAATATTTCACGGATGGCAATCCCTCTTTTTGTGGTGCGTCTCCCTCGAAGTAATCATTCAGTAACTGTTCGAAGCGGACGATGATGTCATTGTTTACCTCACCCCGTGTTTGAAACTGACGTTCATAGTAACGCATACAGTAGTCGAGTAATAATCCGATATTGGCACAGATCAGCCGGCGACTATGTTTATCGATGGCATGTTTCAGTTCGTTTGAAATATTCTGTAAGCAGTCCATGACAGTTTGCCGCTCTTCTTCGGAAAGATGGAGTGCCTCGTTGGTCTCGTAAGAGAAGAAAGAGTAGTTCCTGATTTCCTGACCGAGGGCGGTACCATGTATCAGGTCGGGATGAAAGAGAATACCGTGTGCATGAGGCTGTATGTTCGGTAGCATTTCCAGGTCGGTTACCTGTCCCGGAGCGAAGCAGACGATAGTCCCATCCTGATAGTCATAATATTGACGACCATATTTGATGTTACCGCATTTGACATCTTTCAGGAATAGTGCATACACCCCATATCGGAACCAGGCTCTTTCAGGCCATTGTGTGGACTGGGTCAAATCGACGACACTCACCAAAGGATGCTGGGTTTCAAGTCCGAAGATTTTGTTGTAACGATCTACGCTGTCTAGTTCGATAATTTCATCTTTATTGATCTCTTCCATATCGCTTTCTATTTTTATACATTACAAATGTAGTTCTTTTCTTCATACGATTTCTATCGTTGTTTCAGAATCCATGATTAGGGTACAATTATCAGTAAAATGTATAAAGTCCCGGTGTTTCTGAGACTCTATTTTTGTATCAGAATAATTAAAACAAAGATAATCTGATAAATAGTAGTGATATGAAAAAGTTTTTATTAATTCCATTGATGTTGTTGACCGTTATGTCGATGGCTGCCTGCGGAGGATCGGACGATGATCCGGTGATGCCTGAAACACCTGAAACATCTGAACAACCCGAAACTCCTACAACATCTATGAAACTAAATATAACAGTCGGCAGCCGGACGATTACGGCTACGATGGAAGACAATGCTGCTGCACGGGATTTCCTCTCGCGTTTGCCTTTGGAGGTGACTCTGAATGATTATAACAATATTACTGAAAAGATTTTTTATTCGTCGCCTGCGCTGACGACGGCTGGTGTGACACGGGGCTGCTCACCCGCACCCGGTGATATTACGATTTATGTACCGTGGGGTAATGTCGCTATTTTCTGTAAAAACTGGTCGCAAAGCAACGATCTGATTAAGATCGGTCGTATCGACGGTGATGGTATCGGGGTTTTGAATGTGGCGGGTGATATAGCGGTGAAATTTGAAAGACAATAAAACCAGCGAAGTTAGGTTTAATATAAGAAACAAAATAAATAAAGCAAATGAAGAAGTTACTAATCGTTTTATTGCTGACCACCGTGATTATTCCGGTGATCGCACAAGAAGCTGAAAATATGGTACGTCTGTCGAAAATTACAGTCGATCCGGAACGGTTGGCTGAATATAATGATTATCTGAAGGAAGAGATAGAAGCCTCCATGCGGTTGGAACCGGGTGTACTGCTACTTTATGCAATGGCTGAAAAGGATCATCCGAATGAGGTGACTATACTTGAAATCTATGCGGATGAAACAGCCTATAAAAGCCATATCGAAACTCCTCATTTCCAGAAATACAAACAGGGAACGCTCGATATGGTAAAACATCTGGAACTGATCGATACTATTCCGTTGATTCCCGGGTTAAAGATGAAATCTCCTTCAACAGCCGTGAATACGGTTCGACCGAGGCCTTTCTGATCAGGACTCCTTTTTCTCCATGAAGTTCCCCTGAAGCCGGTAGGCAAAGACTAAGACAAGGGAGAGGAGGGAAAGTACCTTCAATACCTTTGCCGTAATCCCAGGTTTCATCTGGTTCGGCTTGATGAACCAGCGTGCAAGGTTGTTCTGAAGACTGGAGTAGTTGAATGATATGATAACCTGTCAGTATATCGAATCCGCGGTCATTCTCTATGGAAAAGGCCGCTTCGTCTTCCCATCCCTCTTCGGTTACGTCCAGTATGATGCCGAGGGCGAGGTGAACTTTGTCTTTGTGCAACACATTCATCACTTCGACGGCGCCACCCGAATGGATTTCTTCATCCCCGGTAAATGCTATAACTACATTGTTATTCAGTTCATCACGCAGCATCAGGTCGATGATTACGGCATTGGTCGCACTGTTGTCGAAAGTCCCTTTCCAACAATCACCGGCCTCTTCCATAAAGCAATTCTGATAGACACAATCGATATGAGAAGATATAAGTGTGTTCCATTCGGCCGGATCTGTTTGCCGGGCATAGATAAGTGAAAGAGATCCTTCGTGAATTAACCGGTAATTACTTGATTCCAGCAGTCTTTTTATTTCATCTACCCGGTTGCAGATCGTAAATTTATTCCCATCATCTTTGCTGTCGATGGTGAGACGTTGGAGCAGGGTGGGATATGATAGAGAGTTATGTTGCATGAATATTATGGAATGTTTTTCGAATACAAAAGTAGGAAGTTTTTTTAAGAGTAGGATATGATTATCGTGTAATCGCTATCTTTGTAAAATCTATTAATCAACAGAAAGAGATTATGCTTGCATATACATATATTGAACATGGTAAATTCGAACTGCGCGAGAAGGCGGAACCGGAAATAAAAGATTCACGTGATGCTATCGTGCGTGTGACGCTGGGTAGTATTTGTACGAGTGATCTGCATATTAAACATGGTAGTGTACCACGTGCCGTACCCGGAATAACGGTAGGGCATGAGATGGTAGGTATTGTGGAGCAGGTAGGTCCTGATGTTATTTCCGTCAAACCGGGGGACAGGGTAACCGTAAATGTAGAGACATTCTGTGGGGAATGCTTCTTTTGCAAACATGGGTATGTCAACAACTGCACGGATCCCAATGGCGGTTGGGCTTTAGGATGTCGTATAGACGGCGGTCAGGCAGAATATGTCAGGGTTCCTTATGCCGACAGTGGATTAAACCGTATTCCGGAGACGGTTAGCGACGAGCAAGCTCTATTTGTTGGTGATGTGTTGGCTACAGGTTTTTGGGCAGCCCGCATTTCGGAGATTTCCAATGATGATACAGTGCTTATCATTGGTGCCGGTCCTACCGGTATCTGTACATTGCTTTGTGTGATGCTGAAGAAGCCACGACGTATCATTGTCTGTGAAAAGTCCCCTGAAAGAATCCGGTTTGTCCGTGAACATTACCCGGATATGCTGGTGACGGAACCCGAAAACTGCAAGGATTTCGTACTTCGTAACAGCGATCACGGCGGTGCAGATGTAGTCCTGGAGGTAGCGGGTAGCGAAGATACTTTCCGTTTGGCGTGGGATTGTGCCCGACCCAATGCGATTGTCACCGTTGTTGCCCTCTATGATAAACCCCAACTTCTTCCTTTACCAGATATGTATGGAAAGAACCTGACCTTTAAAACAGGAGGCGTGGACGGTTGCGACTGTGCCGAGATTCTCGAATTGATCGAACAAGGTAAGATAGACACCACTCCGCTTATTACTCACAAATTTCCGTTGAATGAGATTGAAGAGGCTTATCGTGTCTTTGAAAATCGTCTGGATGGGGTTGTGAAGGTGGCTATTCTGAATCAGAAATACAATTTGTAACTTACATTCGGAATTATCCCTGTGCCATTTTCTTTTTTTATCTTGTTTGTTTTCTCGTCATATTCATAGAAATGCATTCCGGTACGCATTCCGACATTGAGCATTTTCAATGAGAATTCGTGGGATAGTTTTCGTTTGTTTATTCGATAATTTACAGAGATATCACCGTTCAGGACCGGGCTGAACTTTTTGCTGAATGCGTTGGATTCGTCAAAGATAATATCATGTTCTTCATTTGTTTTATCTTCATCGATAGGGGTATAACGGTCACCACCATGAAAAAACAGACGGGCATTGACACTAAACATATTTTGTTTCCTCTTTCCGACCATCCATTCTTTTCCGGCAAGGGCATTTAGTAAAAAGCCTCTGTCCATTCTTGTGTTTCGCCAGATGTTGTCTCCACCTTTATATTTAGATTTGAAGACGGAACCTGTCAGCATATAATAAAAACCGTTTGTCATATATTGTTCCAGGGTTATATCGATACCATAGTTTTTACCTGCACCTTTGTTGGTTAATATTCTGTTTAAATAAAAATCTTCATGGTTGATCAAGGAGAAAGATGAATTTCCTTCAACCGGTATGTTGTATAAATACTGGTAATAAGGCTCTATCTTCAGATGAAGATTAGAACTGATATTCCAATCATAACTGAATCCTATATGATGTGCTCTGGAGAAATCGAGATATTTATTGGTTGCTTTTTTACCGTCGATATCTTGTTCGATAAAATAGTAATCCAACTTTTCTCTGCGGCTATGCAGACCGTAAGCGACAGAGAATGAGTGTCTGTTTACTGGCATCCATTTCAGGGCAACCCGGGGTTCAAGAGACCAGTTGTCATTAAGGGCAAAATATTGAGTGGTAATACCTAAACTGGCTGTCATATTCCGGCTAATGGCAAGAACCGAACTGCTGAAAGCCGACAGTACCATGCTTTCTCCATTCCCTTTCGATATTTGTTCCATCGGTTTATTTAAACCGAAATTTGGACTGACTTTATAATCGAGATCGTAGTTTAGTCCTGTAATGGTAATCCCGGACCTGTTGGTATGAGACGGACTGAATTTTTTGTTTATAAAGGAATTGAATACGATATCCCATTTCCTGTTCCGGATATCTCCGACAGGTACTGATTTGTCTTCCAGCGTTTGTTGGTCCGCCGATATATGATCTTCTGAGTAAGTGGCAGACAGGGAAGAACGTAGGTAAGTATTTTCATCGATGAAATACTTATGAGTTATTCCCCCGACTAATTTGGTCATATTGTTTTTCGCCGATTGCCTGTCCACTTGTGTTTCCCATTTGGAACGTTCTTCTGCATCGGCTTTATTTTTATCGATTAATCCTAATCCCCAAATAGAGAATGTTCCGGCCTTTTTAGTAGGAAGATGGAATTTAAACGAAAGATCCTGATATTTCAGACTGCTTTCACCTCCGCTGGCAAGACTGGTTGTAGAGAACCGGTAGTTGAACAGATACGAACTTCCCCGTTTTTTACTGATCGGTCCTTCCGATGCTAAATCAATACCCATTAATCCTAATTGAAATGCGTATTCGTATTTCTGATTGTTCCCGTTACGCATATGAAAATCGAAAACACCCGATAAAGCGTTGCTGTATTCGGCAGGAAAGGCTCCGTTATAAAAATCAGAATTACCGATCATCTGGGTACTTAATGCAGATAAGATACCACCGCCTAATCCGGCCAGATCCGCAAAGTGGGTAGGGTTGGGGATTTCGATCCCTTCCAGTCGCCATTGTGTATATTGTGGAGAGTTTCCGCGAATGGCAATTGCATTTGTTCCTACATCTCCGGCCACACCGGCAAAGGCGGAACTCAGACGTGCCGGATCGTCAAATCCGTTGGCGAACCGACTTGCTTCTTCCATACTGATCATCCGTCCTCCGGTAATGGCCATCGGGTTTACGGGTTCTGCTTTTTTTACTTCCGGATGTACAACGATCTCGTTCAGCTGTTGCATGTTTTCGTTCAATGAGATATCCAGATGTATTTCTTTGGAGGAAGTGACAAGTATTTCATTGACTATATTGGTGTTATAACCCATATAGGAGGTCTGTATATTATAGCGTCCGACAGGTACATCCTTTATACAAAATTCACCAAGACTGTCAGTGACAGCTCCTAAAGACGGATTTCTTAAAATACTTATTGTCGCATATTCGATCGGAGTGTTACTTTTGGAGTCGGTAACGATTCCTCGTATTGTCTGCATGGGTTTTTCTATTGATTTGTCGGGAGCTTGTTCTTTACTGACTGGGAATATAATAATGTGATAGCCGTTTATCTTATAGGTGTATTGCCTGTTGTTCAATATCTCTTTCAGGGCTTTATCGATATTGACATTCTTCAAAGAAAGAGATATTTTCTTATTCAGGTCCAAAGCTAATTGTTCGTAAGCAATGCTATAATCCGTTTGTTGTTCTATTTCGGAGAATGCCTCTTTGATCGATATGCTTTTGTTTTGTATGGAGATTTTTTTCTCTTTCTTTTGGGCGATAGCTCCAAAAGAGAAAGTAATGAAAAATAGTAAAATGATGATCTTATAGAGTTGTATTGATTTAATTCGATCCATTGTTTGTCTTTGTATTATTGATTTAATATGATATGGGTTCCTTGTTGTTGATAGGTAAAGCCGATAACATCTTTCAATACCTGAAGGATTTCATCCAGTGTTTCGCCTTTCAGGAATTTAACTGTATATAGCCTGGACACCGGAATATTCGTCTTATCATCAATTGTAATGTTGAAACGTCTCTCCAATGTTTGCTTTATATCCTGAAATGATGAATTGATAAATAATATCTGCCCTGTAATCCAGGCATCGGTTTCTGCCGGTGATATATTTTCAATATTCATTACAGAGGTTTTGATGTTATATGTCAGTTGTTCATTCGGCTTGAGAATTTGTTTTTCCCGGGATTGGGTACTGACTTCCACTTTGCCGTTTGTAAGTGTTGTTGTTATGTTTTCATCATCCGAGTAGGCTTTGACATTGAATTTTGTTCCAAGAACTTTCACGGATAATTGTTCGGTTTTTACGCTGAATGGTTTTGCCAGATCCTTTTTTACGGAGAAATACGCTTCACCTTCAAGGTATACCAGTCTCTGGTTGCCCGTGAAAGATTTTGGATATTTTATATTCGATCCTGAATTGATCCATATTTCAGAACTGTCGGGTAAGAATAGATGCCGGGTATCTCCGTATGCGACAGTGATCTCGATAAGTTTATTCTGAGTATAATACAAGTATCCTCCGGTGATAAGCAAGAGGGGAATAAGTACTGCGGCAATCCGTAAAGTTTTCTTGTAGAATGGAATATGGGGCGTTTGCCTTTCTGAATATCCGATCTTTTGATTCACCCGTTTCAATGCGGAATAAGTATTTGCATTGATTTCGGTGTCCAATTCGTTCCAATATTCGAATGAGGCTTCTTCTTTTTCTTTTGTATCCTTGTCTGCAATAATCCATCTTTGGACCCTTTCTTCGGTTTCCTTTGGAAAGCGTCCGGATAAATATCGTTTGATGATTTTTGATAGGTTGCTATTATCCATTTTCTATGTTTTATTATATATACAGGCGAAGAGGGAAAAACTCAGTAAGAAAAAGGAGATTTTTGGAAAAAAAGATCAGAATAGGGAGAATATAAATGTGGATATGGCCTTTCGTATCTCTTTCAGAGCAAGACTTAACTGGCTTTCCACGTTTCTTTTTGTCGTGTTTAACCGTTCTGCAATTTCCGTGTTGCTTAATCCTTCATTCCGGCTAAGGATATAAATTTGTTTTCGTTGTTCCGGCATTTTTTCGACAAGATCGTCTATCAATAGGCCGAGTTCCCTGGCTATAAGGTCTTCTTCCGAAGTAGAGCTACATTCCTGAAACTGGAATTTATTCGTGTAAGCTAAGTGTACGTATTTATGGTTCAGGTAATTGATGGCGGCATTACGGGCGATCGTGTGTAAGTAGGCGTCGAAAGATTTGGAAGTATCGATAGACTGACGGTTGATCCAGAGGTTTACGAATAGATCTTCCGTCAGTTCTTCTGCATCGGATTCTGATTTAATATATCCGTATATGAGCGCCTTCGTTTTATTGTAATAGGTTATAAAAACAGCTTCAAAGGCCTTATGGTTGCTATTCCATAAGGCTTCAATCGTTTTTATGTCAATACAACTATCGCCCATTAATAAACATCTCTGTATGGAGGGCAAAAGAAGTAATTATTTATCGGATAGGAAATATCTTTTTGAAATCTTAATGTAAATAGCTATTTATATACAAAATGAATTCATTCTGAATTTCTTATTCCACACATTATTCTATGTTCCGGATGAACTTTGCCGGAACACCGCCAACTACCGTGTTTGCTGCCACATCTTTTGTTACGACTGCTCCTGCTGCAACGATGGCATTGTCGCTAATGGTTACGCCTTGCAAGATAGTGGCATTCGAACCGATCCAGACATTTTTGCCAAGTACAATGGGAGCAGGATAGGTGGTCTTACGGTCTTCCGGTGTAAGACCGTGGTTGAGGGTAGCGAATACAACGTTGTGTCCGATTTGACAATCATCACCGATCGTAACACCGCCGTGATCCTGAAAGTGACAGCAGGCATTGATAAAAACATTTTTACCAACTTGTATATTCTTTCCAAAATCAGTATAGAATGGAGGAAATACACGCAGTGTCGGATCGACTTCGTATCCGAACAATCGCGAAAGTAATGCCCGAACCTCGTCGGAGGTATGATAGGAACCGTTCAGTTCGAAGGTGATACGCCGTGCCTCATTGCTCATCTCATCCATGAAACGATGGATTTCCGGTGTATTGAGTGGCCCCCGTGTCCGGATAACTTGTAAAAAATCCTTGAGTATCATAAACTTAATTTTTAGATGTATATTTTCATAATGCAAAATTACAAGAAATATACATCCTGTTCTATACCCAAATCAGGGGAAAGATTACCCTTTTTACGGTTTTATACGGACATTTGGCACACCCTTAAGATCTTTTTTAATGATTGGTTCCTTCAAACAGATCCCGGTTATCCCGTGAGTTTTGTGAACCTCTCTTGAAGTTATTGAATGTATAACTGATAGACAAGGTTATAACCGGATAATCCGGTCGTATGCGTGTAATGGATTGTAGGTCTGCTGTTGTAATATCGCTTCTGTAACGGGCAGAGTTGAATATGTCCCGGAAAGAAAGTGTCGATTGCAGGTTGGGACTGAACAGTTGCTGACGGATTGCCAGGTTGACAAACCAGAAAGCATCCGACCGTCCCTGCGTCGTAACCGACGGACCTACGAAGTTACCGTCCAACTGGATGCGAGTGTTCTTAAATACACGGAACATATTATTTAATGTAATATCATAATTCGTACTGGTCTCTTTCTTTCCACCCGATTGAATATCGTTCACTATCTTATAGTAGTAAATGTTTCCGTTTACATTCAGGTTCCACCATTTGTTAATCGTTAGTTGTCCGTTTAATTCGAGACCCAGAGCATGGTCGTTTCCGACATTTGCCATAGAGTCGAGGGTTACTCCGGCTTGATACGGGACACGCAAGCGTTCGATCTTATCTTTTCTCGACCTGTAAAACAAGCTGGATTGTAATAACTGTTCTCCGAAGTTCTTTTTGTAATTCAGTTCAAAGGAATGTATATATTCAGGACGGATGTCTGGATTTCCGATCTCGGCTGTATAGTAATCGCGATACGTGATATATGGCTCCATGTAAAAGAGTTCCGGACGGTTGGTTCGGTACGAATAGGCAAATGTCAGTTTCTGTTCATGGGGAAGTGTATATCCGATATGTACGGAAGGAAAAACTTCGAAACGGTTTACTTTCCGATTTGCACCTTCGATGGAGCTGCGTAATACCTGGTGCGTATGTTCGCCCCGGACGCCGACCTGTGCATCGAATGCCTTATAACTATCGCTGCCTATCAGATAAACCGAATGGATACCACGTTGAAAATAGAATGTGTTGTAAATATCTTCGCGCCAGTAGAACTCCTTTTTCTCCGGGTTCCAGAACTGCATACTGTAATCGCCGTCTTCCAGGTAAGAATGATACTGATAGCCGCTCTCCAAATAACCGGTCTTGCTGTAAGGATATTTATAGTCGACATTACCCCGTACCGTCCAACGTATTTCATCCTCCCAGGCACGATGCCCCTGTTGACGTTGGTCGTTTTTATCAAACAGGTCGCTTTGGAAATACTCCATAGGATTTCCTTCATATCCTAACATGAAACTACCGGAAAGTGCATGTCCATCGTCATTGAACTTATGGGAAAATCCGGCTTTCCCGATATTGACAGTCGAGTGCAGATCGAATTCATCGCGGCTGTTGAAGTTATGCGGGGCGGATTCGCCGGTAGCGTCTTTGCGGGTTTCCGTGTAGTCCAGGTTGCCGTCGCGGGTGAATTTGTCGTAGACGACTTGCAACTCTGCGTTGACGGATGTTTTCGGAGAGAAAGAATAATCGATGCCTCCGCGCAATCCGTAATGGTAGTTCTTCCCTTTTCTGGGACCATGAGAGATGGATGTTGTTGTTACATCATCGACAATAGTTGTTTTTTGCTGATTGAAGTGGCTTTCCCGGATCGGTTGGTTCCAATGTCCGGCAAAATGCCATTGTAATTTATTCAATTGTTGGGAGATAAGGAAATCGACTCCATTGGAAAGAGCTGTACTGCCATACATATTCGCCATGCCGTTAATACCCTGTCGTTTATGCTTTTTAGTGACGATGTTGATCATGCCGACTTCACCATCCGTATCATAACGTGCCGATGGGGTAGTGATGATTTCCACATTTTCTATCTGTCCGGCCGGTATCTGTTGCAATGCCTGTGTACCAGAATAGAAGCTCGGCTTTCCATCGATATATACTTTAAAGCCGCTACTCCCTCTGAATGTTACGTCACCATTGACATCGACCCGTATGGAAGGAGTGTTTTCAAGAATATCGACAGCCGTACCGCCGCTTCCCATCAGGTTGTTGGAGGCATCGATGATCTTTTTATCCAGTTTATAGATGATCTGTCTTTTCGTACCTTCCACTACGACTTCGGATAATCCGACTTCCAGTGGTTGCAATTCGATAATACCCAGATCCAATACGGGCTGGGAGGGGCGAAGCGCAATCGTTTCACGGGTATAGACATCATATCCGATCAACCTGACCAATAATGAATATTCCCCATCGTTAATATCTGTTATCCGGAAAGATCCGTCTGTTCCGGATAGCGTACTGGAAACAGCTGCTGTTTCCCCTTTCTTTAATACTATGACATCCGCAAATTCGATCGGATTGCCTGTGCTTTTATCCCGGATCATCCCTTTTATCCGGGGAGAAACAGCCATAACGGAATGGAAGCTGAACACTAAAAGAATAAGAATTAAAGTACCTTTCATGATGATATATTTATGATTGATGTCGCAAAACTAATCAAGTGCTTTCTATACGAAGAAGAGATAATGGGAGATCTGATCGGCGTGTCATGGAGAGAGATACATTTGTCACTGTCAGACATAGCGGAGACAGGAAATAAGACTATATTTGTCTATGATTTCATTCTTCGATATCGCTATTGGGAAGAGAACTTTTTATTGTTTTCTTTTCTTATCGGCCCTTTTACTGATCGCTCCGTCGGTGAAGGGTTTCAACCTGCGGAAAATAAATAACGCGGAAAACCTTTCCAGTAGCAACATCTTTTCATTCTATCAGGACGAAAAAGGATTTATGTGGATAGGTACGAGCCGTGGGGTAGATATCTATGATGGAAAACGTATTATAAAGTACAGCCCCAGGGACGGCGAGAAATATTTTGCCGGTAGCCGGATTGAGAAGATAGAGCAGACCGGTGGGAAGGTCTGGCTTCAGACTTATCACGGATTATATAAGATTGACTTGAAAACATCTGTCACCCAGTCGTTCGATATGTTTAACCGGATAGCTTTTCTCGATAAAGACAGCCGGGGAAATATCTTCCTGATACAGGGTAACAATAGCATTTATTATACGCTTAAGGATCAGGAACAATTTGAGCAAAAATTCATTCCTGATCTGGCTGCAAACGATATAGCCGATTTCTTTATCGATGACTCCGATCGATTGTGGATATTCCGGAAGAACGGCGACAACATTTGTTTTTCCATTCAGATAGACGAGCAAGGTAATGCGAACCTTTTCCCTTTGCCCGGTTATAAGCATCCCGCCGGTATCGTCTATTGTGCGAACGAAGATAACATCTCGTATTTCGTGGATAACACATATACGTTGTATGAATTCGATACATCCAGTCGTAAAGCTTTTCCCGTATATCCTTTAAAGGATTATCTTGCCGGAAAAGACGACATCACATCCCTTCTGAAATTCCATGACGACTATTTCATCGGCTTTAAGACGAAAGGATTATCCTTGCTTAGGAAAGGTGAATATGGTTATTATTTCGATACATTGGAGATTACCGGTGGAATCAACTGTCTGCGTAAGGATAATTATCAGGATATGATTTGGGTAGGAACTTCTGGACACGGTGTATTTACCTGTTCGGAAGACCTGTATTCCATCCGGTCTGTTCACCTGAATGATCTTCCGTTAAAATTACGGCAACCTGTAAATGCTTTGTTCGTAGACAAAGAGAATACTTTATGGTTGGGTAGCCGGGGAGACGGTATTCTTCGTGTCTTTGATTTTCAACCGGACAAAAAGGTGGAAGATCACCGTATGGAATTGATCTCTACTTCAAATAGTGGGTTACGGGATAATACGATCCTTTCTTTTTCATCCAGTCGACAGGATAACCTCTGGATCGGAAGTGAACACGGACTCAGCTATTTTAACCGGATAGAAAAACGTATCATTCCTGTTCCTGTGTTATGTGGGAATAGAAATGTAGCATTCATATCCGATATATATGAACGCGATTCCCTATTGTGGATATCTACGCTTGGCATGGGGATCATACAGGCAACACTCGAATGGCAGGACAGCCATCCTGTAGTAGCGGTTGTAAAACAATTCACAGTCCGTGAAGATGACGAGTTTACCAATCGTTTTCAATATATCTATCCGGAAAACGATTCTATTTTATGGTGCATGAATAAGGGAGAAGGCTTCTTCCGGCTGAATATCGCAACATCAACCTGGGAAAATATCCGTTTTGAAGGAAATACGATCAATGAAACCAATGTTATACAGAAAGATTATCACGGGAATTACCTGGTCGGAACCAATTACGGGTTGGTAAAGTATGGCCCGGACGATTATAAATTATTGAATGAGATCAATAAATACCCGACCAACAGTATTTATAGTATTCTTCCTGACACCATTGCCGGTTATTGGTTAAGTACTAACCGGGGGTTGATCTTGTATAATACAGATCAGGAATTGTTCCGCACTTACGATCATCATGACGGTCTTTCGATACTCGAATTTAATGAAGGTTCCTCTTTCAAAAATGAAAATGACGGGACGCTTTTCTTCGGGGGAACCAATGGCTTTGTTACTATCCGTCGCAATTATTATGATGAAGGGCAGCACTATATGCCGCCAGTCTATTTCAGGACGATCACTATACGGGATAGGCAGTATCCTGTTGAGGAATTTATGTCGCAGAAAGGAAAAAAGACGATTCTGAAACTCTCGCATGACGAGAATTTCTTTACGCTCTCTTTCTCTGCGACCGACTATCTGAACGGTAATGGTTATTCCTATTATTATAAGTTGGATAGCGGTGAAAAGGAATGGACTTCCAACGGAAGTTCCGATATAATCACTTTCGCTGACCTTCATCCGGGGAATTATACATTGTATATAAAGTATTATAATAAAGTACTGGGAAAAGAAAGTTATATCTATAAACTAAATATCGAAGTTTTACCTCCGTGGTATGCTTCATCCTGGGCCCGATGCATTTATTTTTTACTATTATTGGTTGTGACAGGGCTTGTCACCCGGATATGGATTGTTTACAATAGAAAGAAAAAAGCGGATCGTCTGCAGAAGATGGAACAGAAACATAAAGAGGAAATATACGAGTCCAAGCTCCAGTTCTTCACGAATATATCCCATGAGTTCTGTACGCCGTTAACGCTTATCTACGGCCCTTGCAACCGTTTGATGGAGCAGAAGAACTTGAGTGAACCCGCCCGGAAATACACTTCCATCATTAAGCAGAATGCCGAGAGGTTGAATTCGCTGATACAGGATCTGATCGAATTCAACCGGATCGAGTCGGGTTATAAAAAACCTGTGATAATACCTGTCGATATAACTGCTTTAGCCAATAAACTGGTGGATTCATTCACCGATATGGCGGAGTCGCATGCAGTAAGATTTGAAAAAGAGATATCCCTTTTTATTCAATGGAATTCCGACAAGGATTTTATTGTCACCATCCTTCTCAATCTTTTATCCAATGCATTCAAATACGCGGAAAACGAGAAGAAAGTAATTGTCAGGATCGGAACCGATTCCAATAATTTGTATATCACCGTCTCCAATACCGGAAAGGGGATAGCTGCAAAAGATATTCCTACTCTGTTTGACAGATACCGCATTCTGCAGAACATTGAACAAAGTGACAATACCTCATTCTGGTCGCGTAACGGGTTAGGTCTGGCAATCTCTTACAATATGGTATATTTGCTCGGCGGAACGATTGAAGTAGAGAGTATCCCGGATGAATGGACACATTTCAGGATCAAACTGCCTTACCTCGAAGCTTCTCTTGACGGATCGAACGAAGAGACGGCTGTATTGTTGCCTGATTATAATCTGGAACGTACACCTGTCTGGCAAATCCCTGAAAGTCCTATTGACAGATCGAAACCGACACTGCTTGTTGTGGATGATGAAATAGAAATCCGCTGGCTTATCTTCGATATATTCAGGGACGATTATAATGTATTGACAGCTGCAGGTTCCATTGAGGCCTCTGAAATATTAAAAGATATACACCCCGACCTTATCATTTGTGACGTGATTATGCCGGGAACAGATGGCCTGACTTTCTCACGGCAGGTAAAAGAGGATGAAACAACTGCTCATATCCCTTTTATCCTGTTATCGGCTCGACAGGATATTGAAGGGCAGACTGCGGGGCTGAATGCCGGAGCAGAACTTTATATAACCAAGCCGTTTAATGTGGATTTCCTGAAATCTTCCGTCCAACGCCTGTTGGAGAGAAAAGAAAGTCTCCGTGAATATTTCTCGTCTCCATTAAGTTCATACACGTTAGAGAACGGAAAGTTATCCCATAAAGAGCATAAGAAATTCGTCAATGATATATTGAAGATCATTAATAAAAATCTAAGGAACAAAGACCTGTCTGCGCAATTGATCGCTGAGAAAATGAACATAGGTCTTCGTACCTTTTACCGTAAGCTGGAAGAGATTGAAGAGATCACTCTAGCTGAACTGATCAATAACTGTCGGTTACTGAAAGCTGCCGATTTGCTTATAAAAACAAAACTGACCATCGATGAAATAGTCTTTCAATCCGGCTTCACCAACCGCTCCACCTTTTATCGGGCATTCTCAAAGAAATATAATTGTACCCCGACGGAGTATAGAAAACAACAGGATGGTTCAATGAGCAAATAAGCCGGAGGATAGAACCGACGGGGATATTGTATAGATGATTTTTGCCGGGGGAAAGGAGGGTGCCGCTGACGATTAAGATGAAAGAGAAGTTACCATATCCACAAATGCCATGAAAAATAAGTTGTAAAAAACAACTCTAAGCATTGAAATCAATAAAAAACAACTATCTTTGTCCTGTTACCTGTTAGTTGGTAACAGACCATTAAAACCATTGACATATGGAAAAGTACGTTAACATTATGTTAGACAAAGCTTTTAAATCCGTTTTCGGAGTAAAGCAAGTAGCCATCGACTTTATCAATGCTGCCCTCGAAGGCGAGCGCCAGATCAAAGACCTGACCTATCTTGATAAAGAAATCCAACCCGAAGTGATAGAACAGCGCACGGTGATCTTCGATCTCCTATGCGAAGATGTGGACGGGAGTAGATTTATTTTGGAGATGCAGAATTGTCCGCAACGTTGTTTCTTTAACCGGGGATTCTATTATCTTTGCCGGAATTCCGGAGCTGGCGTACGGACGTAGTCCTCGCCGACGAGGCAACAGGTAAAACATTTGGCGAGGTCAAGCTGAAACAGATCTATCTGTCGTTCGACCTGTTCAATTTGAGTGAAGAGGAATGTAAGACGCCTCTTGAAAACACGATTTATATATTGAAGAATATGAATTTATTTGATATGTCTCCGTTCAAGGAAAAAAATGATGCTTTCAAGCGCTTGCTCGATGTGGCAAACCTGGAAACAATGACTGCTCACGAACGTGCCGTCTATGAGGAGAATCTGAAGATCTACCGTGACTGGCGTGCTACGCTGGAATATGCTGTGGAGGAAGCCGAGGAAAAAGGTTTAAAGAAAGGCAAGAAAGAAGAACAACGCCTTATCGCAACAAACTTAAAAAAGCAGGGAGTTTCAGTCGAAACAATAGCCCAAGGCACCGGGTTGTCGGCTGAAGAAATAGACGAATTATAATTTTTATAGCTTGTTAGTTGAATCAGCCAGATTGTTTAATGCATAACAATCTGGCTGATTTTGTGATTATGTCTCTGAACGTCTACAGATGAGACAGATAATATTATCTGATAAAGTTCGTTATTTGCCGCTCTTCAGTTTCCGGCAATGGCTGTGCCCCGGCTTTTATGTTTTTCAGTAACCAGGCCATATTCTTCCCGAGTGTCCGCATGATTTGTAAACCTTCGGCATCCTGTGCAGCCTCGCCGGGCAAGCGGCCGTGTATGATGTTCCAGTATTGTGAAGAGACGACAGGCATGTTGTTGATCGTAAAATATTTGTTCAGCCGGTCGATGGTAGCGCTGGCTCCGCCACGTCGGCAGACTGCAATTGCGGCTGCCGGTTTGTACGCAAGCATATCCGAACAGGAATAAAAGACTCTGTCAAGGATGGCACAAAGCGAACCGTTAGGCCCGGCGTAATATACGGGAGAACCTACTATCAATCCATCTATATCCTGAAGATTTTCACGTATCTCTTCATACAGTTTATCTTTGAAAACGCATTTTCCCAATTCGTTGCACTTGTTACAGGCAATGCAACCTTGTACGGCTTTATTGCCGAGTTGGATGATACGGGTTTCGACGCCATTCTGTTCCAAAGCTGTTGCCACTTCAGACAAAGCCAGAAATGTATTTCCCTCTTTCCGGGGACTTCCATTAATAAGTAACACTTTCATATATATAATCTTTATTGGACAAAAGTAGCAGTTTTAAGACAATGCCCTGTTCTTTATTCGTTCAAATTGTTTTTCTTTTTAGCTCATATATCCGGCTGCTATAATAAGTTTTGTTTCAGCTGTTCCGTATATTTATCTATACGTAACAACTCTTTCGGAATATCGATGTTCTGCGGACAATGAGGATTGCACTGGTTGCAGCCGACACAATGATTGGCCTGACGCAGCCGGGGAACACTACGGTCGTATCCGACAAGGAAAGCACGACGCGCTTTCGCATAATTTTCATCCTGTTGGCTTTCGGGAATATTTCCGGCATTGATACAACGGTTATAATGCAAGAGGATCTCAGGAATATCCAAACCATACGGACAAGGCATACAATATTTACAATCATTGCAAGGGATGGTTGGATAGCGTAGCATTTGTACGGCAGTCTCTTCCAGAAAAGCCAGATCGTTATCCGTCAGCGGTTCCAGTGGGGAATAGGTGCGGAGGTTATCCTGCAGGTGTTCCATATAAGTCATTCCGCTTAACACAGTCAATACACCCGGGAATGTTCCGGCGAAACGGAAAGCCCATGATGCGACACTCGACTCAGGACTGCGTTGTTTCAGTTTCGCTGCAATATGGTCGTGTACGTTCGAGAGACGGCCTCCCAGTAACGGCTCCATGATGATGGCGGGGATGTTCCGTTTTTGTAATTCGCCGTATAGATATTCAGCATCGGTATTCCGGGTGTTGACCTCTTTCGCATGTTTCCAGTCAACATAGTTGAGCTGTATCTGGACAAAGTCCCACTTGATCTCGTCCTGACGGGAGAGGAGGTAGTCGAATACTTTGATATCTCCATGATAAGAGAAACCCAGGTTGCGGATACGGCCTGCCTTTCGTTCTTCAAGCAGAAAATCGAGTATACCGTTGTTTATATAACGTCCTTCGAAATCTTCCATACCATTCCCCATACCGATACCGTGCAACAGGTAATAGTCGATATAGTCGACTTGCAGCTCTTTCATAGAGTTACGATACATAGCCATCGAGTTTTCACGGCTCCATGTCTGGGGCGCGAAGTTGGATAATTTGGTGGCAATATAATAGGTATCGCGCGGATAACGGCTGAGAGCGATACCTGTGGCATGCTCCGAACGTCCTTTACAATATGCAGGCGATGTGTCGAAATAGTTGATGCCATGTGCAATGGCATAGTCGACCAGGCGGTTGACCATTTCCTGGTCGATCTCGTCGCTGCTGTCTCTTGCACTGCTGTTGGAAACTGTCGGCCAACGCATACAGCCATATCCTAATAAGGATACTTTATCGCCTGTCGTGGGCGTGGTGCGATAGGTCATTTCGGCAGGAATATCACCGGAACCGTTTCCCCGGAAGGATGCGTTTTTGTCCGGTTTGCAACTATAAAGTGAGGCTGTCGATGCCAGTGTGCTGCCGCCTAAGACTTTCAGGAATCTCCGTCGGTCTATATTCTTTTTATTCTTTTCTTCCATGATGCTTTGTTTTGATGATTTTCGGGTATATTAAATGGTCCGGTGCATTTCGTGTCCTTCCACATAGATGGCACTCAGTGGGCGGGAGGGACAAAGATGTTCGCAGGCTCCGCAACCGATACAACGTTCGGTATTGATAACCGGTATTTTCGGTGAGTCGGGTGCTTCGGGATCTTTGGGAACCATCTGTATAGCAGCTGTCGGACAATGACGGGCACAGTTGCCGCAATCGACACCGTCGGTATTGACTACGCAAAGGTCTTTGATCCATACGGCATGTCCGATCTGAATGGCAGATTTGTCGGCTACACTGATCGGCTGTATGGCGCTGGTAGGACACACGTCCGCACATTTGGTACATTCCGGCCGGCAATACCCAAGTTCATAGGACATTTCCGGTTGCATCAGGGTCATAAGGTTACCGGACGGACGCAGTACCTGGTTGGTACAGACGGATACACATAATTGGCAGGCAGTACAATGTCCGGTAAAGTTTCGTGCGCTTAATGATCCGGGAGGAGTGATAGGAGTGAGGCGTTCCGGCTTTTGTTTGTCTTCTATCGGAGCTAAACCGCCATCTACATTCTTTTCGGGTTTGACTTGTGCCTTCAATGTGGCTGATACGGCAAACAGGGTGGCAGCCGATAAAAAGTGACGGCGTGAAGCAGCGGATTTTTCCGTGGCAGGAGCCGATGCCGATGGCAATACTGACGCCGAAGCCGATGGTGAAGTGGTTGCTTCAACCTGTTTTTTAGGCAGCGATTGTCCCGGTACATATTTCAGGGCATTCCGGCGACATTTCCCGATGCAATCCATACAGGTTACACAACGGCTGTAATCGATCCGGTGTTCTTTGGTATCGATGCATGCAGCCTTACAATTCCGGGCACATAATCCGCAACCGTTACATTTTTCGGTATCGATAACCGGTTTGAAATAAGAATACCGGGCAAGGAAGCCGAGGATGGTTCCTACCGGACAAATGGTATTGCAGTAGGTTCGTCCGTTACGCCACGCTAATATAGTCAGTACGATAAATGTTATGATGGCTATGCTGAAAGTGGCTATTCCTTTCATCCAAACATCTACCGTATAAAAGGCATAGCTATCCATCCGTTCAGCGAGATAGGCGAGTCCATTGTTTGCCCATTGATAGAAAGGAGCGAACAGATTGGAGGCGATCCGCCCATAGGCACTGTATGGAGCCAGCAAAGCCAATAGCGAACCGAAACCTCCAATCATCGCAAGTATAAACATAGCAAGTATCCCATAACGCAACCAGCTAACTGCCGGGGAATACGAAAAACGGTTCTTCTTTTGTTTTCCGGCTATCCATGAAACAACATCCTGAAATACTCCCAGAGGACAAATAACCGAACAGTAGATCCGTCCGAACAGTAATGTCAGGACAATAAGCCCTATCACTATTCCTATATTCACCGCCAGCAATGCCGGAAGGAATTGTATCTTCGCCATCCAACCGAACCACTGATGTATTGTCCCCGTGAAATCAAGGAACAACAAGGTGATCAGGGTAAAGAAAATGACGGCAGCAGTTAGTCTGATTTTTCTTAACATATACGTCTCTGAATATTTTGTTGATTATTACTGATGCAAAATTATTCTTGTTTTTCCCGTTAACGATTACACATATTACAGGTATATCTACCATTATTACTGATTTGCTTTAACAGATGAAAAAATGACGCAAAAAACATCTAACTTTGTGAAAACAAAACAGAAAGCATATGATGGAAATTAGAGAAATGGATCACATTTATCAGTATAATGACCGGATGGGGCTGGAAACATTGCATCCGCTGATCAGTATTGTCGACTTTTCAAAATGTGAGGTACAGGTAGAAAGTGCACGTTTGAGATATGGCTTTTACTCAGTCTTTTTGAAAGATGTGAAATGCGGTGACCTGCAATACGGGCGTAATTACTATGACTATCAAGAGGGCACGATGGTTTTCACTGCCCCCGGACAAGTGGTAGGTGTTGCCCGGAAAGGAGAATATATCCAGCCGAAAGGATGGGCGCTGCTTTTCCATCCCGATTTGATCCGTGGTACTTCTCTCGGTCGTAACATTAAGAATTACCGTTTCTTTTCTTATGAAGTGTATGAGGCACTTCATCTTTCGGAACAGGAACGGCAGATAGTAATCGATTGCCTGAAAAATATAGAACTGGAACTACATCATGGAATAGATAAGCATAGTAAAATGCTGATCGTTTCGAATATCGAACTGCTATTGAACTATTGCGTCCGTTTTTACGACCGTCAGTTTATTACCCGCGAAGAAGCAAATAAGGATACACTGGCTAAGTTCGAGAAGATCATGAACGACTATTTCCAGTCGGATAAACCGCAGGATATCGGGCTGCCATCTGTTCAGTATTGTGCCGACCAGTTACATCTTTCGGCAAATTATCTGGGTGATCTGATAAAAAAGGAAACGGGTAAATCTGCGCAGGAGCAAATCCAGCTATATCTTATCGATATGGCAAAAGAGAAAGTGCTCGATACCAGCCGTTCCATCAGTGAGATCGCTTATGAATTAGGCTTTAAGTATCCGCAGCACTTTACCCGTTTGTTTAAAAAGTGTGTGGGAACTTCTCCGAATGAGTATCGGATGCAGAATTAAGTTTTATTTCTTTTTACGGGTTGCGAAAACTTTAGCTAAAGTGATCCATTCCCCGTCTTCGTTGATGGCGGTACTTCGCCAGGTGAAAGAATTGTCTGTAATATCAGAGAATATCCATTTCATACCTTGCGAAGTTATCTCCGTCAGGACAATTTCGTCTCCTTCTTTCCGGGCTTCCAGCCGGGCACATTCTTCCGGGCATCCGTAGAAGATTTCCCAAAGACATTTTTCCTGATTAAATAACCTGAGAGTAGTCCCGTAAGCTGCGTCCGGTTGGATATCGATCAATCTTTCTGTGCGCGACGGAACAATAAAGACATCTTGTACTGCCATTCCGTCGAGTACCCATGAAAAGATCCATTCTCCTTTTACACGTCTGGGAGTAGGTGTGTTGAGGTGGTCGTTCCAGTCAAGATCCCATTCACCAATCACTTTACCAAAGAAATTGTATTCTTCCGGTATTCTTTCACTCTTTCCTTCACTGACTAGTGCTGCTTCAAATTCTTTCATGATTTCTTATTTAATTTGATTCAAGGTTTAATATTTAACAAAGATAAGCGAAAATCAACAAATAAGAACAGTGATAAAGGTAAAAATATCAGTAATCTATCTACCAGACTTCTGATAAAAGGGATGTACTTTTGTTTTATATAAAAGGATTAGATATGAAAATAAAAAATAGATGGTATATGATAACAGGACTTATAATAGGTATAGTGATCGTTTTGGGTGTGGTAGTGGTTGCTTTTATCAATCAACCGGCTTTCGGACGTCTGCCGCAAGGGGAACGACTGGAAAAAATAGAACATTCTCCCCACTATAAAAACGGAGAGTTTCAGAATATACATCCGACAACGTTAATGACTTCCGATAAAGGACGTTTGCGCAGTATGTGGGATTTCCTGATCTCCAGACCTGACGGACTGAATCCAGACGTTCCGGTTCCGGCGATCAAATCTGATCTGAAAAACTTGGCGGACGATTCGAATGTAATGGTCTGGTTCGGTCATTCTTCCTATCTGCTTCAATTGTCCGGTAAACGAATTTTAGTCGATCCGGTGTTTTGTATGGCTTCTCCGGTTTCCTTTGTCAATAAGCCTTTTAAAGGAACGGATATATATAAACCGGAAGATATGCCGGATATCGATTATCTGGTTATTAGCCATGACCATTGGGATCATTTGGATTATCAGACGGTAATCCGGCTGAAAGATCGCATCCGTAAAGTAATCTGCCCTTTGGGTGTGGGCGAACATTTTGAATATTGGGGCTTCGATAAAGGGAATATTATTGAACTGGACTGGTACGAAAGTGCGTTGCCGGACGAAAACTTTACGGTCCGTTGTCTGCCAACCCGTCATTTCTCCGGTCGGGGACTGACATCGAATAAGACTTTGTGGGCTTCTTTCCTTCTGGAAGCTCCTTCGTATAAAGTCTATATGGGAGGGGACAGCGGTTACGATACTCATTTTGAAGAAATAGGCAAACAGTATCCGGATATCGATCTGGCTATTCTGGAAAACGGACAGTACAATGAGGGATGGCGTAATATCCATACGATGCCTCAGTATTTGGGGCAGGCAGCCAAAGATTTGAAAGCCCGTAAGGTCGTGACTGTCCATCATTCCAAATACGCATTAGCCAGGCACCGTTGGGACGAACCGTTGAAAAACGAAATTGAGATGGCAAAAGAAAACTCTTTGGAATTGATCGTTCCGGTGATTGGACAGGTGATGAATTTGGATAATAAGTAGATATAATTTAGTAGCTTTGTCTCAGATGAAAATAATTGATAATTAAAGAGATTATGGAAACAGTGAAATTGAATAATGGCATTGAAATGCCGATTTTAGGTTATGGAGTTTATCAGGTGACACCTGAAGAATGTGAACGTTGTGTATTGGATGCTTTGAGCGTAGGTTATCGTTCTGTCGACACGGCACAAGCCTATTTTAATGAAGAAGGTGTAGGGAATGCAATCAGTAAAAGTGGTATTCCACGGAACGAATTGTTTATTACAACCAAGGTTTGGATCTCCAATGCCGGATATGAAAAGGCAAAAGCATCTATCGCTGAGTCTTTGTGTAAACTGCAGAGTGATTATGTCGATCTACTCCTGATACACCAACCTTTTGGTGATTATTACGGTACTTACCGTGCGATGGAAGAGGCTTATAAGGCAGGAAAGGCACGTGCTATCGGAGTGAGTAACTTTTATCCCGACCGTCTTGTCGATCTGGCGGAGTGCTGTGAGATAAAACCGGCTGTCAATCAGGTAGAAACACATGTCTTCAATCAGCAAATAGAACCCCAGAGGATCATGGAGGAATATGGAACACGGGTCATGTCATGGGGACCATTTGCAGAGGGTAAAAATAACTTTTTTACTAATGAACTATTGAAAACAATCGGTGAAAAGTATGGAAAGTCGGTTGCACAGGTTGCTTTACGTTATCTGATTCAACGGGATGTGATCGTTATTCCGAAATCGACGCATAAAGAACGTATGATCGAGAATATGGATGTGTTTGATTTCTCCTTATCAGAAGAAGATATGCAGGCTATTGTTATGCTTGACCAAAAGAAAAGTTTGTTTCTCTCTCATAATGATCCGGAGATGGTGAAATGGCTGATTAATCTGGTGAAAAAGTAATCCTGTTAAAAATACGACTATTGTCTGATTACTAGTTTATTACAGTTTCCTCGTAGTTTCGTGCTTTGGAAACTCCAGTTTCCTTCGCGGGAAACTGTAATTTCCTAAGCAGGGAACTGGCGTTTCCTGCTTAGGAAATTTACGGAAACTAACGAAGAAGTCGGAGCAGGATTACTTATTCCAATTATATGACTCTACATATCCGTCGAAATACTCCTCCAGAACAACTCCCAACTCCTGGGCAAGGGTGACGACATATTGTTGTTCGGCGGGTGACAAAGGTGCTCCCCCTTTACGTTTCAGATAATAATTTTTCCGGCCTAAAAAGGTTATCATCCGTAACCGGAAAGTATCTGCGACGTTTAAGGTCAACGCATTTACCGTGCGCATAAATCCAAGGGCATTAATGATTTTGTTGTTAGGGCGGTAAAGCTTGCATGCTCCTTTCATCTTCTTTAATGTGTTTGGATTCATTATCCGCAGGAAAATCATATCTTCGGGAGCATGCTTTAAAGCGATCTGGCGTAGACAGGTAGTTGCTTTTGGGCAGTTCTCGGCTGCACACATACCAAAATCATATGGTACTTTTGAGAAATCAAACGACTCTTCCATAACTTTGTAGAATTCAAGGTTTATTAATTCCGATAAAGATCGGGATATATCGGGGAAATACCAAATATCAAAGCATGAAAAGAGTGGCCGTTTTTACATTAACTTTTTGTTCTGCTCCAATAACCCGACTATTTTCTCCAGTCTTTTCAGCCGGGTGTCTTCTCTTTTTGCTTCAAAGTAGAAGCCGATAAAATTATTTTGAGTCGACTTTGCTGTCGTAAGGTAATTAGCATAAGCCTGATTGTAGTCTTTTATCAGGGATTCAAATTCAGACTTTTGAGTATCGGTAACATTTCTGTCCCGTACCTTTTCCCATTCTCCGCTTCTTTTGGCTTCTTCGATGGCCTGCATTCCGAACCCGGTCATTCTTCCTTCTTTGATAAGCTTTTCTACAATCTTTTTATTCTTTTCCGACCATTTGCTTCCTTTCCTTCTTTGGGAAAAGTACTTTTTGTATTTGTGCTCGTCGATAGAGTTGATCAGCCCGTCGATCCAACCGAAACATAATGCTTCTTCCAACGCCTCTTCTGCGGATAATGTTTTTAATGTTTTTGTTTTCCCGAATAGTAACCAGACACCCTCGTTTGTCTGGCCGTAATTCTTTAACCACTCCTGAAAATCTTCTCTTGTCGCGAAAATTAATTCTGTTTCCATTTTTAATTGGTTTTATTTCGTGAGTATTATTTTAAGTAGATATTCCGGTATTCTGTCGGCGACGACCCGGTATGTCTCCGGAAGAAACGGCACATATATGACGGATCTTCGAAATTCATCTCAGCTGCAATGTTTTTAATAGACAAATTAGTATTGGAAAGATAAGTTTTGATCTCTACGATGATCATTTGTTCGATTATCTCTTTGGGGCTTTGCTCCATTCCTTTATAAGCCAATTTGTAAAGATAATCAGGTGTTATGCAGAGTTTGTCTGCATAAAAGCTTACTTCCCGGTGTTGATGGCAATGCTCAGCTAACAGGCTGGCGAACTTTCCCAGGATAGCCCATGTCTGATCTCTTTTATAGTGATCGTTGATTCCTATATTTTTTTCTTTCGCTTCACTGTCGATAGCCATAAAAAGACTGTGGATGTTGTTACGTAACAGCGTCAGTTTATATTCTTGTGCACATTCGTCAATAATCCATTTTGTTTGCTGATACCACGTATGTAGTAGCATGGATTGATTTTTCGATAGATGGAGAATGACGTGGTCATATATGAAATTCCAAAACGAAGTGGGAGTGATTTTATAAAAGACTTCTTCCATCACTTCTTCGGAAAGCGAAACATACAGGGCGGAAAATGTATCTGAAACTTCGATCGTAACGAATACTATATCGGTAAAGATAAAGACTACATCTCCTTTTTTCAATATCCGCTTTTGGAAATTGGTAGAGACAGTAGCCATCCCCGCCGTACATAACAGGATTGTGCAACAGTTTGGATCCAACGGATGTCCTATACTCTCTTTCAGGTCGGTTGTTCCGGCTGCATTTTCGTTTCCAGGTCGGTGTAAAGCGTATTTTATATTTGTCATATTTTATTCGGATCTTCTCCGCGAAGATAGTATGTTTTTTTAGAATCCCTCTTTGATTTGTATTGAAAAGTACCCGATATGACAGGATTATGATATGTGATCAGGTTACGACAAACTATATCTTTGCGCTCCGGTAAAATCAGTTGTTACCGGAGATAGTTCCAGATAATGAAAGATTGTTCAAATTAGTAACCGTATGAAAAATTTATCTCAATTTATTACCATTCTCTGCTTTATGTTTCTGATATCTTGTAAGAATAAACAAGAAGGGGAGTTTCATCAGGCTTATCCAGTATTAACCGTGACGTCTACTCCGGCGGAAATCAAAGAATCTTATTCAGCCTCTATCCGGGGGCGACAGGATATTGAAATTTATCCGCAAGTGTCGGGTACGATATTCCGGCTTTGTGTTCAGGAAGGCGAAAAAGTGAAGAAGGGAGAAACTCTTTTTGTTATCGATCCGGTTCCTTACCAGGCTGCTTTAAGAACAGCGACGGCCAATGTACATGCAGCACAAGCGCAAGTGGAAACAGCCCGCCTGACTTACGAAAGTAAACAGGAATTGTTCCGTGAAAACGTCATTTCGGAATATGAATTATCGACAGCACGGAATGCACTGTCTGTTGCCAATGCAGGACTGGAGCAAGCCCAGGCACAGGAAGTGAATGCCCGCAACAGCCTCTCCTACACAGAAGTAAAAAGTCCGTCGGACGGTATTGTCGGGATACTTCCTTACCGGACAGGTGCTTTGGTTAATCCGTCGATGGCTCAACCGCTGACCACCGTATCGGACAATTCACAAATGTATGTCTATTTCTCTATGACGGAAAATCGCCTCCGGGCATTGATCCGGCAGTATGGTTCGCCGGACGAAACGATAAAGCAGATGCCGTCGATCGAACTGCAGTTGAATGATGGAAGCATCTATGAGGAAAACGGACATATCGAAAGTATCAGCGGGGTTATCAACCAGCAGACGGGAACAGTATCGGTACGAAGCGTATTTCCGAACGAGAACCGTATGTTATTTAGTGGCGGGATCGGTAATGTCGTTATTCCTTATAAAATGGATGATGTGATTGTTATTCCTCAGTCTGCTACCTATGAATTACAGGATAAAGTATTTGCTTACAAAGTGCAGGAAAACGGAAAACTTTCCGCTGTTCAGCTACAGATAGAAAAGCTGAACGACGGTACTGACTATATTGTTCGCTCAGGTCTTCGGCCGGGCGACCGGATTGTCAGCGAAGGTGTCGGATTGTTGCAAGACGGAATGGAGATACTTGTCAAAGAAACCGAAAAACAATAAAATAAAAAAGTATGAACCTAAGATATTTTATAGACCGTCCCGTCTTATCGATTGTCATTTCCATAACAATTGTTCTGATGGGGATTATTTCTTTGTTTACACTGCCTGTCGAGCAGTATCCCGATATTGCCCCTCCTACGATCCAGGTCTTTACCAATTATCCGGGAGCCAATGCTGAAACTGTTCAGAAAAGTGTCATTGTCCCGTTGGAGGAAGCAATCAATGGGGTGGAGAATATGAACTATATCACTTCCACGGCCTCAAATAGTGGCGATGTGTTCCTCAATATCTTTTTCAAACAAGGAAGCGACGCAGATATGGCGGCAGTGAATGTACAGAACCGTGTTTCTACAGCTTTGAGTTTGCTGCCTGCCGAAGTAACCAAGATCGGTGTCACGACCATGAAGCAGCAGAACGCTGAGTTGAAGACTTTTGCTCTTTACTCACCGGACGATGCTTACGATCGCCAGTTCCTCAATAATTATATGAAGATTAATGTGGAACCGCGCATCAAGCGTATTGCCGGAGTAGGGCAGGTTATGCAATTCGGTTCCAATTATAGTATGCGTATCTGGCTCAAACCGGATAAGATGGCACAGTATAAACTGGTTCCGGGAGATATCTCGGCTGTATTGGATAAACAGAATATCGAAGCAGCTACGGGAGCATTCGGAGAGAATCATGATAATACCCATCAATACACCATGAAGTATCGTGGACGCTTCTCTACACCGGAAGAGTTCGGTAATCTTGTGATACGTTCTTTGCCGGGGGGCGATGTGTTACGGTTACGTGAGGTTGCTGATATTGAACTGGGAGATGAGGCTTATAATTATGCAACGGAGGTAAATGGTCATCCGGCTGCACTGGCAATGGTGTTTCAGACTGCCGGGTCGAATGCATCAATTATCATCAATGAAATCGATGCCACACTGGAAGAGATAAGCAGTGACCTTCCTAAAGGAATGGAGTTTATAACACTGAACGACACAAACCGTTTCCTGTATGCTTCGATCCATGAGGTGATAAAAACTTTGTTGGAGGCTATCTTGCTGGTAATCCTGGTGGTATATGTCTTTTTGCAGGATATACGTTCTACGTTGATCCCGACTATTTCAATTTTTGTTTCCATTATCGGTACGTTTGCCTTTATGTCGGTAGCCGGGTTCTCGATCAACCTATTGACATTGTTTGCTCTGGTATTGGCCATTGGCACGGTGGTGGATGATGCGATAGTGGTGGTCGAGGCTGTCCAGGCGCGGTTCGATGTGGGATATCAGTCCTCTTATATGGCAACGAATGATGCAATAAAAGGAGTATCTTCGGCTATTCTTACCTCGACCTTGATCTTTATGGCTGTATTTATACCTGTGTCTATGATGGGAGGAACTTCGGGAGCATTCTATACCCAATTCGGTATAACAATGGCTGTTGCCGTCGGTATTTCGGCAGTCAATGCCTTTACATTGTCTCCGGCACTCTGTGCTTTGTTATTGACTCCTTATATAGATGAATCCGGGAATGTAAAGGATAATTTTGCAGCCCGTTTCCGTAAAGCGTTTAATGCAGCTTTTGATGTGATGACCAAACGTTATGTACAAGGGGTATTATTGTTTGTCAAACGTCGTTGGCTGATGTGGGGCACATTGGTGACTGCACTTGTTTTACTTGTTTTTCTGGTACAACATACCAAGACAGGACTGATTCCAGATGAAGATACGGGAACCGTAATGATCAGCATGA
Source organism: Parabacteroides sp. AF14-59 (assembly GCF_003479515.1). Classification (NCBI taxonomy): domain Bacteria; kingdom Pseudomonadati; phylum Bacteroidota; class Bacteroidia; order Bacteroidales; family Tannerellaceae; genus Parabacteroides; species Parabacteroides sp. AF14-59. Next base: position 160,996 of record NZ_QUHH01000001.1, on the reverse strand, counting down.
ACTCCAAGCCGGGTTCATCTCTGCCTCAGACTCAACGGGTGATGGAGCAGATGAACGAACAACTTAAAGGGATTCCTGAGGTAGAATACAATGCCAATGTGGTAGGTTATTCATTTTCAGGTTCGGGACCTTCCATGGGTATGTATTTCCTTTCGCTCAAACATTGGGATGAACGAAAGGAGGAAGGGCAGTCTGCTGCCGATGTAGTGAATAAGATTTATGGTTTATCGACTGAAGTTCCGGATGCGCAGATATTCGCTATGACGCCACCGATGATCCCAGGTTATGGTATGGGTAGCGGTTTTGAACTTTACATACAGGACAAGACTGCCGGTGATTTGAACGCTTTCAAGAAAGTAACAGATAATTTTGTGGCTGCACTTAGCGAACGTCCCGAGATTGAAGCCGTTTATTCTGCTTTCGAGACAAACTATCCACAGTATTGGGTAGATATCGACGCCGCCCAATGCGAACAATCAGGAATTTCTCCGGGTGAAGTATTGGAAACGCTTTCAGGCTATTATAGCGGCGGATATGTATCCAACTTCAACCGTTTCTCTAAATTGTACCGTGTGATGATCCAGGCAGATCCTGAATATCGTGTCACACCGGAGTCGCTGAACCATCTTTATGTAAGGGTCGGTGAGGAAATGGCACCGCTGAGCCAGTTTGTAAAGTTGACGAAAACGTATGGCCCGCAGGATTTAATGCGTTTCAACCTCTATAATTCGATCTCGATCAACGGTTCACCGGCAAACGGTTACAGTTCGGGAGATGCATTACAGGCCATTAAAGAAACGGCGGATCAGGTGTTGCCGAAGAATTACGGATATGAATTCGGAGGCATCTCACGTGAAGAAAGCAAGACGACTAATAATGTCGTTATTATTTTCGGTATCTGTCTTTTGTTGGTTTATTTGATATTAAGTGCTTTATATGAGAGTTTTCTTATTCCGTTCGCAATTATTCTTTCGGTGCCTTGCGGATTGTTGGGTAGCTTTTTGTTTGCCCAGTTGTTCGGGTTGGGGAATGATATTTATATGCAGACCGGACTAATCATGCTTATCGGATTGCTGGCTAAGACAGCTATTCTTCTGACGGAATATGCGACTAAACGCCGGGAAGCAGGAATGTCACTGACGCAGGCTGCTCTTGCCGCTGCAAAAGTTCGTTTGCGTCCGATCCTGATGACGGCTCTGACAATGGTATTTGGTCTGTTGCCGTTAATGGTGGCGCATGGGGTAGGTGCAAACGGAAGCCGTTCGTTGGCGTCCGGTGCGGTAGGCGGCATGCTTGTCGGAACGTTGGCTTTATTATTCCTTGTCCCGGGTCTTTTCATCGTATTTCAATATCTACAGGAGAAAGTCAGACCGATACAAGCCTCCAGGGGAGATGCCGATTGGTCTATACAAACGGAATTAGAAGAAATAGGAAAGAAAAAGTGAGTATGAAACAGTTATTTATTTTAAGTCTTGCAATCTGTCTGATGACAGGTTGCAGGATATATAAACCTTATTCTCGTCCGGAGGTCAATACGGACGGACTGTATCGGGATATGACAGTGGAAGATACGGCGACAGTCGCTTCTCTTTCCTGGAAAGAACTTTTTACAGATAATTTATTACAGAACCTGATCGAAAGGGGATTGGAGTATAATACCGATCTGAATATCGCTCATCTGCGGGTGAAGGAAGCCGAAGCTGTCCTGATGAATGCCCGTCTTTCCTATCTTCCTTCTTTATCGTTGAATCCGGAGGGCGGAGTTAGCAGCTTCGATGGCTCTGCTCCTGGTAAGACGTATAATTTAGCTTTGTCGGCAAGCTGGGAAATAGATGTTTTCGGTAAAGTAACGAATGCGAAAAGAGGAGCGAAAGCTGCACTTGAAGGAAGCCGTGCGTATGAACAGGCTGTACAGACACAGTTGGTGGCTACCATCGCGAATAGTTATTATACTTTGTTGATGTTGGACAGACAACTTGTAATCAATAAAGAAACATTGGAAAGCTGGTCACGTACGGTAAAGACTTTGGAAGCATTGAAACGGGCAGGGGAATCGAATGATACTGCTATCCTTCAGGCTAAGGCAAATCATTTGGCACTCGAAGCTTCTATTCTATCCATACAGAAAAGTATCCGTGAAACGGAAAATAGTTTGTCTGTTTTACTGGCTATGGCACCACAAACGATTGAACGGAAGACGCTGGAGGAACAGTTGTTTCCGGAAGAGCTGAAGGTCGGGGTTCCTTTGCAGCTTTTATCTAATCGTCCCGACATACGGCAGGCGGAATTTAATCTGATGCAGGCTTTTTATTCAACCAATGCAGCACGTTCAGCTTTTTATCCGAACATAATGCTTTCCGGTACTGCCGGATGGACAAATAACGGTAGCGGTGTGATTCTGAATCCCGGTAGTTTGTTATTGAGCGCAGTAGGATCGTTGACACAACCATTATTTAATAAAGGTACGAATATCGCTAATCTGAAAGTGGCGAAAGCGCGGCAGGAAGAGGCCTCTCTTTCATTTCAACAATCTGTTTTGAATGCAGGGAAAGAAGTGAACGATGCTCTGGTGCAATGGCAGGTTGCCCAACAAAGGATAGAGATAGGAAAGCAACAGGTTGGTGCTTTACAGGAAGCTGTACATAAAACGGAGTTATTGATGCAATATTCTTCTACGAATTATCTGGAAGTATTGACTGCACAAAAGTCCTTATTGGATGCGGAATTAGTACAGGCGCAGGATCAATTTGATAAAATACAAGGGGTTATTAACCTGTTCCATGCACTTGGTGGTAGTAGATTCCAGTAAACATAGGAATGGAAAGTTAACATTCTGATATATTTTATAGGACAATAAAAGGTAGATTTAAGTAATTTATTCGTAAACTTGTAACCCTAAATAAAAACGTTAAATTTAAAATTAAATCTCCAGTTTTATGACAGTAAAATCGTATATAGAATCCAATAAAGATCGTTTCCTGGAAGAGCTGTTCAGCTTGATCCGTATTCCGTCAATCAGTGCAAAACACGAACATAAACCGGATATGACAGCCTGTGCCGAACGGTGGACAGAGTTGTTGTTGTCTTCCGGTGCAGACAAAGCAGTGGTTATGCCGACAGAAGGAAATCCGGTAGTTTATGGTGAAAAGATTATTTCGCCGGATGCTCCGACCGTACTTGTTTATGCTCATTATGATGTAATGCCTGCCGAACCGTTGGAACTGTGGAAAAGCCAGCCGTTCGAACCGGAAATACGCGATGGTCGTATCTGGGCGCGTGGAGCCGATGATGATAAAGGCCAGTCGATGATGCAGGTGAAAGGTTTTGAGACAGCATTGAAGCTCAACCTGCTGAAATGTAATGTGAAGTTTATCTTTGAAGGAGAAGAAGAGATCGGTTCTCCCAGCCTGGAAACCTTCTGCCGCGAACATAAAGAATTGTTGAAAGCAGATGTGATCCTGGTATCTGATACCAGCATGGTCAGTGCCGAAACACCTTCATTGACAACCGGCCTGCGTGGCCTGGCCTATTGGGAAATCGAAGTGACGGGGCCTAACCGTGATTTGCATTCCGGTCATTTCGGTGGGGCAGTAGCTAACCCGATCAATGTATTATGTAAACTGATGGCGGATATAATCGATGCCGACGGACGTATCACGATCCCCGGATTCTATGACGATGTAGAAGAAGTTTCTCCGGCAGAACGGGAGATGATCGCACAGATCCCGTTCAATGAAGAAAAATATAAAGCGGCGATCGGTGTGGATGCCCTGTTCGGTGAAAAAGGTTATTCGACACTGGAAAGGAACAGTTGCCGTCCGTCATTCGACATCTGTGGTATCTGGGGCGGTTATACGGAAGAAGGAAGCAAGACTGTGTTGCCGTCGAAAGCCTATGCAAAAGTTTCCTGCCGGTTGGTTCCGCATCAGGATCATACGAAAATATCCCAGCTATTCGAAGATTATATAAACCAAGTGGCTCCTGCCTGTGTTAAGGTAAAAGTCACACCGAAACACGGTGGACAGGGTTATGTTTGTCCGATCGACCTGCCTGCTTACCAGGCAGCGGAGAGAGCCTGTACGGTTGCTTTCGGAAAGAAGCCGCTGGCTGTACGTCGTGGAGGAAGTATTCCTATTATCTCCACTTTCGAGCAGGTATTAGGTATAAAGACCGTCCTGATGGGCTTCGGACTCGAACAGAACGCTATTCATTCTCCTAACGAGAGTTGCATGTTGGACTTCTTCTATAAAGGGATTGAATCGGTTGCCGAATTTTATAAAGAATACAAATGACACAAAATGAGATCGTAGCCCGTGCCTTATCGAATACAGGTATCGAGGCGTTGAATGAAATGCAGCAGGCCGTATTGGATGCCGGTACAACCAAAGATATGGTTTTGCTTAGTCCGACAGGATCGGGTAAAACCCTGGCATTCCTGTTGCCTTTGCTTACTACATTGACTGACGAGGAGAAAAAGATACAAGCGCTTATCATCGCTCCGTCGCGTGAACTGGCTTTACAGATAGAGACGGTATTCCGTTCTCTGGGTGCCGGGTATAAGGTGAATTGCTGTTATGGCGGTCATCCGATCCGGACGGAAAAGAAGAGTCTGGAACATGCGCCGACCGTATTGATCGGAACTCCGGGACGAATCCTCGACCATCTGGAACGGGGTAATATCGATTTGGATACTGTCCGGACACTGATTCTGGATGAGTTCGATAAGTCTCTGGAATTAGGCTTTCAGGATGAGATGAAAGAGATTCTGGCACACCTTCCGGGCGTGCGTCGCAGGGTGTTGACTTCGGCAACGGAAGCTGTCGAAATACCGCCTTTTACCGGTATTACGGCACCGGTCCGTTTGTCATTCCTGACAGGTGTAAAGGAAGCGAAAGGTTTGACTTTGCGTATCGTGAAATCTCCGATCAAGGATAAACTGGAAACGTTATACAAACTGTTGGGCGAACTAAAAGGCGAATCGGCTTTGGTATTCTGTAACCAGCGTGAGTCGGTGGAACGTGTCAGCAATTACCTGACCGAGATGGGTGTGGATAATGAATATTTCCACGGAGGTATGGAGCAGCCGGAACGTGAACGGGCTTTGTCGCTTTTCCGTAATGGCAGTGCTTCTGTCTTTATTTCCACCGATCTGGCTTCCCGTGGACTGGATATTCCGGAAGTGAAGAATGTCATTCATTATCATCTTCCAATCAATGAAGAGGCGTTTATCCACCGAAACGGGCGAACGGCCCGTATGAATGCGGAAGGAAATGCCTTTATGATCTTGAACGAAGTGGAAACTGTCCCTGAATATATCACCCGTGAACCGGATGAGTTTTTCCTGCCGGAGAAAGCCAAGAAGCCTCTTCGTTCGGAATGGGTGACACTGACGATCAACCGCGGTAAACGGGACAAGCTGAGTAAAAAGGATGTTGTCGGTTTCCTTTTCCAGAAAGGCGGTTTGGAGAAAGAGGATCTCGGTGTTGTCGAAGTAAAGGAAAGTTGTGCTTATGCAGCAGTAAAACGCGATAAGAAAGCAGACTTGCTGGTACGTATCCGTGAAGAGAAGATAAAGAATATGAAAGCGAAATTTGTATGAGCATATTGATCAAAGGGGTAGAACTGAATGGAGTAGCTACCGATATTTATATAGAAAACAAATACATCAAACAGATAGGTTCAAACGTTCCTGTAACGGCCGATACTGTTATAGACGGTCGTCGTAAAGCCGTAATTCCCGGTTTTGTGAATACACATGGTCATGCTGCAATGACTTTGTTTCGTGGTTTTGGCGACGATATGCCGCTGATGCCCTGGTTAGAAGAAAAAATATGGCCTAACGAAGCCAAGCTGACAAAAGAGGATGTTTATTGGGGAGCTAAACTAGCTTGTTTGGAAATGATAAAAAGCGGGACAACCACTTTCTTTGATATGTACCATAAGTTCCATGCAACCGCAGAGGCTGTGGAAGAGATGGGTATCAGAGCTAATATTTCCAGTGCCTGTTTCGACCAGTTTAAACCGGAGTTGACGGAGAAAAGTAAACAAACGATCCAAAAACTATATAATGAAATGGATCGTTACAGCAAGCGGATACATTTTTCGATAGGTCCGCACGCTATTTATACCGTTTCCGGCGAATTACTGCAGTGGGCGGATGCTTTTGCACGGGAACACAATGTTTTGATCCAGCTACATCTGGCGGAAACAGAAGGTGAAGTGGAAAACTCCGTGAAGAACTTCGGATTGACACCTGTCCGCTATTTATATAAGTTGGGAGTGTTGTCTCCCCGCTTGTTGATCTCCCACGGCATTTATGTTGATGACGATGAAATTCGTATGTTGGCAGACCATGAGGTAAAAGTGGCACATAATCCGGCATCCAATATGAAACTGGCTTCCGGTATGCACTTTAAGTTTCAGGAGATGCGTGAGGCAGGTATTTTGGTTGGATTGGGAACGGACGGTTGTTCGTCATCCAATAATCTCGATATGATAGAGGCAATGAAGCTGGCTTCTTTATTGGGAAAGGTTTGGAGAAAAGACCCTGAAGCCGTTACTGCCGACGAGATATTCCAGTCTGCGACAGCCAATGGAGCAGCTATTGCTAACCTGAAGGCAGGAAAAATAGCTGAAGGCTATCTGGCCGATCTTTCTTTGATCGATTTGAATATGCCTGCATTTATACCGAATTTCAATTTCATATCCAATCTGGTCTATGCGGCTAACGGAAATTGTATCGATACGGTGATCTGTGATGGAAAAGTCCTGATGCGGGATAGAAAGGTTCCGGGCGAAGATGAGATTATGGAGCGGGCTGCCCAAATAGCCTATAACTTGATTAAACGATAAATTATGAATATGAGTTATACAAACGAACAATATCAGGAAGCGGCAGCATTTATAGCCGCGCGTATCACCGGCAATCCGGAGACAGCCATTATCCTGGGTAGCGGATTGGGTTCTTTGGCAGACCGGATAGAGGAGGCTATCGTGATCCCTTATGCCGAAATACCTCATTTCATGCATTCGACGGCTGCAGGACATAAAGGTAATTTTATTTGTGGAAAGTTAGGTGGAAAGCAAGTACTCGCTATGCAGGGACGCTTCCATTATTATGAAGGATATTCGATGCAGCAGGTTACTTTTCCTGTTCGCGTGATGAAACTGTTGGGGATAAAGAATTTATTGGTATCGAATGCGGCAGGCGGTATAAACAATACGTTCAAAATTGGCGACCTGATGATTATCTGCGACCATATCAATATGATGCCAAATCCGTTGATCGGTCCGAATAATGAACTGTTCGGAACCCGTTTCCCGGATATGACACGTGCTTATGACCGCGAGTTTATCTGTGCGATAGAAGAGATCGCAGCTTCACATGCTATACCTTTAAAGAAAGGTGTATATGTAGGATTGACCGGTCCGTCTTTTGAGACACCTTCCGAATATGCTTTTTATGGTCGGGTAGGAGGCGATGCTATCGGGATGAGTACGGTTCCTGAAGTTATTGTAGCGCGTCATGCCGGATTGAGAGTGTTCGGTATGTCGGTTATCACGAATGAAGGATATCATTTTGCAGACGATTTTGTGAACGACGGCGCTGATGTGATCGTTGCTGCCAATAAATCAGCAGCTGTAATGACTACTTTGTTCAGTGAACTGGTTTCCCGCATCTGAATTTTTTTTCAGAGTGAAACTCACTGTATTAAAATAAGATAGGAAATTGAACGGGTTGGGAAGGAAAAAATAGTATAAAAAAAGTATCTTCCGGTTTTGGAAAATAAAAAAATACCTATATCTTTGCACCCGTTATCGCGAAAGTAGCTCAGTTGGTAGAGCATAACCTTGCCAAGGTTAGGGTCGCGGGTTCGAGTCCCGTCTTTCGCTCACAGATAATAAGAGCGGTAAGAGGCCGCCTTTTTTATATAATGGAAATGCCCAGGTGGCGGAATTGGTAGACGCGCACGTTTCAGGTGCGTGTGTCGCAAGGCGTGCAGGTTCGAGTCCTGTTCTGGGCACCATTAGCGCGGATGGTGAAATTGGTAGACACGCTACTTTGAGGGGGTAGTGCCGGTTACGGTGTGTGAGTTCGAATCTCATTCCGCGCACATTTACTTTAAACTTCTGAATATCAAAATCTTATTTTACTTCTCTTGTATTATTCGTATAAATCTTATTTTTTGAGTTATTCTATATAAGTCATTTGTTTTTTATCTGTAACAAATTTTCTGTTATGCTTCTTGTTTTTTGAAATAGGAACAATAGGACACTTTTAGGGTGATATGTAGCATATTAGAATACATTGATACAGTTATATTTGCATGGAAGTGATAATTCTATGTAGATATGGAAAGAGAAAATACAATTCGACAAGTGGGTATAAATGATATCCTGGATGCCAGTGAAAGAATCAATGCCGGTATCACGTATACTGATAAAGACATTATTGTAATAGAACACTTGGAAGATATGACGGAACGCGGATCTGTCAAGTTATCGAAAGATATGATTATGATAATCGCCTGTCTGGAAGGAAAAATGCAGGTCAATTTGAATGCTAAACTCTATACGCTCCATCCGTATGAAGTTTTAATTTGCAAACCTAATATTATTTTATATGATCATGAAAACAGGACTTCTTTCAGGGGGAATGCAGTATGTCTTTCTACCCGCATTCTCCAAAGTCTCTTGCATTATGGGAGTGATATTTGGAACAGATTTTTTCAGTTCAATCAAAATCCGGTCATTTGCATAGGAGAGGAGAGCCTACAGTTGTTTTCCCTATATTCTGAGATCATGCGTTTAAGATTAAAATTTCCTCAGCCACCTTATCATAAAGAGGTTATGACTACTTTTATGCGGGCTATTATCTATGAGTTGCTGGCAGATCTGGACCATAATACGATTGAAACAACCCCTACTTCTATGAAACAGGGAGATATCTTATTCAAGAAATTTATAGAAATACTGGCAAACAGTGAAATAAAGCAGCGTAATCTGAGCCATTATGCCGATAGGTTATTCGTTACTTCCAAATATCTATCGACTGTAAGTAAAAAGGTTAGTGGAAGAACTGCTATGGATTGGATCAATGAATATGTCACAGACGATATTCAGCATTTCCTGACACATACCGATAAATCTATCAAAGAAATTTCTGAATACCTGGAGTTTACCAACATATCTTTTTTTGGAAAATATGTGAAGGCCCATCTGGGGTGTTCTCCGAAAGAGTTTCGTAAACAGTTGGGTTATAAAAAATGAGTTCGTCTTTCCATAAACTTTCCCGAAAATATTCTTAAATTCTCCAATACTGGTGGATTAGTCGCAGCTATTTTTACTCGCTTTGCAATTAGGAAAACCTTTCATAGTTTTACTCTCGTTATGAAAATTGTCAATGTGAAAAAGGTTGGGACGAAACACGAAATGGACGATTTCGTGAAGTTTACAGGCTGGTTGTATACCGGCTGCCAATACTATGTTCCCGACTTGGATATGGATATTCGCGAGGCTTTCGATCCACGTAAGAATGCGGGATTGGAATTTTCCGATATACAGCCTTTCATTGCATACGATGAAGACAGGAAACCTGTAGGCCGCATAGCAGGTATTATCAACCATCATGCCAACGAGAAATGGCAAAAGAAGAATGTCCGGTTTGGATTCATTGATTTTATTGATGACCCGGCTGTGTCGGCTGCTTTGCTGAAAGCTGTGGAAAAATGGGGTAAAGAGCGAGGTATGGATTATATACAAGGGCCGATGGGAATCTTCGATTTCGATAAGGAAGGTATGCTTATCGAGGATTTTGACAAACTGGGGTCGATGATTGCAATATATAACTATCCTTACTATCCCAAGCATATGGAGGCCTTGGGTTATGAGAAAGAGGTCGACTGGGTGCAGGTATGTATTGAAGTCCCTGAAGAAGTCCCTCCTAAATATGCCCGTGTGGCCGGGTTAGCAAAAGAGATGTTCGGATTGCATGTCAAAAAGTTGACTAATACTGATATTTCAGAACTAGGATATGGAAAAAAGGTATTCGACCTGCTGAATGTGGCTTATGCGCCTCTCTTCGGTTATACGGAACTGTCGGATAAACAGATTGATTTGTATATCAAACGATATCTGCCGCTGGTTGATAAGCAATTGTTGCCTGTCATAGAGAATGAAAACGGTGAAGTGGTAGGCGTGGCAATAACGATGGGCAGTTTATCGCATGCGTTGCAAAAAACAAAAGGGAAACTTTTCCCTTTTGGATGGTATCATCTTGTTCGTGCTTTGAAATGGAAAAAGGAAGAGAAAGCGGAACTGCTTTTAATGGCTGTGCGTCCTGACTATCAGGGATTGGGCGTGAATGCACTGTTTTTTGATGACCTTATACCAATCTATAATAAACACCACTTTAAATGGGCGGAAACTGGTCCTCAACTGGAGGACAATATCAGGGAACTGACGCAATGGAAACCTCTGAACCCAACTTTCATAAAGAGAAGGCGATGCTATAAAAAGAAATTATAAACGAAAATGACAATTATGGAAAGAAAAGTAGTGATAACGGGCATGGGTATATGGTCGTGCCTGGGAAAGACGCTCGAAGATGTACGCGATTCGCTTTATGGCGGCAAGAGCGGTATCGTTTTCAGTCAGGAACGTAAAGAGGCCGGATTCCGTTCTGCTTTATGTGCCGATATCGAACTGCCTGACCTTAAACCGTTCATTCCTCGTAATTTACGACAGTTTATGCCTGAAGAAGCACAATATGCTTATATGGCTACGCGTTCGGCCCTGGAAAATGCAAAGCTGGATCAGGATTATATCGACAGCCATGAGGTAGGCATTATTTATGGAAACGATTCTGTAGCCGAAGCTACCATGCATGCGCTCGATAAGTTTCGTGAATTCAAAGATACATCCGCTTGCGGTAGTGGTGCCATCTTTCAGTCGATGAACTCCACCGTGTCAATGAATCTTGCGTGCCTGTTCAAATTGCGTGGCATTAATCTGACAGCTTCTGCTGCCTGTGCTTCCGGTTCCCATGCGATAGGATTGGCACATACTCTTATACGTAGCGGATTACAGGATTGTATTATATGTGGAGGTGCCCAGGAGGCCAACTTATACAGTGTGGCTTCGTTCGATGGTATTCAGTCGTTTTCCATGCGTGAAGACGAACCCGCAAAAGCTTGTTGCCCGTTCGATCGTGATCGTGACGGCCTGGTACCTGGCGGTGGTGCAGCAACAGTGATAATCGAAAGTTATGAACATGCAATTAAGCGGGGTGCACCCATATTAGCAGAAATAGTAAGCTGGGGATTTTCAGGTAACGGTGACCATATCTCTACTCCGAATATATCCGGTCCTGCCCGTTCACTGGAATTATGCTTGAAAAACGGCAATATGACTCCACATCAGATAGGTTATATCAATGCTCATGCTACTTCTACACGTATCGGTGACAGCAGGGAGGCATTGGCTATAGCTCAGATATTCGGTGATTACAAAGTGCCGGTAACTTCCACCAAGAGCCAGACGGGACACGAAATGTGGATGGCGGGTACCAGCGAACTGATCTATTCGATGCTGATGATGAAAAATGGTTTTATTGCAGGAAACATTAATTTCGTGAATCCTGACGAAGAGACGGCCTGTATCAATGTAGTGCCGGAGACACGTGAAGAAAATTTTGACGTATTCCTTTCCAACTCATTCGGGTTCGGTGGAACAAACTCGACTCTCATTGTAAAAAACATATAGTAAACAAACTGATAAAATATATTATTATGGCACGTGAAGACATTACAAAACAGGTAAATGCGATATTGGCAGAAGAATTTGAAGTTGATCCGACTCTTTTTACACCGGATGCTAATGTGAAAGATACGCTCTCCCTGGACAGCCTCAGTCTGGTTGATCTGGTGGCTATTATCCAACAGACCTATAAAATAAAGATCCCGGCAACTGATTTACGGGAGATTCAGACTTTTGATAATCTGTATGACTATATAGAGTCACATTTCGGGCAGAATGGTTAATGAAGATATAAAGAATCTGATCCCGCAACGTGATCCTATCATGATGGTCGATAAACTGATAGATGTAGATGGAGATGTGGCGGTAACTTCGCTTACAGTCAGAGATGATAACTATTTCATGGACGAGGATGGCTTGCTTGCCGAACCGGGACTTATCGAACATATAGCCCAGTCGGCTTCAGCATTCGCAGGGTACAGAGCTATGGCTTCTGGAGCTGTTATTCCTCCTGTGGGATATATAGGTGAAGTGAAAAAGTTTCATTGTTATCGTCGTCCACATGTAGATGATGAATTGCGTACTGTTATCACCATGGGTACAGAGATAGCCGGTGTGGCTGTCATCACCGGTGAAATCCGTCTTCGGGATGAGATAATAGCCGATACGCAAATGAAGATTTTCATAGAGAAAAATAGTTGATCTACAGAGTTGTTATGTTACTTGAAAATAAATATTACAAGATAGTCGATAGGTGTGGTGAAGGATTGAATGCCGTTTTTCGTATTGTCCTTTTACCTGATTGTGATGTTTATCGCGGTCATTTTCCTGGTAATCCGGTATGTCCCGGAGTTTGTAATATCCAGACCATCAAGGAATGTGTTATGCAGTTGACGGAGGAAAAACTACTGATCGGCACTATAAAGCAATGTCGCATGACAGCAGTTGCTTCACCTGTCGTTTGTCCGGAAGTAAATGTGACGATCACTGTTCTGCCTATCGACAGGGGATTCACCGTCACGGCCGCAATAACCGATACGGAAAGGACGTATATGGAGTACAAGGGTGATATGATTGTAGATAGTATTCTACCTTAAAGAATAAAGAATGAAATACGATGTAATTATTATAGGCAGCGGATTGGGTGGACTGGAATGTGCTCATATTCTTTCGCGCGCCGGAATGAATGTTCTTCTGCTTGAGAGAGGAACGCAAGCCGGTGGTTGTCTTCTTAGTTACAAGCGACGTGGATTGGCTTTCGATACGGGATTTCATTATGTAGGAGGTTTATATGAAGGTCAGACACTACATGCTATATTCGAATATCTGGGATTACTACGTCTGCCGTGGGAACGCCTTGATACCTATTTTGACCGGGTAACAATAGCGGATCGTACCTTTGCTTTTGCACAAGGGTATGATAGGTTTGTCAGGACATTGGCTGAAGATTTTCCTGCTGAACGTGAAGCTCTGAACGGATATGTAAATATGTTGAAACGAATTGAAGAGCAACAGTTCGATATGTTGAATCCTCAATCCGGAAAACCGTCATTCCCCTTTAAACTTTTTGAAACAAGTGCTTATCAATATCTGACAGAAACGTTTCGTGATCCCTTGCTGATAAACGTGCTTTGCGGTACTTCTTTGAAAATGGAGTTGAGGAGGGAATCACTTCCTCTGTTTACTTTTGCTCATGGCAATAGTAGTTTCATAGAGAGTAGTTGGCGGTTGAAAGGAGACGGTTCGTTGATCGTAAACTCACTGGTTGATGACATTCGCAGGCATGGCGGCGAGATCCTATGCAATTCCGAAGTACAGGAACTGGTAGAGAAAGACGGAAAACTGGTACATGCTGTATGTTCGAACGGGGAGAGTTATGAAGGCAATATTTTCATCAGTAATGTGCATCCTGGCGTTACTTGCGATCTGGTAAAACAGAGTGATAGGATGAAAAAAATCTATCGTAACCGTATTGCCGGACTGGAAAACACCTTCGGTATGTTCACTGTATCGCTTTGTATCAGGTCACGAACGCTTAAATACTTCAACTGGAATCAGTATGTCTATGATCAACCTAATGTATGGACGTTTTATCTTGAAAACAGTCCGGTAAGCGGAGTGCTGGTAAGTTGCCGGATTCCGGAAGATGGTAGTGAGTATGTGCAGCAAGTGGATTTGCTTACTCCTATGCTTTGGAGTAAGTGTGAGCCATGGAATATGACAGAGGTCGGCCGTCGTGGTGAAGAATATAAGGCCATGAAGAAGCGTGTGGCAGAGGAATGTATTATACTGGCAGAACGATTTATTCCCGGACTCCGGGATATGATCACCGGATATTATACTAGCACACCGCTGACTTATCGTGATTACACCCTTACTCCTGAGGGGACTGCTTATGGTCTGCGTAAGGATTTCAGAGATCCGGTAATGACTGTGCTCTCACCGCGTACACCTATTCCGAATCTGTTCCTTACGGGACAGAACCTTATGCTGCACGGTCTGCATGGGGTGACAATGACTGCGCTTTTTACTTGTGCGGAAATACTTGGAAAAGAGCATATATGGAATATCGTAAAAAATTAAAAAGAACATAACCATGAAGTATGCATTAGTAACCGGAGGCAGCCGCGGCATTGGTCGTGCTGTCTGTGTGAAATTGGCCCAAATGGGTTATCGTATTATTATTAACTATGTAAACAATACGGCGGAAGCCGAAAAGACGCTTGAACTGGTAAGGCAAACTGGTCAGGATGGCGAGATGCTGAAATTTGATGTAAGCGACTATCGGGAGACCCGCGATGCGATCGAGTCATGGGAGAGCGCCCATACAGAGGAGTATATCGAAGTGCTGGTGAATAATGCAGGCATACGGCGTGATAATGTTATGGCGTTTATGCCGGAAGAGGACTGGAACCGTGTACTCGACATCACTCTTGATGGTTTTTACAACGTGACACAACCGTTGTTACAACCTATGTTGGTTCATAAGTTCGGTCGTATCATCAATATGGCAAGTGTGAGCGGTCTCAAGGGAATGCCGGGACAAACCAACTATTCTGCAGCCAAGGGAGGCATCATTGCTGCGACAAAAGCACTGGCCCAGGAGGTGGCACGGAAGAACGTGACAGCCAATGTTATTGCACCCGGTTTTATTAAGACTGATATGGTGGAAGGCCTTGATGAGGAAATATTGAAAAAGACTATTCCTGCCCAGCGCTTCGGTACTCCCGAAGAAGTGGCTGAAGCGGTCGGTTTCCTGGTTTCTCCGAATGCCGGTTACATTACCGGTAATGTGATTTCAATCAATGGGGGATTGTATACTTAAGAATTTATATTCAATATGACTTTTATAAACGATGTATATAATGTCGCAATCAACGACAACGTCATTAATTTCCAATCCTGATGAAATATCTTGAAGATATTTGTCGAGTACAGGTAAAGTTCAGTGAGATAGACTCGATGCAGAGGGTGTGGCATGGGGCGTACATTACCTATTTTGAGGATGGACGCGAATCATTCGGCAGGCATTATCCCGGCATAGGTTATGCAGATATGCAGCGTTCCGGTATTTATGCCCCCATCTATGATATCCATATCAAATATTGTGCGCCTCTCGTTATGAACGATGTGGTTATAGTGCATACGCATTATATCTATAAACCGGGTGCACGGCTTGATTACAGCTATGAAGTCTACCGTGAGCATGACAATGTGCTGTGTGCCACAGGAAACACCGTCCAGTTGTTCATCGATCCTGAGGGACAACTGATGATAGATAAGCCCGAATATTACCAGAGATGGCAGGATAAATACCTGGCTCAGTTGTAATATTGTAATAAACAATGAATCAAATAGAATAAATGTATGGCAGAAAATGTCAAATCGACTTATAAGTCAGATGATACCGAAGAATGGCTTGATATTGTTTGGACACGTCCTATCGGTTATCAGTGGGCACTTTTTTTCAAACGTCTGGATATCCATCCCAATACCGTAACTGTCCTTTCAATGATTATCGGTGCGGGATCTGCCTTTTTCTTTGCACAAGGTTCTTTCCGTACAGAAGGAATGAGCGGATTATTGTGTAATATAATAGCCATATTATTGTTGGCCTGGGCGAACTTCTACGATAGTGCGGACGGACAACTGGCTCGTATGACGGGTAAGAAAACCAAATTGGGACGGATTCTCGACGGTGCAGCCAGCGAGGTATGGTTCATTCCCATCTATCTAGGTCTTGTCTATCGGTTTTATATCCACCATGAGCTTGAATTTCGTATTCTGGGTATTGAGAATAATCAGCAGAATACGCTGGTGGTTACACTGATACTCTTTATTTTGGCGTTATATTCCGGTTTTGGTTGCCACAGCCGTCAATGCGGACTTGCCGACTATTACCGTCAGATCCATCTCTTTTTTCTGAAAGGTGAGGCTGGTAGTGAATTAGATAAGTCGGCACAACAGCAAAAGATATATGATGAAACGCCCTGGAAGGGTAACTTCCTTTGGAAAGCGTTCCTGAAAACTTATGTAGGCTATACTAAAAGGCAGGAAGCACAGACTCCTGATTTTCAGTTGCTGATGGATAAGTTGCGTGAAAAATACAGTATGATGGAGAATATCCCGCAATCTTTTCGCGACAAGTTCCGTACCCTTTCATTACCCCTGATGAAATGGACTAACATTCTCACGTTCAATACTCGTGCCATTGTGTTATACGTCACTTGTCTGATTGATTTGCCCTGGCTCTATTTCTTCTTTGAAATTGTCGTGATGACTGCCATTTGTTATTACATGCGCCTGAAGCACGAGAAATTTTGTAAGGAGTTATATACCCAATTATAAGTTTGGCCATACCTGAGTGGCATGTGGTTCTTTATTCATTGATGCCCATTAGAATATTATGTGCGTATTTCGGGACACTCGATAAAAAAGATACTGTCGTATTTTTGTTGTGTCTTATGTAGGGATAAAGTAAAAATAGGTGATAGGAAGTTGTGATGGGAAAGAAGTTCGTTTTTTTGCTGATATCCTTGATCTCCGTATGGATGGCAAATGCTCAGAATACGATAATAAAGGGTATTGTAACCGATTCGATTACAGGAGAGGCACTGCCTTATGTCTCCCTTATATTCAAGGGGACCACTCTGGGGACGGCTACCGACGGAGATGGTTGTTTTTCATTCTCTGCCCCGGCTACAGGCAGGATCCTGCAAGTATCGTATCTGGGATATGACACGAAAGAAGTGAAAATTATTCAGGGAAAAACAAATGATCTGAAAATACAGTTAGCGCCAAACGGGATTACCTTGAATGAGGTCGTTATCAAACCGAAGAAAGAAAAATACAGTAAAAAAGAAAATCCGGCTGTCGAATTTGTAAAACAGGTGATCGCTTTGCGGGAAAGGAACAATCCTCGTAACCATGATTATTTTCAGTACGATCAGTATGAAAAAATGATCTTTGCGATGAATGATTATCAGCCGAAACCTAAAAAGAACGGTAAGACCGGTAAGTTCGATTTTCTGGTCGATTTTATAGATACGCTCGATATCGGTACAACTATTTTGCCGGTTTCAGAAAAAGAAAAAGTCGAAACGGTTTATTATCGTAAAAATCCGAAGTTGGAGAAACATGTAGTGAAAGGGAATAAATCATCGGGTGTAGATGAAGTATTCTCTCGTGACGGGATACAGCAGGTATTGAATGAAGTGTTCCGGGAAGTCGATATTTTCAAAAATGATGTGCCTTTATTCCTGCAGAGGTTTGTAAGTCCGCTTTCCACGATCGGACCTAACTACTATAAATATTATTTGCTCGATACGCTGGATATAAATGGGCAGGAATGTGTGGACTTGGGCTTTGTTCCCTTTAATTCGGAAACATTTGGTTTTACGGGACATTTGTATGTGACGCTTGACTCCACTTTTTTTGTTCAAAAAGCAATACTCAATGTCCCGAAAGATATCAATCTGAACTTTGTTTCCAGAATGACGATTGAGCAGATATTTGAACGGACTCCGGAGGGTACCCGTGTCATTACAAAGGATGATATTAGCGTGAATTTCAAATTAAACGAAAAGACCAAGGGAATGTATGCACGGCGTTTGAATATTTACAGCAATCAGTCATTTGAGGAGCTGGATGCTGAACAGGCTTGGGTCTTTAAAGAAAATGCCCCGGTCATTACTTTGAAAGAGGCTTATCGACAGCCGGAAGATTTCTGGGCAAGCAATCGTCCGGAAGAAGCGGTGAAAAAGAATCCGAACTCGGTGAAAAATCTAATGGCAAAACTACGTTCTGTCCCGGTCTTTTATGTAACGGAGAAGGTTGTAACGACCCTCGTATCTGGTTATATCGATACCAATAAGGACCCGTTGAAAAGTAAATTTGAATTTGGTCCGATGAATACAACGATCAGTGGCAATTCGATCGAAGGCGCTCGCTTCAGGGTGGGAGGAACAACGACGCCAGCTTTCAACAAGAACTTGTTTTTCGATGGCTATGTAGCGTATGGTACGAAAGATGAGAAACTGAAATATAATGCTCTTGTTGAATATTCGTTCAATGATCGTAAGGAGTTTCGCAAAGAATTCCCGATGAACTCAATCCGTTTTGAGTATATGTATGACATCAATAAGTTGGGGCAACAATATATGTACACCAGTAAAGATAATATTCTTTTGACAATAAGACGGCAAAAGGATACACGGGCCACTTACTTGCGACAGGCTGAGTTGAGTTATTCTTACGAGCATTATAATGGCCTGTCGTATAATGCCATTGTTCGTAACCGTCGTGAATATGCCACGGAATATGCGGTTTTCGACCGTATCGGTACAGATGGTACTATCAGTCGTCTCGGACATTACGATATGACCGAACTGGAGTTGAAATTCCGTTATGCCAGGAATGAAAAGTTTTATCAGACGCGTAACAACCGTATTCCGATCACATATGATGCTTTGATCTTTAATTTCAGCCATGTGATGGCGAAGAAAGACTTGTTAGGATCGGCTTATGATTATCATCGTACAGACATCGGAATCCAGAAGCGTTTATGGTTCTCCGCTTTCGGCTATATGGATATTATCACCAAGGCAGGGAAAGTGTGGACCAAGGTCCCGTATCCGTTATTGATCCTTCCGAATGCCAACCTGTCTTATACCATTCAACCGGAAGCTTATACGAATATGAATGCGATGGAGTTCATCAATGATGAATATGCGTCCTGGGATTTGACATATTATATGAACGGGAATCTCCTGAATCGTCTTCCTCTTATCAAGAAGTTGAAAGCAAGGGAAGTTTTTGCTTTCCGTGGTTTGTGGGGACATCTGACGGATAAGAATAATCCAGCAAATGGGAAGGATGGACTATATCTCTTCCCTTATGGCTCTTATACTTTGGGAAAAGCTCCGTATATGGAAGCAAGTGTGGGCATTGAAAATATCTTTCAGTTCCTTCGTCTCGATTATGTCTGGCGTTTGAACTATCGTGATCATCCGGGTATCCAGACGAAAGGTGTCCGTTGTACAATGCGGTTGTCATTCTGACAATGGCGAATAGTCCATATAATCATATTCTCCAGTGAATGTTATGATCATATGGACTACTATCTTTTATTGAAGGCAACGTTTTCTGAACTGAGAAGGCGACATGCCTTCTTTTTTTGTAAAAAACGTAGAAAATTGAGATATTGTTTCGAAATGAAGCGTATAAGCTATCTCGGAAATATTCATTGAAGTCTCGCTCAATAACTCTTTAGCCCGTAAATAACGGAGCTGCAATTGGTATTGCAGTGGAGATACACCTGTATACGCTTTAAAAGTACTCCGGAACCAGGAATAACTGACATTTAGTTTTTGAGCAACTTCCTTTACTGAAATAGGATTATCCAGTTTCTTTTTCATAATGGCTCTCGCCTGGTTGATCTTTTCTACAATATCTGATTGTGTTAATGAATTATTTTTCTCTTTATAATAGATTTCTCCCATCAGATACAGGACGATGCAGGATATTAATTGTTGATACCCTATTTGTTCTTTGATGGTATGGGTTACAATCTCTTCGTATAATCCTATGATAGTGGCGTTTATGCCAATTTCAAAGATGGGGTTTTCTTTGGAAAAGAACTTATTGGTTATCCAGTTTTCAATCAGATCTCCTTTGAAACCGACCCAATGTTCGTACCAACCCTCCTCATCTGGGGCATACGTATGCCATTCGTCAGGGAATAACAGGATCATGGTCCCGGCTTTGACTTTTATCCGTTTACAGGATTGAGACTCAAAAAAGCCGCTTCCCTGAGAAATATAAACTAATTGATATTCTGTCAATATACGTCCCTTTTCCGGGTTGAAAGAATAACTTTGAGGATGTTGCCGTTTGGATGGGTAGATACTATGTGGCGGGATACATTGATAACCGGCGGTTGTAACAGTTAATCCCCATTGCTTATCTATTGAATTAATATTCAGATAACGAATGTTGTTGTGTTGTGTATTCATAAGCTAGTATCTTTTAGGAAATTGAAATCAGGTCAAAAATAATATAATAATACAGTCTAAACAATGCGTGAATATTTTTTTGTCAAAAAAGAATATATAAATATCATTTTTGAAAATTCAAGGGCTGTAAAATAATGAAGATTATAAAAGAATATATGGTTTATAGGCAAAAACACAAATAAAGGAATTAAGGCGGATGTTGTCATTTTTTAGAAATCTAAAGTCATAATGCTAAAATCAGAATGAAGCAGATCCGATATATTTGTACTGTCGATAAAGTATATCAACGTATTCCGGATTTTCTGAATCAACTTTTATAACCTTTTAAATTTGATTGTATGATGAAGAATGTTTTTTATTGGTTGGTGAGCATCAGCCTTTTTACACTTATAAGTACCTGTCAGGCTGAAAGTGATACGAATATGTTACGGAAAAATTTTATGACCCCACCTGATTCAGCCCGTCCTGGTGTGTATTGGTATTTCATGGATGGTAATTTGTCTAAAGAAGGAATGACAAAAGATTTGGAATCTATGAAGAAGGTTGGTATCGGTTCTGTTGTATTTCTGGAAGTAAATGTCGGTATACCTCGTGGAAAGGTAGATTTCTTGAGCGAGGAATGGAAGGACTGTTTTAAACATGCGGTTCAGGAATGTGAGCGGTTGGGGATTAGCATGATACTGGGTATAGGTCCCGGTTGGACGGGAAGTGGCGGTCCCTGGGTAAAAGCAGAGGAATCCATGCAAAGCCTGGTTTCTTCTGTAACTCATGTGACCGGGAAAGGAAAACAAACAGTATCTTTAACTAAACCGGATCCGATGCCTCCTTATTTTGGAGAAGGAGCTTTTACTCCTGAGTTGAAAGAAAGATGGCAGGCCTTTTATAAAGATGTAGCTGTTTTAGCCTTTCCGAAGACAGATGAAAAAACTTTTATAAAAGATATTCATGAAAAAGCATTATACTATAGAGCTCCTTATAGTTCAGTTCCAGGAGTGAAGCAATTCTTGTCAAGGGATAATGACGATCTCAGTTTGAATTCGGGTGATGTCATTCACCTCGATAAAATTGTCGATTTAACCGGGTCATTGGTTGATGGGACTGTTACCTGGGATGTTCCTGCGGGGGAATGGACAATTATGCGGGTTGGTGTTCGTAATAACGGAGCTGTAACACGTCCGGCACCTCTGCCCGGAGTCGGTTTTGAATGTGATAAAGCAGATACGACCGCTTTAATGGCGCATCTTCGTGTTTTTACGGAAGAATTATTCTCTTTGTTGGGAGAACGTGATACACTTTTACCCGGAGGTTTGAAAATCTTACATATGGATAGTTGGGAGATGGGAGCACAGAACTGGACACCGAAGCTCCGCCAGGAGTTTAAAAAAAGGAGAGGGTATGATCCTCAACCTTACTATCCGGTTTATGCTGGCTATATTGTGGGAGATAAACAAACCAGTGAACGCTTTTTGTGGGATCTACGGCAGACTATGCAGGAACTGATGCTTGAAAATCACTCTTTATTTGTAAAGGCTTATGCTCATAAACATGGCATGAAGCTTTCTATAGAGCCTTATGATATGAATCCGATGCAGGATCTGGAATTGGGTGCTTCGGCTGATATACCGATGTGCGAATTCTGGAGTATGGGTGGGTATAATACATCTTTTAGTGCTGTAGAGGGAAGCTCTTTAGCCAATATCAAAGGCCAGCGTGTAGTGCCATCGGAAGCCTTTACTGCTGCCGGAGATGGTTGGAAGCAACATCCGGCATCTATGAAAGACCAGACCGACTGGGCTTTTGCTGCAGGAATTAACCGGCTTACCTTTCATACATTTCAACATCAGGCGTTGCGGGATGATCTGCGTCCGGGAATGACCATGGGCCCTTATGGTGTACATTGGGATCGGAATCAGACTTGGTGGCCTTATGTAGACGGTTACCATCGGTATATAGCTCGCTGCCAGTATCTGCTACAGAAAGGGCAAACAGTGGCGGATGTTCTTTATCTGGCGCCGGAAGAGGCTCCGTTTGTATTCAGAGCTCCTGTCTCTGCCTTGGAGGGCGATTTCTTAATCGATAAAAAAGGACATAACTTCGATGCTTGTCCGCCGAGTTTGTTATACAACGCTTCAGTTGAGAACGGAAAAATAAAGTTCCCTTCCGGAATGCAGTATAGTCTGTTGGTACTTCCTGTTTTTGAAACGATGACTCCCCGGTTATTGGATAAAATAAAGTCATTGGTAGAGGATGGTGCTACTTTGGTGGGAATACCTCCTATGCATGCTCCCGGATTAACCGATTATCCTGTATGCGATCAGGTATTATCGACGATGATTACAGATCTTTGGGGTGGCAAAGATCTTCCGGCAGGACTCGTAAAACGTACTTATGGTAAAGG
This sequence comes from Parabacteroides sp. AF14-59, assembly GCF_003479515.1. Taxonomy (NCBI): domain Bacteria; kingdom Pseudomonadati; phylum Bacteroidota; class Bacteroidia; order Bacteroidales; family Tannerellaceae; genus Parabacteroides; species Parabacteroides sp. AF14-59. Next base: position 138,328 of record NZ_QUHH01000001.1, on the reverse strand, counting down.
TCAGGTCTATTGGGGACAGGATATTAGAGATAAGGCAGATAATCTTTATCCGAATTACCCATTAACTTCCGGTCTACTGGATCAGATGAAACTAGGTGATGATTTCAGATCGGACATAGGAAAGATACGGTACATCCATAAAAAGGTGAACGAACAGGATTTCTATTTTGTGTCCAATCGTACCAGGGACTTATTGAATACAGTTTGTCATTTTCGTGTGACAGGTAAACAACCGCAGTTATGGAATCCTGTTAATGGGGAGATACGGAATTTACCGGCGTTCACAGATGATGGTACTTGTACGTCTGTCGATTTGTCGTTTGAACCCAATCAGAGTTTCTTTGTCGTTTTTGACGGAAAACCTCAACCTGGTTTAGGTATGAAGAATTTTTCATTATCTAAAGAGATACAGAAATTAGATAAGAGCTGGCAAGTCTCTTTTGATCCGAAGTGGGGAGGTCCTGCTAATGTTGAGTTTAAAGAATTGCAGGATTGGAGCCAGTGTCCGGATGAAGGTATAAAGTACTATTCCGGGACAGCAGTGTATTGTCAATCATTTAATTACAGTCAATCTTCACAGAAACCAATTTATTTGGATTTGGGGCAGGTCAAGAATATTGCGAAGGTTTGGTTGAATGGTAAAGATTTAGGAGTGATTTGGACGAACCCTTGGGAGGTGGAGATAACAGATGCTTTGAAAAAAGGGAAAAATGAGCTCAGAATAGAGGTTACGAACTTATGGGTCAATCGATTGATAGGAGATGAGCTTAAACAGGATGATGGAATTGTCGATGGGCAATGGCCGGAATGGTTGATTAATGAGAAAGAAAGACCAAGCAAAAGATATACTTTTGCTACTTTCAGGCATTATACCAAAGAATCTCCTTTATTGGAATCAGGTTTATTAGGACCTGTCCGTATTGTTGTGAAGGAATAATGATTGTCAGTTTCTTTTTATTTCAGTTCTTTAATTATTTGTATTAGTTCTTTTGCTGAAATATCCAAAGACTCGACAGCCATCCATACGACTTCTTTATTCTGATTTATGATATATATTCGCGGGATAGTATTATTGGCAAAGAGAGCGAAAACACTGCCATGGGTAGGATCCAGATAAAACGGCATTGTCAATTGATTCTCTTTCCAGTATTCAGAGACAGCTTCGGCTGTTTCTTCCCGGGAAATTGCTATCAGTTGGAATTTGCTGTCGTTTTTCATCTCTTTCCAGACTTCTTCGATAACCGGTAGAACCTGTTTGCAGTCAGGGCAATAAGTACCGAAAAATACCAGTAATGATTGTTTGTCGAGGAATTGGTTGGAGCTGAATGTATTTCCAGTCGTATCTTCAACAGCGAATGAAGGTATCTGATTGCCAACATTCACATAATTAATCATTGTGTCATTATCATCATCCTTTATACAAGAGTAAAAAAGGAGGGATAGGATTGCTATGAACGAAAATATTTTTGTAAGCGACATATATTTATTATTTTAGTTTACGAAGATAAGGAATGTATTTGAATCTCTGAAAGAAAAGGAGCTGCCGTTTTGTAGATTTCACAACCTGTCGTCAGAACGGACAACCCCTTTTAGCAGCATCCCCTTTTATCGCTGCAATTTTCATTTATATTACTGAGATAGGTTTTGGCTTTTTTAACTGATTCGGATTCACATTCCTATGTACATTATGAGAGGATGCTGTCATCCTGTCTGAGTTTACATTATGGGGTTAGTTTTTACTTTGTTATTGACTATATTTGTATAAGTAAATATATGTTTTTTTATTTGAGTGCATTTCTCTGATAATAAGTATTACTGTTGTTTTTTTGATGAAATAGATAACGGATCTTCTTTTTTGAGCTATAATAAGAGTTATTGAGGCGAGTAGGGTAGAATATAACTGTTTATGTAATATTGGTTTTCTCTTTTCTCTTTTTTTACCGGTTTATATATTACTGACGTGGTGATTACCGTAAGTCGATTTCTGTTTCTTGTGTTATTTGATTATGTGGGAACCGGATAAATAGGTTATTCTTGAAAATAGCAGAAAACTGGGCGGCTTTGTTTTTTTATACTATTGACTCCCGTTTAATCGATTGTTATATTTGTGATTATAAGCATGAAAGCTACTAAGATGTAAGCTGGCATGAAAAGATTAGACTATGAAAAGGGATTTGTTATATGAAAATATACTGGAAGCTATCAGAGATAAAATATCGAACAAGGGAATACTGACAAGTACACTTGTGGATTTATTGGATCTGGAGAAGGAAGCGGTATACCGTCGACTGCGTGGAGAGGTTGCGTTTTCGTTTTCTGAGCTAGCCATTGTTTCCAGTACTTTGGGTATTTCGTTGGATAATATGGTTGGAGGACGGTTTACAAATAGCAGGCCTTTCCAATTGAGACTGGTTGACTATGGTGATTTGGACAATATCGATTACAAAATGTTGGAGCATTATATCTATATCCATAATTTAGGTAAATACGATAAAAGATCGCGAGTAATGGACTGTTCCGGCATTTTGCCCCAATCCCTTTATTTAAGTTATAAAAATATCTCTCGTTTTTTTCTTTTCAAATGGATTTATCAGAATAAAGAATTTAATAAGAAACTCCGGTTCCAGGATGTTTATCCAACGGAACGTCTTGAAAAGATACAAGAGAAAAGTGTGGCTGCGGCGAAACGGATTAATCAAACCATCTATGTTTGGGATCCCTTGATTTTTTATTATCTGGCGAATGATATCCGTTATTTTATCAGTATTCATTTATTGAGCGAAGAAGATTTGCTGCTATTAAAAATAGATTTGCTGCAGTTTTTAGATGATATGGAAGTTCTGGCTTTCAAGGGACAGTTTGATGATACGGGAAATAATGTCTATTTTTATATATCAGGAACACATATCGATACAAGTTATCGTTGTGTAGAAGTAAAACACTTGCGCGTCAGCTTGATACGAACATTTACCCTGAATGCTGTCGTTTCGTTGGATCACCAGATTTATGAACGTATTTCGTCCTGGCTTGAGGCCATTGTCAGGTCGTCGACTATGATTTCCGTCAGTGGGGGCAGGCAACGTATTCAATTTTTTGAGAAACAGCGTGAAGTTATCAATGCCTTGTAAATGTTTAAAAATGAGGTTATATATTATTAACGGAACTTTCTGCTTTTATCGGTGACCGAGATTCAATGTCTGTTCGTTTTCTTAGTTTTTTTTGGATATTTAAAAGAGCTATGCCGGTTTATCCGGTAACTTTTTTATGGGTTCCTTGTTTACCTTTGCATGAAAACAGTGTGTTGATATTAAAACTTATAATTCTTTGACATGGAAAAAGAACTTTTGTATGATAACCTTCTGAATACGATCAAAGAAGAGTTCCCTCAGAAAACAAACTTAGTAAGCGCGTTAGTCGATTTGTTGTGTATTGAGAAAGAAGCTGTGTATCGACGTTTGCGGGGGGAAGTTGCATTTACATTTGCTGAAATTGTTACTATAGCAAACGCTTTTGGCATATCATTGGATAATTTAGTCGGTACGGTTACAGCTAAAAGCAGGCCGTTTCAGCTGAAGTTGGTTGATTTTGTGAATCCGAAAGAGATAGACTATGATATGTTGGAGCAATATGTCGATGTATTGGGTTTGTCCCGCGAGGATGAAAAATCGGAACTGATCGATTGTACGAATATATTGCCGCAACAGCTTTATATGAATTATAAGTATATCTCGCGTTTTTATCTTTTTAAATGGTTGTATCAATGTGGGGTTCCGGGGAAAGCAAAGCGTTTTGATGAAATCGAGGTTACCGACCGTTTTGTTGGAATACAGCTGGCAAGTGTAGAAGAATCGCGATATGTCCGTAATTCTTATTATATACTTGATCCGTTGATATTCCAATATCTGGTGAACGACATTAATTATTTCATGAGTATCCATCTGATTGGGAAGGAAGATGTGGAGCTTCTGAAAGAGGAGTTGATGAAGTTTCTGGATGAGATGGAAATTCTGGCAACACGTGGTTATTTTGAAGAGACAGGGAATAAAGTTTTCATTTATATATCGAGTGTGAATTTTGATACGAGCTACTGGTGCGTACAAATTAAAAACTACCATATAAGCATGATCAAAACGTTTATTCTGAGTTCTGTCGCCTCACTGGATGAAGGAACTTATGAAAAACTACGGAAGTGGCTACGGGCTCTTATCCGTTCTTCCATTATGATTTCTGTTAGTGGAGAGAGGCAAAGAGTTGCTTTTTTTAAGGCACAGCGTGAATTAATTCAATCTTTATGATGGTTGCTGTTTGCGAAGAGTATCAGAAACTTAAACAATAAAAGGACTATTTTGTAGTATTTTTTTGAAATGAATAGTATAAAAATAATTCCTGAATATTTGGAGCGTATTAATCTTTTACCTACTTTTGCACCCGTAAACAAGAGAGACCAGATGCTTTGAAAAGCAACGTTTAAATACGTTCTGGCAATTTTGATTTATTGGAGAGATGGCAGAGTGGTCGATTGCGGCGGTCTTGAAAACCGTTGAACTGAAAGGTTCCTGGGGTTCGAATCCCTATCTCTCCGCAAAAGCAGCAAAAAAGGCTGCTTTTTGTTTTATGGAGAGCTTACGTTCTCAAAATTCTTCCTTAAAGGAGAGATGCTCGAGTGGTTGAAGAGGCACGCCTGGAAAGCGTGTAAACCCCTAAAGGGTTTCGCGGGTTCGAATCCCGCTCTCTCCGCGGAAAAAACTTCTTACCCTTAAAAATTCCAGTAGACAGACTTATCGGATATCAACAAAATACATAAGTATTTGATTCGTAAAACATAAGTATTTGTCATTAAAAACATAAGTATTTTTTGTCCCTCTCAGTAGCATTCTATTTATCACCTTTCAGCCTTCAGTTTAGCTGTGTGACCTGTTTCTCAAAGGCGACAGGCTGAAACGTGGGACGTTACTCAAAATAAACAGGTCGTTACTCAAAATAAATGGGTAAGCACTCATCCGTGATTCGGTAGGTACCGGAAAAAGGTCCTGTGTTTTGAAATGTAAAGTCAGGACTTTTGAATGCGAAACATAGGTGTTTTGTTCTCAAAACATATATGCTTTGAAAGTGGATTTTTTATTTGTATTGTAACATTTTATTCACCCTTCAGCTGAAATAATTGTTTCTCAATGCGTAAGGGTGGCTGAAGGCTGAAAGGATAGATAGTCTTTCTTGCTGAGATTCGATTACTTTGCGTATTCTGCGCTATCTGCATTCCCTAATAGCATGCCCTGGTTGCCTTATTTCTTGATCTTTCTATATACATATATAAAAGCAGGAATCAGAAACAGATCTGCTGCCATCCATGCCGTGGCATCACCGAAGCAAACAGCGAGAAACCCGAAAGCCGGTACTGCATAAATACTGACGAGTGTCCGGGCGATCATTTCAGATACGCCGGAAAGCATTGCCAGATTGGTAAATCCGGCTCCCTGGATCGTGTAACGAAGAATACAGAGAATACCCAGAATAGGAAAGAAGGAACAAGATATATGCAGGAACTGAATGGCATCTTTAATAATTTCCGTTTCTGCAGGATCGACGAATATAAATATCAGTTCGCGTGAAGCCAACATCAGTATAAGGAATGAAAAAGCGGCATAAACGATCATCATCAACCCGCTGGCTTTGATACCCTGCCAGATACGTTCCGGTTTGCCTGCCCCGTAATTTTGTCCGGTATAGGTAGCCATGGCAATTCCCAAACTTTCGAAAGGGCAGATAAAGAATGACTTGATACGCACAGCCGATGCAAAGGCTGCAATGCAGGCCGACCCTAGTGCATTATTGGCACTTTGCAACATGATACTGCCGATAGCAGTGATAGAGAACTGAAGCCCCATCGGTACGCCTATCCACATCAGGTTTCCTGCCAGTTTCGATTGAAATTTCCTCTCTTCCCGTGTACTTCTCAATATCTCAAAACGGCGATACATGTAAACGAAACAAAGAACAGCCGATATTCCCTGGGAAAGAAGCGTGGCTATGGCAGCACCGGCAACTCCCCATTTAAATACCAGGATACAAACCAGATCGAGGATCACATTCAGAATGGTAGAGAAAAGCAGGAACCAGAATGGGGTCTTGCTATCGCCCAAAGCGCGGATAATACTGGACAACAAATTATAAAAGAAAGTACAGGGTACGCCGATGAAAGTAACCAATAAATAGAAATAAGCATCTTTAAAAATATTCTCCGGAGTTTGCATCATCCTTAGAATATCCTTACAATATATACTTGTAACGACTGCAATGATAACCGACATAACTGCTGCCAGCTGCAAACTGATGGAAACATACTTCCGCATCGTGCTGTAATCTCTTGCACCGAATTTCTGTGCCACCGGAATACCGAAACCGGCACAGCATCCGTTACAAAATCCTATGATAAGAAATATAACAGACGTACTCGCCCCGACAGCGGAAAAAGCATCGATTCCCAGAAATTTACCAACAATAGCCGCATCGATCAAAGAATAGGTTTGTTGAAGCAGATTAGCCAGCAATACCGGCATGGCAAAGTTGAAGATCAACGGTAGCGCTGCCCCGGATGTCATTTCTTTTGAAGTTCCCATAACTATTTCCCTAAACAATCGCTGCAAAGGTAACTATTTTGTGACAGAAAGGATAAATATACACTTATAAAATCTATTGCTATGCAACTCAATAAATCATATATTTGTACGGATAAAGAAATTCATCTTATATGCATAGTTTTAGAAAGACGAAACAGATAACCGGAATGATGGTCTGTGTTGCTTTATTGTTTGCATGTCAGCCGGACAAGCATACCGGATTAAGTGAAAAAGAACTACTGGGTAAAAAGATTTTCTTTGATGAAAATCTTTCGGAACCTGTGGGTGAATCCTGTGCAACCTGTCACACTGCAGAAAAGGGTTTTGCAGATATATATTCCCGTATCACTTCTGAAGGTGCTGTCAAAGGGCGCTTCAGTAACCGCAACTCAATGACTTCCGCCTATACCTGCTATATCCCGCCGTTACATTATAACGAAGAGGATGAGACGTATGTCGGGGGACTTTTCTGGGACGGACGTGTCAACACACTGGAAGAGCAGGCCGCGCAACCATTTACAAACCCGTTGGAGATGGGTAATCATGACAATGTTATGGTTGTAGCAAAAGTGCGCCGTGCCGGTTACTACCGGGATTTGGTGAGGATATATGGAGAGCCGGCATCCGATGACTCTCTCTTTTCATACATAACAAATGCCATTGCTGCCTATGAACGTTCGGAAGAGATGAACCCTTTCTCATCTAAATACGATGCCTGGCAAGCGGGTAAATGTGAACTGACAACACAGGAGCAACAAGGCTTGGAACTATTTAAAGAAAAAGGGCTTTGTGCCGAATGCCATATATTGGAACCGGATGAACGAGCAGGAAAGGTCTTGTTTACCGATCATACCTATGATAATTTAGGAATCCCTTCCAATCCGGATAACCCTTTCTTTGCAACGCCGTTCCCTTACAATTCTTGTGGTCGCGACACGGTTGATCTGGGTTTGGGAAGTACTCTGAGGAATAGTACCGAAGCGGGCAAGTTTCGTGTTCCGACCCTTCGTAACATAGCTCTGACTGCTCCTTACGGGCATAATGGTTATTTTAATACATTGGAAGAAATAATCCATTTCTATAATGTTCGCGATGTAGAAGAATACCCTCAACCTGAATTTGCAGCAACTGTCAACAAAGAAGAACTCGGCAACCTCGGTCTGACACAGGACGAAGAGGCTGCTATTATCGCTTTTCTATCGACGTTAACGGATGGATATCAGGCGGACTAGAATATAATCTTTTTCCTGTTTTCAAAACATTTTGCATTCTACCATAGTTCTTTTATAAAACAAAACATAAAAGAAAAAGTAAATATATTATGGCAAAGAATGTAGCAGAACAATTAGTCGACACGCTTGAAAAAGCAGGTGTGAAGCGTATTTATGCTGTCACGGGGGATAGTCTGAACGAGGTGAATGAAGCTGTACGGAAAAACGGAAAGATCAAATGGATACACGTCCGTCATGAAGAAACAGGTGCTTATGCTGCTGCTGCCGAAGCGCAGTTGAACGGTGAGCTGGCTTGCTGTGCAGGAAGCAGCGGCCCGGGGCATGTCCACCTGATCAATGGTTTGTATGACGCACAACGTTCAGGAGCTCCGGTATTGGCTATTGCTTCCACGCTGCCGCCCCATGAGTTCGGAACAGAATATTTCCAGGAAACCAATACGATCAAATTATTTGAAGATTGCAGTTATTATAACCAGGTGGCAACTACCCCGGAGCAGTTTCCCCGTATGTTGCAGGGGGCTATACAAGCGGCCCTTTCCTTCCGGGGCGTAGGAGTGATCGGGCTACCCGGCGACCTGACATCGAAAACGGCAACTCCGGGAGAATCCTCCCAACAATCATTTCCTACCAAACAGCGTGTTTGCCCTTCTGCCGAAGAGATCAACGAGTTGGCAGACCTGTTGAATAAAGCTGAAAAAGTGACCCTGTTTTGTGGAATAGGAGCGAAAGATGCCCATAAGGAACTGGTCGAATTATCCCAACGCCTGAATGCTCCGGTGGCTTATTCATTTAAAAGTAAAATGGAAATCCAGTACGATAACCCGAATGAAGTAGGAATGACCGGTTTGTTGGGTATGCCTTCCGGTTATTACAGTATGCATGAAGCAGAAGTATTGGTCTTGCTGGGAACAGATTTTCCCTATGAAGCTTTTATGCCGCAGAACAATACGATCGTTCAGGTAGATATTAAAGCGAACCGTTTGGGGCGCCGTGCTAAGATAAAGATGGGACTTTGCGGTGATGTAAAAGATACATTGCAGGAGTTGCTCCCTCTGATCCGTCAAAAAACGAATGATAGTTTCCTGCGAGAACAGTTGGCGCATTATGATAAAGTAAAGAAAAACCTGAGATCGGCTGCCGAAGTAAAAGGAAAAGAAGAAAAGATCCAGCCCGAATATGTTATTTCCGTTATCGACGAACTCGCATCGAACGATGCTGTCTTTACTGTCGATACTGGTATGACCTGTGTCTGGGGTGCTCGTTACTTACAGGCTACCGGGAAGCGGAAAATGTTGGGTTCTTTCAATCATGGCTCGATGGCGAATGCCATGCCACAGGCTATCGGAGCTGCTTTAGCCTATCCGGGACGTCAGGCGGTGGCTCTGTGTGGCGATGGCGGACTTTCGATGATGTTGGGTGATCTGGCGACGATCGTACAATATAAACTGCCTGTTAAACTGATCGTTTTCAATAACCGTTCCCTGGGAATGGTTAAGCTGGAAATGGAAGTTGCCGGATTGCCTGACTGGCAGACAACGATGTTGAATCCGGACTTTGCACGTGTCGCCCTTTCGATGGGAATGGCTGGTTATAATGTCAGCAAGCCGGAGGATGTATTGCCGACGCTTACAAAAGCTTTTGTTTCCGACGGCCCTGTCCTGGTCAACATCATGACCGATCCGAACGCGCTGGCGATGCCGCCGAAGATCGAGTTTACACAAATGTTGGGATTTGCACAGACTATGTACAAGTTACTGATGGAAGGACGTTCAAAAGAGGTAATGGATACGATCGATACAAATCTGAAGCATTGGAAAGAAGTCTTTTAACCAAAAAATGAATATCTTTGCTTTCTACTAATAAATTCTATACAGATCATGAAAGCAAAGATATTTTTATTATCGCTTGTAGCATTTTTTATCCTGTCTGCACAAGCAGCAGTAGTCGATACTATCCATGTTCGCAGTGATGCGATGAACAAGGATATTCAGACTGTTATAATAACGCCGGGAAATGGGAAGAAGGCAGCTCCGGTCATCTATTTACTGCATGGCTATGGCGGAAATGCTAAAACCTGGATCGGCCTAAAGCCTAATTTACCGGAGATAGCAGATCAATATGGGATCATGTTTGTCTGTCCGGATGGTAAGAACAGTTGGTATTGGGATAGTCCGGTCGATCCTTCCTATCGGTATGAAACATTTGTTTCCAAAGAGCTTGTCAATTATATAGATGCCAATTATCCGACCCTAAAAGATCGTAAAGGACGTGCTATTACCGGTCTTAGCATGGGAGGGCATGGTGCGATGTGGATTTCTTTCCGTCACAAGGATATTTTTGGTGCGGCGGGGAGTACAAGTGGCGGTGTCGATATCCGTCCTTTCCCGAATAACTGGAATATGAGCGATCGGCTGGGGAAGGAAAGCGAGAATCAGGAGGTATGGGATAATCATACGGTTATCAATCAGGTAGACCGCCTGCAGAATGGCGATCTGGCATTGATCTTCGATTGCGGTTACAGCGATTTCTTCTTTGAAGTAAATAACGATTTCCATAAAAAGCTGCTGAAATATAAGATCGACCACGACTTTATTGTCCGTCCGGGCGCACATAATGGCGAATACTGGAGTAATTCCATCGATTACCAGATATTGTTTTTCAAGAAATTCTTCGATAAACGAAATACTAAGTGAATATAGTAGACTGCCTGTCCCCGTGCTTGGAGTGGGGACAGGATCGTTTTATTTTCTGAACTGGCAACTGTTTATTTCTCCAGTGAAAAAGCATTGATCAGCATATTTAATATGCTGCAGATAATTCGTTCCGGTATGGCTGATAACGGCAGTTTTTCATTTTTAGGCAATCGGATAGTTTCCATATCTTCATCTTCTCCCAATGAAGAGAAATATATCTCTTTCAAAAGAACTTCATTTCCTTCAGTAACAAACGGTAGTTGTATCACAATATTTAGCGACTTATCTATAATATAGAGAATGTCATTTTCAATCCGGGTTGTTATATCCGCCGTTTCAAAGTTGTAAATGTTACTGATATAAACTTGTTTCCCGGAATAACGGGTAATCGTATTTACCTGTTTTTCCTCTTCACTCAGATAATATACCGGAGCAGTTAACTGTGGAAGGAGAGGGCTTATTCCCTGATCATCCAGTTGCTTCTTCCATCCGGATAATATTTCGGAAGTCAGATCGACCGGATGTACCAGGGAAATGATTGCATCGTCAGAAAGGATAAATTCTTTTTCATCGACAGTTATACATTTTCCGTTCTCCATATACCGGAAAGACTCCCTTAGTAGCCCTTCCTTATAGACACCCCAGACAAGTCCGGTCGTGATATACCGCATAACCGGGTTTTCTATAAAGATAGTTTGCCATATCTTCCGGGGCCAGGTTCGTCCGTTCTTTAAAGACTGTTCCAGGCGTTTCCGCTGAATTTTAGTCTGGGTTTTGACTACTTTGTTTAAAGTAGATAACTCCTCCCGGGCCTTTTCTGCTTTTTTACGGTCATCGTGTTTAGTCGGGGCGGGGAGCGATTTGCTTACTTTCTGTTTTTCAAGATCGAATACAGAAAGTGTAAAGTCCGGATTCAGAGTTACACGGAAAGTCCGTGTGCCATAGCTTACCTCTTTCTCTGCCGAGCTATTGAAACCGAAAGTTGGAATGATCAGGTCTGCCAGTTCCTCTACAGTCATGCCTTTGCGGATGGCTGCCTGACGGAATGCGTTCCATGACGTGGTCCTGTACGTTCCGTTGGGAGAGATTTCCATCCATTCATTCAGGATACGGAGGGCATTGGGACTCGATTTTATTCCCAGTAGCTTGAGGACAAATCTGGAAAGTTGTTTGCGGGAGGCTCTCGACCACGACTTGATCAAAGGAGACAGCTGTGCGATCTGCTGTTCGGAACCGTAAAAACAATAAGGGAGCAGAAGCATCCTTCTGTTTGCCTCAGCACTATCCGATTGCCAGTAGCGGAACAGTTCTTCCATCATCGCCTGCCATTCTTCTTCCTCGATGAAAGGTACGATCGCATCGCAGGCATGTAGCCGGACAACTTGATTAAGAGACATATATTCACTTAATACGTACCGGATTACATGGCGGGGTACAAACTCATCCACATCTGTTTCGTTTGCCCAGTGGAGTCTTGTATAAGGTTTTTGCGGTAACCAGGCTATCTGTTGCGTACAATATAGTTCGATATGCTTACTGCAATAGTCGATGACTGCCTGCTTATTCCTGAATTTGATTTTGGCAGCGGAAGCATGTGTATTGTCCCAGTATTTGAATAATTGCCTGGCCCAGTTTTGCGACTCTTCATCCAGTTCCGGATAGAGTTGTTCAAGTAATTTGCGGGTTTTCTTTTCTTTGTCGAGCAGGAGTCTTTCGATATTCCTGCGGATTAATTTAGAGTTTTCTTTCAATAATCCCAGCAACTGTTCATAGTCTGTCAAGCCGCAGTCTGAAAATAGTTTATTCAGCCAGACCAGTCTTTTCTTTAGTGGAATGTCACTATATAGATAATGGTAGGCTGCTTGCTTATTCTTACGGATAAGTTCATCGATTTGTATTTCCCTGAGAGTATCCGGAAGTGGCAGGTCGGAAGTACTATATACTTCACACCAGGCATCGAATAGTACTGCAGCATCCGTTTGTTGCTTTTTCTTCATATATATATTGTTTTCCTTTTATTACTGTTTATTTCCTTATTCCTAAAACAAATACAGAAGTGGTTAGTTGCAGGAAATAGTATTACATATAAAAGCAAATGTATAAAAAATATTTTGTAATTTTGCACCTTCTAAATAATATGGGTGTGAGGCAAACAATGAATAAATATCTGAAATGGCTGTTACCGGTGATCTTTATCGCCTACTATGGCAGCATTACGTTATTTATTCATGTCCATATAGAACATGGTACGACGATTGTCCATTCGCATCCTTTCGGGAAATTGAACGGCGGTGCCTGCCACCATCATGCTTCCTTATCCGAAATACAATTATTCCACATACTGACAACGCTTAGTGTGGAAGACGGAGCAGTACATGCTCTTTATCTGAATTTTAGTGCACAACAAATTGCTGAAATAGTTGAATATCCGGTCTATCCGGACTATGCGCACCCTGACAAAGGGCAGCTTTCCCTTCGTGCTCCTCCTGTTTTCTGATAACAAATAGTAATACTTCAATTGATAAGGATAGGTGTATCTAATAAAAACATCCCATCCTTCTAATTTTTCGACCCAGGTCAAAAACGTTTACCACCCAGGTCAAAAACGTTTATCACCTTGGTCAAAAAGGTTTTTGACCTGGGTCAAAAATATAAAACATCGGGTATTTCGGATTAGGAAGTACCGTGTTTTGCATTATAACATTACCTATTTATCAGAACAAATCGCAATGAATAAGATTATAACTCTTATACTGTGCCTGTGCTGTGTCTTTACGACGGCATGGGCGGATGATGCTCCGACCCTGAATCCGTCGGATGCCAATATCGTAGGGCATATATTGGATAAGAAAACGGGCGAGCATCTTTCTTTTATCAATGTTTTCCTGAAAGGAACGACGATCGGTACGTCGACTGATGCAACCGGTCATTATTACCTGAAAAACCTGCCGGAAGGTAAGTATACACTGGTGATGAAAACATTAGGCTTTAAGACTATAGAGAAGCCGGTAACTTTGAAAAAAGGGAAAACTCTGGAAGTCAATTTTGATGCGGAAGAGGATTTGGTTGCATTGGACGGAGTGGTCGTATCGGCAAACCGTAACGAGACAACCCGCCGTCTGGCTCCTTCACTTGTGAATGTGCTCGATTCGAAAACTTTTGAGACGACGCATGCTACCTCTTTGGCGGATGGTCTGAACTTCCAGCCGGGTGTACGTGTGGAAAACAACTGTCAGAATTGCGGATTCCAGCAGGTCCGTATCAATGGACTTGAAGGTCCTTATACGCAGATACTGGTGGATAGCCGTCCGATATTCAGTGCACTGACCGGTGTATATGGTTTGGAGCAGATCCCGGCAAATATGATCGAGCGTGTGGAGATCATGCGTGGGGGAGGTTCAGCCTTATTCGGTTCTTCCGCTATTGCAGGTACGATCAACATCATTACAAAAGAGCCTTTGAGGAATTCCGCACAGATCGCCCATTCATTAACGATGATTGGCGGCGACCGTCCGGATAATAACACGACAATCAATGCATCGCTGGTGACAGATGATCATAAGGCGGGCATCTATATGTTCGGACAGAACCGCTATCGCGGGGCTTACGACCATGATGGCGACGGCTTTACCGAACTGGGAAAACTGAATGCCCGTACGCTTGGTTTCCGTTCTTATCTGAAGACGAGCACTTATTCGAAGTTGACTTTCGAATATCATAATATCAATGAATACCGTCGTGGCGGTAACTTATTGGATCTGCCTCCTCATGAAGCGGATATAGCCGAGCAAACGGAGCATAATATCAATGGGGGCGGGTTGAAGTTCGATCTCTTCTCGAAAGATTATAAGCATCGTTTGAATGTCTATACTTCTGCCCAACATACGCAAAGAAGCAGTTATTACGGTGCCGATAAGAATCCGAATGCTTATGGCAGCACGACGGATATGACTTTTGTGGGTGGCGCTCAGTATTCGTATGAATGGGATAAATGCCTGTTTATGCCTGCCGAATTTACCGGTGGTGCTGAATATAACTACGATGATTTGCAGGATAAGATGCTGGGTTATCACCGTACGATCGAGCAGACAGTGCATATCGGAAGTGTTTTCCTGCAGAACGAATGGAAGAATGAGAAATGGAGTTTTCTTGTCGGGGCGCGTATGGATAAGCATAACCTGATTGATCATGCTATATTCAGTCCGCGTGCCAATGTGCGTTTTAATCCGATCAGCGATGTGAATCTGCGTATGTCCTATTCAAGCGGTTTCCGTGCTCCGCAGGCGTTCGATGAAGATTTGCATATTACGGCTGTAGGTGGTGATGTGGCTATTATTCAGATATCTCCCGACCTGAAAGAGGAAAACTCGCAGAGTGTGAGTCTTTCTGCCGATTTTTATCGTCGTTTCGGTCCGGTCCAGACTAATTTCCTTGTAGAAGGTTTTTATACGGATTTACGAAATGTATTCATCCTGGAAGAGATAGGACGTGACAATGATAACAACCTGCTGATGGAACGCCGTAACGGGAAAGGGGCTCGTGTAATGGGGATTAACCTGGAAGCAAAGGCGGTATATTCATGGATGCAGATACAGGCAGGTGCAACTATCCAGCGCAGCCGTTATAAAGAGCCGGAAAGTTGGAGCGAGAATGAGAATCTGGAACCTCAGAAAAAGATGTTCCGTTCGCCGGATGTGTATGGCTACTTCACTTCCTCATTTACTCCGGTGAAAAGATTTACGGCTTCGTTGACCGGTACTTATACCGGGAGTATGCTGGTTCAGCATCTGGCTGGTTATATTCCGGAAGACCGGGAAGAGAAGACAAAAGATTTCTTTGACCTGAATGTGAAGGTTGCATACGACTTCCCTCTTTACCAGTCTGTTACTTTGCAGGTAAATGCAGGTGTTCAGAATATCTTTAATTCCTATCAGGATGATTTTGATAAATACGAGAAACGTGATGCCGGATATATCTATGGTCCGGGTATTCCGCGCAGTTATTTTATCGGATGTAAGATCAGCTATTGATAGGCTGATATAAAATATTCGGGAAAGCCCGGTAGAAGTTCCTTGCTTTTACCGGGCTTTATGTTTACTTTAGCGTCAATTTAATAAATCTATATAACATGAATTTAAGTGATCCTAAGGATTGTTTGTATTGCACGAACAATCAGACATTACACGATCTGATGATCGAAATAGCTCCTTTATCCGTATCTAGACTGTTTCTTTTCAGGGAACAAACATATTATGGGCGTTGCCTGGTTTCTTATAAGGACCATGTGCATGATCTGAATATGTTGAGCGATGAGGAAAGAAATGCGTTTATGGCAGATGTGGTAAAGGTAACACGTGCCATGCAGAAGGTATTCAATCCGCAAAAAATAAATTACGGTGCTTATTCCGATAAACTTTCACATCTTCATTTCCATCTGGCTCCCAAATATGAGGACGGCCCTGACTTCGGAGGTACGTTCACTATGAATCCGCAGAAGGTTTATTTGTCGGATAAGGAGTATGAAGGCATGATTGCGAAGTTAAAGGAAGCTTTGGGATAAAAATAACAACAAAAGGAAAGCTGCCGGGCTTTCCTTTGTTGTTTATTTTAGTTGTTTGATAAAGCTTTCTGGATTCTGGCTGTTAGGCCAAATGCTAACAATGTAGATTGTCTTTTTTTCTACATAGTAAAGGATTTTATGGTTTCTATGTTCGACAAAGGAACGATAATTTCTTTTACATGTTTCGGTTTCCGGTTCATAAGATCCCATATTGGGATTTAATGCCAGCAAGTCTACGGTTTCTAAAATCCCATTAATGAATTTATCTGCAGCTCTAAGTCCCATTTCTTTTTTGTACCAGGCATAAATTGTTCGAGCTTGTTTTCTTGCTGTGCGTTTCCATGCAATAACTAAAGATTCCTCCATGAAGCGACAGCTTTTCGCATTTCATCTTGTGTGTAATAGACCGAATCTTCCTCTGCCAACCTAAGACTTTCCATCTTTTCTTCATGGGATAACGGGTGCATGGCACTTTCTATCTCTTCATCGGTAACGAAGTCGATATCGTCAACAGTTACCCTACGGGATATTTTAGATTTGTTGGATGCAATCCGCTTGACATACTTCTTTACTCTCTCGATACTTTCTGTGTCAAGGTTGATAATTTCGTTGAACAGTTCCAGGCGTTCACCCTGTAATTCCATTGCTTTCATATATTTACTCCTTTCGGTTTTGATAAAGTACAAATGTATTTATTTTTTTAATAAAGACAATGAAATAAACTTTTTTCTTTCAGGAGGCTGCGGTCACACGGCAATTATACTTGGTGAAGCGTGACCTTACGGAGCGGAGAGCATTCCGCTCCGGTATAACTGTGGCGATATCCATGTAACCAGAGCCATGTCGCTCCCGGATGATCTAACCTTTCAAACTTTTATTTATTGTATCTATGTAGTTAAGTATTTCGTCCCGTCCTTCTTTTTTCTCGGAAGAAGAGAAAAGCATCGGAGGGAGTTCTTCCCATGTTTCAAGTAACTTTTCCTGATAAGCTTTCAGATTTTCCTGTAAGCGTCCTTTGCTGATCTTGTCGATCTTTGTGAAGATGATAGAGAAAGGGATGCCGTTTTCACCCAGCCATTCCATAAATTCCAGGTCTATCTTTTGTGCTTCATGGCGGCAGTCGATCAAGACAAACAGGTTTGTGAGTTGTTCACGTTCCAGGATATAATCTTCGATGATCCGTTGGATATTCTCCCTGCCTTCTTTTCCGCGTTGGGCAAAACCATAACCCGGCAGGTCAACCAGGAACCAGTTGTTGTTGATTATAAAATGATTGATAAGCAAAGTCTTTCCCGGCTTCTGTGAAGTCATAGCCAATCCTTTCTTGCCTGTCAACATATTGATAAGGGAGGATTTGCCAACATTGCTTCGCCCGATAAAGGCATACTCCGGAAAGTTACCTGCGGGGCATTTCTTTACGTCTGTGTTACTGATAACAAATTCTGCACTTTTGATTTCCATATTCTTACGCTTTTATTGTTTTGTGTTTGACTGAGGCCGCCCATAATCCGAAGAATGTGATTGCTCCGTTCAGCATCAGCATTTCATAACCGAAGGCATAGCCTGTATGTTGTTTCACCAGATAATCCGTTGCAAAGCAGATCAGCGGTGAAAAGATACATATATAAGGAACATATTTGTCACGCGGATGTTTTTTTGTGAATAATCCAAAGACAAATAATCCCAGTAAAGGACCGTAAGTATAGGAAGCAATCATATAGATGGCATCGATCACACTACGGCTGTTTACGGCCTTAAAGATAAGGATAATTATGGCAAATAAGACAGAGATGAGCAAATGGCTCATCAGGCGGGTGCGCTTAGCCTTGGTTGCTTCTTCCTTTTCCACTCCGAGGATGTCGACACAGAAAGAGGTGGTCAATGCCGTCAATGCTGAATCGGCACTGCTGAAAGCCGCCGCTATGATACCGATCGTAAAGAAGATCAGAATGGAATGTCCCAATATGCCGGAAGTACAAAACATAGGCAGGATATCGTCATTTAATACCGGCAATTCGATATTCTTTTGTGAGGCAAGGCTTAGTAACAATACACCGAGGGCAAGGAACAGGAAGTTCACCGGCGTAAAGGCAAAACCGTACGTGTACATATTTTTTTGTGCATCTTTCAGACTTTTGCAGGACAAGTTCTTTTGCATCATATCCTGATCGAGTCCGGTCATGACGATGGTGATAAAGATTCCGCTGAAAAACTGTTTCACGAAATGTTGCGTACTGTGCCAATCCTCGAATTCAAAAATACGGAAATGAGGATTCTCTGTCAATGTCCGCACCATGCCTCCCATATCTAGTTCCATGGCATCTTTGACTTTCCATATAATAACGACCAGCATAGCGACCAGGCAAAGAGCCTGGAGTGTATCTGTCCAGATGATCGTCTTTATGCCGCTTCGGTACGTGTATAGCCATACCAGGAAAATACTGATAATGACGGTTACCCAAAAAGGAATATTCCAGGTGCTGAATACGTAATGCTGCAAGATCAGGACTACCAGATAAAGTCGTGCTGCTGCCCCGACGATCTTTGAAAGTAGAAAGAAGGAAGCTCCTGTTTTGTAACTTCTTCGTCCGATACGGTCTCCGAGGTAGGAGTAGATCGATGTCAGTTGTAGTTTGTAATAGAGCGGTAACAATACTTTAGCTATTAATATATATCCGAAGAAAAAGCCGAAAACCGTTTGCATATAAGTCATATCTATGCTCCGTACCATTCCCGGGACCGAGACGAAAGTCACACCTGAAAGCGATGTCCCGATCATCCCGATGGAAACGATATACCACGGTGATTTACGGTTGCCCAGGAAGAACGCATCATTGCTTGTGCTTTTTCTACCTGTGATCCAGGCGATCAGCAACAATATGCCAAAATAAACGGCAATTATGGAGAGGATGATATAGCTATTCATTAACCGGTATTTAATTAAGTAGAGCAGGGAAGTTTAATCCCTGTCGAACGTTCGGGGACAAAGATAACAACATTTTACAAAAATGTAATATCATGTAAACTTCTTCTTAATATACGCATTGTTCCTTTGCGGTCGTAAAAAAACAAAGAAAAACAAAAAGAAAATGGAAATAAATAAAAGACGCTTTTCTGTTTTTAACTCGCTTTTAATCGCTGGCTTTTTGACTGTTTTTCCACTCGGAAATTTATCAGCACAACAGGCTGTCCTGATTCATTCTCATAATGATTACCGTCAGCGGGTTCCTTTTTATCAGGCCTATTCGCAGCAGTTGTACTCAATCGAAGCGGATGTGTACGCAGTAGAGGAAACCGGAGAACTTCTGGTTGCACATGATCCGGAAGAATTGGGTACGGCATCTACACTGGATGAATTATATATAGAGCCTATACTCTCTTTATATAAACGAAATAACGGACGTCCCTGGAAAAACTCCGATAATAGACTGCAATTACTGATTGAACTCAAAACACCGGAAAAACCGACTCTCGATTGTCTGGTTTCCAAGTTGAATAAATATCCGGAAGTTTTTGATCCGGCTGTTAATCCGGCAGCAGTTCGTATTGTAATTACCGGAAACTGTCCGGTTCCGTCTGATTTTTCCAAATATCCGTCTTATATCTATTTCGATGGACAAGTCGGTGTTGACTATACCCCGGAACAATTGGAACGAGTCGGGATAATCAGCGATGCTTTCGGTCGCTATTCTGTATGGAATGGAAAAGGAGCCATGATTGCTCCGGAAAAGAAACTGGTCGCAAACGTGATAGAAAAGGTTCATGCTTTGGGAAAACCGATTCGTTTTTGGGGAGCTCCGGATGGTATCACAGCGTGGAATACATTCCATAATATGGGAGTGGATATCATTAATACGGATAAACCGGAAGCTTGCTCCGATTTCTTTCACAATTTTGAAAGTAAGAATTTCTCGATTATTTCTGATACGCTCAATTTAAGTGAAGAAGTTACCCGAACCGACAGGCTGGATAAAACCACCGCCGGTTTCCGGGGCTTCGGTAAAAAGAACAGGATGCTGACAAAGCCAGTGGAAATTTACACGCCGACTTACCTGAATGACGGTACTGAAAAACCGATTAAAAATGTGATCCTTTTGATTGGTGATGGAATGGGACTGGCTCAGATTTGTGCTGCCCAGACGGTAAATAAAGGTCTTTCTTTTCTGCAATGTAAATATGTAGGGTTACAGCAGACCAATGCGAAAGACCAGTACACCACAGATTCGGCGGGTGCCGGAAGTTCGATTGCTACAGGACAATCTAATTGTAACCGTTATATCAGCATGAGTGAAGATGGTGAGGTATATGCTTCTCTGTCGGAAGTATTGGCTTCTGACGGATTTGCCTGTGGAGTCGTTACATTAGGCAATATTGCAGATGCAACTCCTGCTGCTTTTTACGGTCATGCAACGGAGCGTGACAATACGGATGAAATAACCGATTGGCTTCTGAAAGGTACTCTGACTTTATTGAACGGCAGTGGAATGAATGTACTTACCAAAAGGAAAGATAGCCGTAATTTGGTTGAAGAGTTGAGACCTCAATATAATATAACGACTACTATAGATGATATTAACGAGGTCAAAGGAAAGGTTATCTGTATAGATGAACGGATGGGGCAGGCTACAACCGAGGAGTCGCTACCATTGCTTGCCGAGGCAACTCATGCTGCTATCGATAAACTGAAAGAAACGAATGAAAAAGGTTTTTTTCTGATGGTGGAAGGTGCTAAAGTTGATTATGCCGGGCACGCCAATTCTTTACCTGGCTCTGTTATGGAGACACTTAGTTTTGATAAAGCAGTAGCTGAAGCAATGAAATTTGCCGACAGTAATGGAGAAACGTTGGTTATTGTGACAGCCGACCATGAGACCGGTGGGCTGACTTTGGTTGATGGAGATCGTGAGTCTGGACATATTACAGCTCGTTATATGACTGATGATCATACACCGATAATGGTTCCTGTTTTCGCCTATGGTCCCGGAGCTTCACATTTCTGTGGAATTTATCCCAATACTGAAATCTTTCATAAGATATTAAATAGCATAAAACAAATACATTAATTAAAATCATTGAACATGAGATTGTTGGTTACTTATTTTCTTCTCACGTTTTGTTGCGTGAGCGTGTTGTTTGCGCAACAAATCAGCGTGAGAGGAGTGGTTTTTGATGCAAAAACATCGGAACCTATCATTGGAGCAACTGTTGTACAGACTGGAACTGCCAATGGAGCACTCACGAATATCGATGGGGAATATCAGTTGGAAGTCCCTGCGGATGCAGAATTGCAAATCAGTTATCTGGGATATAAACCTTTTACAACTAAAGTGAACGGTCGTTCGCAAATCAATGTTTCACTGGAAGATGACCTGGTGAATCTGGAAGAGGTGGTTGTAATCGGTTACGGACAGGAATCCCGTAAATCGAATCTTTCTGTTGCCGTATCCAAAAAAGATATCGGAGATGATGTAAAGAGCCGTTCGACAAGTGTGATCGGGGCTTTACAGGGACAGATAGCCGGTGTGACGATCGCTAATAATAGCGGCGATCCGATGTCGTCACCTTCTGTAACGATTCGCGGAAAAGGTTCGCGTGACGGAGAAGCACCTTTATATGTAGTAGATGGTGTATCCGGCGCTCCTTTCAATATGGAAGATGTGGAATCCATCACGATCCTGAAGGATGCGGCTTCTGCTGCTATTTATGGAACGAATGTCGGTTCGGGTGGTGTGATCCTTGTAACGACTAAAAAGGCGAAGGAGGGTAAAATTACTGTTTCTGCTCGTGCCAGTTATGGCGTTCAGTCGGCTTGGCGAAAACCGAAAGTGCTGACTGCCGAAGAATATGTGAAAGTACGTACCGATGCAGCCAATGTGGACGGAGTTTCGATACCGGCCGGTATCGATCCCGATATTTATCCTTATGGGCAGCAAACTCATACGAACTGGATCGATGAAATATTTCGTACTGGTAAGATACAACGATATGCTCTTTCCTTGAATGGAGGTAGTGAATCTTTGAAATCTTATCTTTCCGCTGAATATAACAAGACAGAGGGTACTTTACTTAATACCTATGCGGAAAACCTGGGGGTAAAAGCAAATATCGATTTCAAGATTAATAAATGGGTATCTCTTTCCGAACGTGTGAACTATGTATATACAAACGGACGAGGCGACATAAATACTTCCAGTCATACGGGGGTCACAGCTTCAGCCATGTTTATGCCTCCTTCCGCTACTGTTTATGAAATGGACCAGGATGGTAATTATGTTTTGGATGATTATGGGAAAAGAAAATTTGGAGGGACAGTCCCTTTGTGGGCAAAAGACCTGGGAGTAGCCGGAACTTTCGGAGAAGTAGTGAATCCTGTGGCAACCCTGATGCGTTTAAACCAGAATCGCCCGAATCAGCAACTGTTTTCAACGACAAGCCTGGTGATAGATCCTATCGAGCATTTGAAGATTCGTTCAGAGTTTTCAGCCGGGACAAAAAATAATTATTATGAAAATTTTAGCGTCCGTGTACTTGAGATCGGTAAAACAAATGATGAGAACTCACGGAATCTGATGTATTCACGTACAAATAACTGGTTGTGGGAAACGGTCGCAACGTATGATCAGATGTTCGGTAAGCATCAGGTGAATGTGATGGGTGGTTATTCAATGAGTTATAACTCTTACAGAGATGCGAATGTAACTGTATATAATTTCCCCGACGAGGATGAATATTCACAAAATCTGGTAAACGGTACGGATTGGACAAAGACAAAACCAAGTGAAAGCCGTACGCAGGAATCGCAGGTATCTGTATATGCCCGTGGCTCTTATTCTTATGATGACCGGTATTTCCTGACTGCGAGTATCCGCCGTGATGCTTCATCAAAATTGTATTACAAGAATAATTCCGGTATTTTTCCCGCAGTGTCCGGTGCCTGGAAGATCTCTTCCGAGAAGTTTTTGAAGGATAATCCGGTGATTTCATTGTTGAAGCTACGTGCTAGCTGGGGGCAGATAGGTAATGTAGCCGGTGTGCGTAACTACTCTTATATGTCTAACTTGTCACAGACCGGTGATTATACATATTTGGGGAATAGCCACCAAAACCCGATTCTGGGACTGGGATTGACGACATTTCCTAATCCTGATTTAAAATGGGAGACTTCAGAACAAACAGACTTAGGATTCGATATTGAATTTTTAGAAGGAAAACTGGCTTTCGGGGCTGATTATTTTATTAAGAATACAAAGGACTTAATCGAGGAAGTTCCGCTTGCATCTGTCGGTGGCGTGTCGGTTGCTCCGCTGGGAAATGTAGGTAAAGTGCAGAATAGTGGAGTTGAGTTTACATTAGGTTATGGAGATACATCAAAGGGAGGTTTTTCTTATCATGTGGATGCGAATTTTTCTTTTCTCCGTTCAGAGGTAAAGGATTTGGGAGATCGTGATTTCTTTGCTCATGGATTGACTATCCGTGCTATGCAACCGTTACGTTCCAAAGTCGGACAACCCTGGTATTCTTATTATGTAGTAAAGACAGATGGTATTTTTCAATCACAAGCGGAAATAGATGCCTATACTCATACGGACCAGAATGGAAATATCACGAAGATACAGCCGAATGCAAAACCTGGTGATCAAAAATTCGTAGACCTGAATGGAGATGGAATCATCAATGATAATGACCGCGAATATATGGGTAGTTATACTCCGAAGTTTACATATGGTTTGAATGCATCTTTCGGTTATAAGAATTTCGATCTGAACATTGCCCTGCAAGGTGTTGCCGGAAATAAAATATTCAACGGAGTCAAGGTAATGACCTATGCTGCCGGTCAGGGTTGGAATATGTCTGCCGACGTTTTGGATTCATGGGGGTATAATCATAATTCGGATATCCCTTTGATCAGTATGTCGGATACGAACGGGAATTACAGTACGGTTTCTGACTTTTTCCTGGAAAACGGTAGTTACCTTCGTGTAAAAAATATTACGCTTGGTTATACTTTACCTAAAAGTTTGTTCGGAAATGCACCCGGAGCACCCAATCTGCGTGTGTATGCAAGTGGTGAAAACCTGTTGACTTTCACTAAATATTCAGGAATGGACCCGGAAGTGGGTAATTACGGAGTAGATGGCGGTACATATCCTGTATCCCGTGTAGTTTCTTTTGGATTGAATCTTACATTTTAAGCATATAAACGAATCAAAGTATGAAAACAGTATTGAAAATAGGAATTCTTTGTCTGGCATTGGCCGGATTAACATCTTGTGAGGATTTCCTTACCTATAATAAATATGGAGAACCTTCCAGCGACCGTTTCTGGATGACGGAGAATGATGCGCTTCGTGCAGCTGACGGACTTTATTTCTGGACCGGGGAAGCCGGTGTTGTCGGGCGTGGCTTTATGCATTATTACAATTGTAGTGATGATGTGGTAACAGGACGTACACAAGCCGGTTGTGCTGCCATGAAGAATTTTACGGCGGATTATAGCCGTGATGTCGTGGATAACTGGCCGAAAATGTACCAGTTGATCAAACGTTGTAACGATATTATTTTAAATGTTCCCGATATGAATATCAGTGAAGATACAAAGGATAAAGTATTGGGACAAGCTTATTTTTTCCGTGCCTGGGCTTACTTTTGGATCGCTCCTTATTACGGGGATAATGGAGAAAACGGAGGTATACCTATTGTAGAGCCGGGTCTGGCAGTAGATGAACTGGATGTACCCCGTGTCAAGAGTGTACGCGATAACTATGCTTATTGCATAGAAGATTTTGAAAAGGCTGCCGCATTATTGCCTGACTTTAAAGAATGGGGAGAGGCTGATTACGGCCGTCCGCATAAAACTGCTTGTTGGGCATATATTGCTAAAGTTGCTTTGTTCGATGCTCAGTATGATGCATCTTCTTATGCAACCACTATTGAATATTGTGATAAGGTTATCAACTCAGGAAAGAACCGCCTGTTGGATAATTTCGCCGATGTATTCAAGATCGAGAATAATTACAGTGATGAATATATTTTCTCTTCTCCGTCTTCGGAAGTGGCCGGTTCTTTCCTTCCCGGCGCATTGTTGGAGAATAAAGGTTGGGGGCAATATAACGGTTGGGGGTATTTCACTCCGACAATCGAATTGGTCGAAGCTTTCGAAGTAGGCGATAAACGTCTGCCTGCCACTATTCTTCAACCAGGTGACAAGTTCTTTTTCCTGGGACAGGAAAAGGTATATTACTCCAATGAAAGTTTATCCGGTATGCAGTTCAATAAATATATGGATCCGTTCAAGGCGGCAGATGCTATCGGTACGACTGTCAATCCGAATGGCGATAATCCGACAACAAGTCTGAATATACCGTTGATTCGTTATGCCGAAGTGTTGCTAATGAAGGCCGAAGCTTTGATTTGGCAAGGTCAGAACGGAGATGCCCCTTTGAATGAAGTACGTAAACGTGCCGGTTTGTCTCCTAAGCAGAATGCTACGAAGGAAGATTTGATGAATGAACGCCGTTGTGAGTTGGCCGGAGAGTTTTCGAATCGTATGTTGGATCTGATCCGTTGGGGTGTTGCGAAGAATTATGTGGAGAAACCTTTACATGGATATAGTGTTAAAGCTAAAATCCCGGTTCCTCAGTCGAAAGACGATTTAGAGATAACAGAAATAGAAGCCTGGCCGTCCCGTACATTCAATGCATCGGTCAATCACGTATTCCCTATACCAACAAATGAGATATCAAAGAGTAAGAATCTGATACAAAACAAAGGTTATTAATAATTTTATCGGTATTTTTCCCCATTTTGTGGGGAAAATACCCTTATTAATCTATTTTGCTTGGTTACTTGTAGAGTTATTTATTCCTTTGTAATCAGTTAGAGCTCGTGAGAGTAAAGACAACCGGCTACCACTAGGAGCCGGAAAGATAGGTAAACACAAAAAAAGGCCGCTATCGTGAGATTAGCGACCTTTTTAGATTTTAATATGTTTGTATCTGAATGCTTGTGGAAAGGAACTAATATCTTTTCTCAATTTTAGCTCCCCGGAAATAATGTGACAATATCTCCGTATAAGAATAGCCCTGTTCGCCCATAACTGCTGCGCCGATCTGGCAAAGCCCTACGCCATGTCCCCAACCGGCACCCGTCAGTACGAAACGCTGCGGGATGTTGAGGCGCATATTTTCCTTATCAACAACGAAAGCAGAACTATACAGATGGGTTTCCGATAAGGTCCGCCGTATTTCCAACTCCTTGCCGATCGTATAAATACGGCGTGTACCTATGATCTGTAACTTTTCGATACGTCCGGAACTCCCTCTTTCCAATGGGATCAGATCTTGTATCTCGCCGAAGTCGATACCACTTTTGCGGTGGATCAGTCCGGCAAGTTCCTCCTGTGTATAAGTCACTTTCCAACGATAGAAATTAGTTGTTTCCTGATCATAATTGTTCAGCACCTGGCTCAATATCTTTTGATCTGTCGTATTGCAAAAAGCATCGGGCGAATTTCGTATCCACATTTCTGCTTCGACCGGATCGGTCAGGTCAGGAAAAGCGCTCTCCTTGCTGTCGCGAACGGCTGTCAGATAGGAGTGGGGCACAGGCTCCCAGCAATGTTCGAATTGCTCGGTTACGCCTCCGCAGCATTTGGAAAAGCGGGTATCGCAAATCGATTCGCCATCGGTCAGTATTTCGCCGCGTGTTTCGTGGATCACCTCTTCCACTATCGGAGTGGAAGCACGGGGGATGCCCTGGTAACGTTGGCAATGATCATCGGCACAGACATCGAACATACCATGATCTTCGCGGTCGTACCAACGGATTAGTTGGTCACGGTCGCGTTCACAACTTTTGTATTTCTCCGGTGCATTTCCCAGGCGGAACGTCTTTTCAATCTGTGCCAGCAACCAACTGCGGGAGATCACGGCATGCGCTTTCAACAACTCTTTTGAAGCTGTGGCACTCATTTCCGACGAGATCACACTGGTGAGATATTCTTCAACATCGATGCTGTTGATCACCACAATACCTTCATTCCCTGCTACCAGGTTCAATGCACCTTTGAATCGTTGGTCTTCCTGTCTTTGCCAGTGAAAATCAACTCCGATCGTAACAGCTTTCAGGTCGAATGAAGAATCAGGCGAAGCCGGTTCAAAGAAAAGCTCCTTATACAGCTTACCGTTGTATATTATATTCCCGTTTACGAACAACGCCCGTTGTTCTCCCGTCAGAAAAGAACTGCTCTCGGTGTGGATATATTCTCCGTTGAATACGAATGAGAGTGCCTTTTCCGTCATAATCCCAACATTAACTAACGGTGCATCCATTGTTTATATTATTCTTTTTTCGCTTTCATCGAGCTTATCGCCAGATAAGCCATTAATGCAATATACATAAGAACAGCTAAAGGCTCGGCAAAGTTTCCTTCCAGCCATTTTTCATTTACCAGGTTAATGCCACCGAAACGCAATGCTGCGCTGACAACACCCATTAAAGCTCCACCGGCAATGAATCCGGAAGCAAGCAATGTACCCTTTTCAAGACGGGCAGTATTCAATGCCTTGTCTTTGCTGCGGCTTCCAACATACCAGCTGATAGCACCACCGATCAATAAGGGGGTATTCAATTCCATCGGAATGAACATGCCTAATGCGAAAGCCAATGCCGGGATTTTGCAGAAATTCAGGATGATAGCCAATACGGCTCCGATTCCGTACAGTATCCAGGGTGCTCCCGAACCACTCATCAGAGGTTCGATAACAGCTGCCATCGCATTTGCCTGCGGAGCTGCCAGCTGTCCGGTGGTAAACCCGTATGTCTGGTTCAGGATAAGGATAACACCGCCAACGGTTGCAGCAGAAACCAGTGTACCGAGGAATTTCCAGGTTTGTTGTTTTGCCGGTGTACTTCCGAGCCAGTAACCGATTTTCAGGTCAGTAATGAAGCCTCCCGCCATAGAAAGTGCCGTACATACAACACCTCCGATGATCAGAGCCGAGACCATACCGGCTGTTCCTTTCAGTCCGGCAGCAACCAGAATGATCGACGATAAGATCAGTGTCATCAATGTCATACCAGATACCGGATTGGTTCCGACAATCGCAATCGCATTGGCGGCAACGGTTGTGAACAGAAAAGCGATGATCCCGACGATCAACAGACCGATCAGGGCATAATACCAGTTATCCAGTACACCGAAATGGAAGAACAAATAGGTAACGATCAGTGTCGCAAAGATACCGATCGAGATGATCTTCATGGATAAATCTTTTTGTGTGCGTACCGTTTCTGTGTCGGCTTCCGTATTTTTCCCTTTCAGTTCTTTGGCTGCCAATCCCACGGCTCCGCGGATAATTCCCCAGGAATTGATAATACCGATTACTCCGGCTGTAGCAATACCCCCGATACCGATATGGCGGGCATAAGTGGTAAATATCTGTTCTGCACTCATGCTTCCGACTGTTGCGGTGATCGCGTCGTTGCCTAGTGTCAGTACATCTGCACCGAAAAAGGCGGACATCAACGGAATGATCACCAACCAAACCAGGAATGAACCGGCACAGATAATCATTGAATATTTTAAACCGATAATATAACCTAACCCCAGTACGGCTGCACCTGTATTTACTTTCAGAACGACTTTAGCCTTGTCCGCCAGCATTTCACCGGCGCTGACGATCCGTGTACTTATCGTTTCGCTCCACCATCCGAATGTGGCGATGATAAAATCATATAAACCTCCGATCAGTCCGGCCAGGATAAGGGGCTTGGCCTGGCTTCCGCCTTTTTCACCTGAAACGAGCACTTGTGTCGTTGCTGTAGCTTCCGGGAACGGGTATTTACCGTGCATGTCTGAAACAAAATATTTCCGGAAAGGAATCAACAACAGAATGCCGAGGATACCACCCAACAGCGAGCTCATAAATACTTCAAAAAAGTTGATGGTGATTTCCGGATATTTATCCTGCAGGATATATAAAGCAGGAAGGGTAAAAATCGCCCCGGCTACGATCACGCCGCTACAAGCTCCGATAGACTGGATAATAACATTTTCCCCTAATGCATTTTTTCGTTTAAAGCCGCTCGACAGTCCGACGGCAATGATAGCGATCGGGATGGCTGCTTCAAAGACCTGTCCGACTTTCAGTCCCAGATAAGCTGCAGCCGCACTGAATATCACGGCCATCACAAGTCCCCAAAACACAGACCAGGGTGTCACTTCTTTGTACTGTTTATTGGGTGACATGATAGGGTTATATACTTCTCCTTCTTTGAGTTCTCTGTAGGCATTTTCCGGTAGCCCGCTTACCTTTTCTTCATCTTCCTTCTTCACGGTGACTATTATTTTTAGTTAGATTTAATCTCAAATGTGTTTTTCTGTATCTATAGCGTTACAAAACTACGTTATTTTTTTTATAGAACAATGATTAGGGTGGTAAGAATGGAGGGCTCGAGGTTTATATGAAAGCAGTGTGTGTGGCGTATTCCTTTTATCGGTTGATTATGAATTTATTACAGTTTCCTCGTAATTCCCGGGTAAGGAAACTGTAATTCCCTGCGGAGGGAACTGCAATTTCCTCCGCAGGGAACCAGAATTTCTTCCGGAGGAAACTACAGTGTCCTCCTGGGGAAATGATGAAATTATTCTTTTTCGTTTTTCTTATGCAGGCTTCTCAGTTCAAAAGAAAGCATTACGCGGAAGATACCGATGATAAGCAGCGCGTAAGCGATCATATAAACGAGTGTAAAGACTCCTAATCCCGGCTGCCAGATAATGGCGATGCTACAGATAATAGCCAGAATTCCGAAAGCCATATACCAACCCCAGTTTCCGGTTCCGAACCGTTTCAGGTCCATCGCATAACCAGTAGAAGAGAAACCTCTGAACATTAACCAGAATGCGAGGATAAACGGAAGGACGGTCATGCTCAGCCCAGGGCTTGCCATCAGGTAAATACCCAGTATGAGGTCGATGATACCACCGGCCAGATACCAGCCCCAGCTGGAAATATGTTTCCGGTTGGATACGGCAAAAAGGATTTCAAGTGTTCCGCTCACAAACATGGCAACGCTGAATAAGATACTTAATGCAACATAACTAGCCATCGGCGTGAACATCAGGCATATTGCAATCAGGATATATAATAATCCCAGTAGAAGTGAAACCCACCAGTTTTTTACGGCGGAACTAATTCTTTCGTCAAATGTGTTCATATCAATTTGTTATTAAAATTATTTCTACTGTAACAAAAGGCAGGAATGAAAGGTTGTAAAAATCTTCTTTTATATACATTATGGTCAGTTCTCTCTTAAATTGTCTTCTTCCCTTTAAACACATCGGAAAGAGGTCTTTGCCGAATAAGGACAAATCGAATATTTTGTATACATTTGTACTCTATTTTAATAATTAAAAAGTCTGAACCTAATGAAAGGAATTGTATTGGCCGGAGGTTCCGGAACCCGTTTGTATCCGATTACAAAAGGTGTATCTAAGCAATTATTGCCGATTTATGATAAACCGATGATCTATTACCCTATCTCTGTCCTGATGTTGGCCGGGATACGGGAGATATTGATTATTTCGACCCCGCAGGATCTGCCGGGATTCCGTCGACTGCTGGGGGACGGTTCGGATTATGGTGTGCATTTCGAGTATGCCGAACAACCTTCACCCGACGGGCTGGCACAAGCTTTTATTATAGGGAATAAATTTATTGGAAATGATTCGGTTTGCCTGGTGTTGGGCGACAATATCTTTTATGGACAAAGTTTTACGGCTATGTTAAAAGAGGCCGTTAACAATGTGGAGAACGAACAAAAAGCAACTGTGTTCGGTTACTACGTCAACGATCCGGAACGCTATGGTGTAGCCGAATTCGATAAAGAAGGGAATGTGCTGAGTATTGAAGAAAAGCCTCAGTCTCCTAAGTCGAATTATGCTGTTGTCGGACTCTATTTTTATCCGAATAAAGTGGTTGAGGTGGCAACGCAGATTAAGCCCTCGGCACGTGGAGAATTGGAGATCACGACTGTGAATCAGGAGTTCCTTAAAGACGGGGAACTGAAAGTCCAGTTGTTAGGACGTGGTTTTGCCTGGCTCGACACCGGTACACACGATTCTTTGTCGGAAGCTTCGACCTTTGTGGAAGTGATAGAGAAGCGTCAGGGTTTGAAAGTGGCCTGCCTGGAAGAAATTGCTTACCGGAAAGGTTGGATAGATGACGGAAAACTAAAAGAAGTGGCCACTCCAATGATTAAAAATCAATATGGTCAGTATTTATTGAAATTAGTAAAGGAATGAATAAGGACAGCAAAATATTTGTAGCAGGACATCGGGGGCTGGTTGGATCGGCTATCCTGAAAAACCTGAAGCAGAAAGGATATACAAACTTTATTTTGCGTACCCATGCCGAACTGGATTTGACAGACCAGTGTGCGGTGAATGAGTTCTTTGCAACCGAGAAACCGGAATATGTATTCTTGTCGGCCGCCCATGTGGGAGGAATTATGGCAAATAGCTTGTATCGTGCAGATTTTATTTATATCAATCTGATGATACAGAATAATGTGATCCATGCTTCTTATATTAATAATGTAAAGAAATTGCTGTTTCTGGGAAGTACTTGTATCTATCCTCGCGAAGCTCCGCAACCGATGCCTGAGGATTGTTTGCTGACCTCTCCGCTGGAATATACCAACGAACCTTATGCCATAGCAAAGATTGCAGGTATAAAGATGTGCGAAAGTTATAATCTGCAATATGGCACGAATTATATTGCCGTGATGCCAACCAACCTGTATGGTCCGAACGATAATTTCAATCTGGAAACTTCTCATGTACTTCCGGCTATGATTCGCAAAATTCATCTAGCCAAATGTCTTCATGCAAATGATTGGGATGCTTTGCGAAAGGATTTGAATGCGCGTCCGGTAGAAGGAATCTCGGGTGATGCTCCGGAGAAGGATATTCTGGCTGTTCTTGGGAAATATGGTATTTCTCAAGGAAAAGTACAACTTTGGGGAACAGGGAAGCCGCTTCGTGAATTCTTGTGGAGCGAAGAAATGGCCGATGCTTCAGTATACATTATGGAACATATTAATTTTTCTGATGTGCGTCCGGAAGGCAATGAAGTGCGCAATACCCATATAAATATAGGTACGGGTAAAGAATTATCCATCAGGGAAGTTGCAAAACTGATTCAGGATAAGATCGGTTTTCAGGGTGAACTCGCTTTTGACGCATCCAAACCCGACGGAACATTGCGAAAATTGACAGATGTAAGTAAACTGCATGCTTTGGGATGGCATCATCAAATAGAGATAGCCGATGGCGTGGAAATTTTATATAATTGGTATTTAAACAAACAATAATAAACTTAGTATAATGAGTAAAGTTGCTTTAATAACAGGCATAACGGGGCAGGATGGAGCTTATTTGGCGGAATATCTTGTCAAAAAAGGATATACGGTACATGGCATCAAACGTCGTTCCTCTATGTTTAATACGGATCGTATCGACCATCTGTATCAGGATCCTCATGTAGAGAACCGGAATCTGATTCTCCATTATGGTGATCTGACCGATAGCCTGAATCTGACTCGTATAATAGGTGAGGTACAACCTGATGAAATATATAATCTGGCGGCTATGAGCCATGTGAAAGTTAGTTTTGATACACCAGAATATACTGCTAATGCCGATGGGCTCGGGGTTTTGCGTATCCTGGAAGCCGTACGGCTCTTGAACCTGATCCCTAAAACCCGTATTTATCAGGCTTCAACATCCGAATTGTACGGATTGGTTCAGGAAGTGCCTCAGAAAGAAACAACTCCTTTTTATCCCAGAAGTCCTTATGCTGTAGCTAAGTTGTATGGTTACTGGATTACGGTCAATTACCGGGAAGCCTATAAGATGCATGCGTCCAACGGGATTTTGTTTAACCATGAATCTCCGCTTCGGGGGGAAACTTTTGTTACCCGTAAAGTGACCCGTGCTGTTTCGCGTATCGCTTTGGGTATGCAGGAAAAAGTTTATATGGGGAATTTATCTTCCAAACGAGACTGGGGGCATGCTAAGGATTATGTTCGTGCGATGTATGCCATTCTTCAGCAGGATGAACCGTCTGATTATGTAATAGCTACCGGAATAACGACGACTATTCGTGATTTTATCAGTAAAGCCTTTAATGAAATAGGTGTAGAAATTATTTTCAAAGGAGAAAATGTTAATGAGGTCGCAGTATTAAACTATATTGACGAAAAAATGTTTATAGAGAAAGTAGGTGAGGCTTATCTCGAACGTTTTAAAGAACGGATAGGTGAGGAAGTTGTAGGAATCGATCCTCAATACTTCCGTCCGACCGAGGTGGATTTGCTTATTGGGGATGCTACAAAGGCCCGTACCCGTTTGGGATGGGAACCCAAATACACCCTTGATGCTCTTATTCAGGATATGATGCAGAATGATATCAAACTGATGAAAAAAGAGTCCTACCTGCGAGAAGGAGGATATAAAATTCTGAATTATTTTGAATAAATTAAGAACAAAACATAGATTTAATTTGTTTTAGTTAAAAAAAGAGTTAATTTTGCTCTAAATTTGAGCGTTATTTAAGGTAATTGATTGTTTAATTAAAAAGTTGATGAATATGAAGACTAAAGTATTACTTTTAGCTTTGTTGTCAGGTTTTGTTTTCTCTGTGTCAGCACAGGAATTTAAACCACAAGTTGGTTTTAGTACTGAAAAAGGTTATAAGACAAATTTCAAGAAAAACAAAGCTGGCGACAATTGGTTTATTTCTGTTGCCGGTGGTGCAAGTATGTTGTTGGGTGACCAAAATAATAAAGCAGATTTTGGAAACCGTCTGAATTTTGCTCCGCAGTTCTCATTTGGTAAGTGGTTCAATCCGTATTTGGCTTTCCGTGCTCAGTTGAACGGTGGTATTTTACACGGATTTGTAGGTGACAACGCAGAAATCATGCAGCACAACAAATATGCAGCTGCTCATGTAGACTTGTTATGGGATGTTACCAATTTCTGGGGAGTTTATAATGAAAAAAGAGTATTCCGTTTGATTCCTTGGGTAGGTTTCGGTTACGCACAGCGTTTCGAAAATCAGGGATATGCAAGAACAGAATCTCCGACGTTGAATGCCGGTATTCTTACTGCTTTCCGTTTGAGCAAACGTGTTGATTTGAACGTGGAAGTTCAGGGTTCTTTGTTGAATGAACAGTTCAACCGTGTTAATATGTTCCACCTGACAGACGGTATCGCACAGTTGAGTGCAGGTTTGACTTTCAAACTGGGTAAAACTGATTTCGAAGTTTTGGAACCGATGGATTACGCTTTGTTGAATGACCTGAACAATCAGATCAACTCTCTGCGTGCTGCTAACGATGAATTGAGCAAACGTCCGGAATCTTGTCCTGAATGCGAAGAAGTTGTAACTAATGTTGTAAATAACTATGTAGACAATGTAGTTTACTTCCGTTTGAATAGTTCTAAGATTGACAAGAACCAGCAGATCAATATTTACAATACTGCTGAATTCATGAAATCTAACAATGCACCTATCAAGGTTATTGGTTTTGCTGATAAGAACACAGGTACATCTAAATATAACATGGGTCTTTCTGAAAAACGTGCTAAAGCCGTTGCTAAAGAATTGATCGAAAAATACGGTGTTAACTCTAACCAGATTTCTATCGAATGGAGAGGTTCTGATGAACAACCGTATAGCGAAAACAACTGGAACCGTGTTGTTATTATGTCTGCTAACGAATAATTTATTTCGATTATATCCTGAAAAAGGCTGCACATTATGTTGTGCAGCCTTTTTTTTGCACAGAATATTGATTACTTTTGTAGAATTTTAGAACACAGTTATGGAATTCGACAAGAAACATGGTTACCTTATCCAGTGGCTGATAGGAATAGGAGATTTGTTAGTATTAAATCTGTTGTTCTTTGCTGTTTTTTATGGATTAGGGGATTTTTATACAAAGGCACTATCTAATAGCTTAAGAGAGGTTGTTCTCTTATTGAATTTTTGTTACTTCTTTGCTTTATATTTTGTCCCCATGCAATTGCATGTGGCTGTAGTCTTTATTGATAAAATTGTTCAGCGTGCTTTTGCTTTAGTTTCTATATTGGTGTTTCTGTTTGCAACCTGCCTCATATTTCTGAATATAGGTGACGCTTTGGCTACATTTCTGTTGATCTATTATGTAATAACGGTAGTCATTTTTGCTCTTTGGCGTGTTTTTGTTCGTGTCACGTTGAAGATGTATCGTAGAAAAGGTCATAATTTCAAAAGAATTATTATTGTAGGAGCCGGTAAAAATGGGATGGAGTTATATCGGGTCATGAAAAATGATCTTTCCTATGGTTTCAGTATCATGGGATTTTTTGATGATAATTTGTCTTTGCAGAGTGTGTTGCCGAATTATTTGGGTATGACGCATGAAGTGGAGGAGTATGTGGAAGCTAACGATATCGATGAAATATATTGTACATTGCCGGGAACACAGGATGAGAAGATATTGCGGATAATGAATTTTGCTGAAAAGCATATGATTCGTTTCTATATTGTGCCCGAATTCTATCGAAATATCAAGAAGAGTCTCGTTATGGAAATAATGGAGTCAATACCATTATTAGCCGTACGTCGTGAACCGTTGCAAGCAGCCTATAATCGGGCGTTGAAGAGGTCTTTTGATATAGTCTTCTCCTTGGGAATTCTCTTGACAATTTACCCGATACTTTATGTAATTGTCGGGACATTGATAAAAATAACGTCTCCGGGCCCCGTCCTTTTTAAACAAAAACGAACCGGTTTGTATGGACAAGAATTTGAATGTTATAAATTCCGTACTATGAGGGTCAATTCGGATGCGGATAAATTGCAGGCGGTAAAAGACGATCCCCGTAAAACGAGGATCGGAGATTTTCTGCGCCGCACGAATCTGGATGAATTTCCTCAATTTATCAATGTGTTGAAAGGAGACATGTCAGTAGTCGGTCCCCGTCCTCATATGCTGAAACATACCGAGCAATATTCGGCGCTTATCGATAAATATATGGTGCGTCATTTAGTGAAGCCTGGTGTTACAGGCTGGGCGCAGGTGACCGGTTACCGGGGAGAAACAAAGACTCTGGAGCAAATGGAAGGTCGTGTGAAAAGAGATGTGTGGTATATTGAGAATTGGTCCTTTTTCCTGGATCTGAAGATCATTGTGGTGACGGTTTTGAATATGTCGAAAGGTGAAAAGAATGCCTATTAAACTTATAAGCTGCACACTTTTTGCGTATTTGTGTAATATAAATACATATTTGTGTTATCTTTGCAGCCGATGGGAAGGATACTAGCAATTGATTATGGTCGGAAACGGACCGGATTAGCGGTTACAGACACCTTGCAAATGATTGCAAATGGGTTGACGACAGTGCCGAGCGGTGAGCTTGTCCCCTGGTTGTCTGTTTATGTTTCAAAAGAACCGGTTGATTTGTTTGTGGTCGGCTTGCCGAAACAGATGAATAATGAACCTTCGGAGAATATGAAGTATGTAGAAGCTTTCGTTACACATCTGAAACGGACAATACCGGGCGTTCCGGTTGAGTATTACGACGAACGTTTTACATCTGTCCTGGCACATAAGGCAATGCTGGATGGAGGTCTGAAGAAGAAAAAAAGACAGGATAAAGGTCTTGTTGATGAAATCAGTGCAGTTATTATCCTACAATCATATTTGGAAAATAAAAAATATCAGTTATAGTTTATGATTTTACCAGTATATTTATATGGACAGCCCGTATTAAGAAAAGAGGCTGAAGAAGTACCAAAAGATTATCCGGAATTAAAGCAGTTAGTAACAAATATGTTCGACACGATGTACAATGCCGATGGAGTAGGCTTGGCCGCTCCCCAGGTTGGTCTGTCGATCCGTTTGCTCGTAATCGATGCAGATGTGATGGGAGATGATTTTCCTGAATGTAAAGGTTTCAAGCGTGCAATGATCAATCCGGACATTGTTGAACGCAGTGAAGAAGAAATAGCTATGGAAGAAGGCTGTCTGAGCCTTCCGGGCGTACATGAAAAGGTATCCCGTGCCAGTAAGATCCGTGTGAAATATATGGATGAAAATTGGGTGGAACATGATGAAGTCGTGGATGGTTTTGCTGCACGTGTTGTACAGCATGAATGTGAGCATCTGGAAGGTCATGTGTTCATTGATAATGTGTCGGCTATCCGTCGTCAATTGAATAAAGGAAAACTAAATAGTATTATTAAAGGGACCGCTCGTTGTTCATACAGAGCAAAAGCTGTCGGTAAATAATAAAAATCTATTAAATAATATGACAGATTTAAGTAAAAACATTCAGGCCCTCAGGGAGAAGAAAGCCGTCGTAGAGATGGGGGGAGGCGAGGCTGCTATCGAAAAGCAGATCGCAATGGGTAAACTGACTGCCCGTGATCGTATTCTTTCCTTGCTGGACAAAAACTCTTTTCATGAGTACGATTTGTTTGTAAAGCATGATGGCCGTGATTTCGGAATGGATAAGAAAGACTTTCCGGGTGATGGTGTGGTTACAGGTACGGGTACTATTTTCGGTGCTCCGGTATGTATCTATGCACAGGACTTTACTGTTGCCGGTGGTTCATTAGGTTTGCAACATGCCCGTAAGATCACAAAGATCATGGATCATGCACTGAAGATGAAATGCCCGATTATCGGTATCAATGACTCTGGTGGTGCACGTATTCAGGAAGGTGTTGGCGCTTTGGCCGGATATGGAGAAATATTCTATAGAAATACGATTGCATCAGGTGTTATCCCTCAGATCTCATTGATCCTGGGACCGTGTGCCGGTGGTGCAGTTTATTCTCCGGCTTTGACCGACTTCGTATTCGTGGTAGAAAACATCTCCAAGATGTTTATCACCGGTCCGAATGTGATCAAAACTGTTTTGGGTGAAGATATCTCTATGGAGGATCTGGGTGGTGCCCGTGTTCATGCAGAAACAACAGGTAACGCTCACTTCTATGCATTGAGCGAACAAGAATGTTTCGAACAGGTTAAGCGTCTGGTTAGCTTTATCCCCTGGAACAATCAGCAGCGTGCCAAGACTACTGAACCGAAAGAGCCGACAGCTATGTTGAACATCGAAGAAGTTGTTCCAGCTGACCCTAAACAGCCGTATGATGTACGTGATGTTATTAAATGCATCGTCGACGACTCCGACTTCTTGGAAGTTCAGGAGCTGTGGGCCGCCAATATCGTGGTCGGTTTCGGTCGTATGGCTGGTGAAACAGTAGGCTTCGTAGCTAACCAGCCGATGGTACTGGCAGGCGTACTGGATTGCGATAGTGCTGATAAAGCCGCACGTTTCATCCGTTTCTGCGATTCATTCAATATTCCTATCATTACATTGGAAGATATGCCGGGTTATCTGCCGGGCGTAGACCAGGAACATGCCGGTGTGATCCGTCACGGAGCAAAAGTTCTGTATGCTTATTCTGAAGCAACTGTACCTAAGATTACTGTGATCCTGCGTAAGGCTTACGGTGGTGGTTATATCGCGATGAACTCACGTCACCTGGGTGCTGACTTTATGTTTGCATGGCCGAGTGCGGAGATTGCCGTGATGGGACCGGAAGGTGCAGCAAACATTATTTTCCGTAAGGAAATTATGGAAGCTGAAGACCAGAATGCAATGCGCCAGGAAAAAGTAAAAGAGTATATCGAGAAGTTCGCTAATCCTTATGTGGCAGCTTCAAAAGGATTTATTGATTCTGTTATCGAGCCGAAAGAAACACGTGCGCTGTTGCTTCACGCTCTGAAACTTTCTGTTTTGAAAGAGGAATGCAGACCGGCCAAAAAGCACGGAATCCCTCCGTTCTAATTAAATCCGTACATATACTTTTTGAAATATGGAAAATAAAGAAAATGAATATGTAGATTTTGTAGTTACCGCCCGTAAGTACAAAACGCTGCTGACAGAGAAATATAAGAACCGTAAGATGTGGCATAAGCCCTTCGTCGGTGATGTGATTTCCAACCTCCCGGGAACCATCGTGAAGATTTATGTGGAGCAGGGTCAGGAAGTTGAAGCCGGCCAGTTGCTTCTCATCCATCAGGCGATGAAGATGTACAACCGGATCGTTGCTCCGGTATCCGGGGTGATTACCGAGTTGGGCGTAAAGGAAGGTGACAAGATCACAAAAGATCATTTGATGGCAAAAATACAGCCGAAGTAAAACCGGCTATATATAAATGTAGAGAAAGGTTGCGTTAGAGGTGTTCTGCACTTTGTAACGCAACCTTTTTTATGTCCGGTTTATGTTTTTTGACTAGATTACGATTTGTTGAGGATAATTTTACCAAGAACCGTTTTAACATTCATCCGAATTGCTTAT
This sequence comes from Parabacteroides sp. AF14-59, assembly GCF_003479515.1. Taxonomy (NCBI): domain Bacteria; kingdom Pseudomonadati; phylum Bacteroidota; class Bacteroidia; order Bacteroidales; family Tannerellaceae; genus Parabacteroides; species Parabacteroides sp. AF14-59. The sequence continues at coordinate 98,806 of NZ_QUHH01000001.1, read as the reverse complement.
TTTTGTTCGCTAAACAAGGAGGGGTGTCGAAAAGTCCGTTGAAACCTTTCGACACACCTCTTTTTAACACTTAAGGCAATCTGATGAAAAAAATATTCCTTTTTCTGATGTTTATCGCATTTTCGTTGGCGATGTCGGCCCAGATCAATACGGATCGTGTGCTGGCAATTGGGCGTAATGCTTTATATTTTGAAGATTACGTGCTGTCCATACAGTATTTTAACCAGGTAATTAAAGCGAAGCCCTGGATTGCGGAACCCTATTTTTATCGTGCTGTCGCGAAAATCAATCTGGATGATTACAAAGGGGCCGAAGAAGATTGTACGTTATGTCTTGAGCGGAATCCCTTTTTGGTGCAAGCTTATTATGCCCGCGGTATTGCCCGCCAGAGCCAGGAAAAATATGTGGAAGCGATTGCCGATTATGATAAAGGACTTGAATTCAAGCCTGACGATCGTCAGATGCTTGTCAATAAGGCTGTTGCCAATATTCAGCGAAAAGACTATAATGATGCGGAGAAGACATTCGATGTGCTGATGAGAGCGCATCCTAAATATTCTATGAATTATCTGACCCGTGGTGCGATGTACAGTGAAAAGGGAGATACGGTGAAAGCGCTTGCCGATTATAATAAGGCGATTGAAATGGACCCATATTATGCACCTTCTTATGGTAACCGTGCCATATTGCTCTACCAGACCAACGACCTCGACGGAGCGCTGGCAGACCTGAATGAAGCCATCCGTTTGAATACGCGTGAAAGCGGTTATTATATAAACCGTGGTTTGGTTCGTTATCAGAAGAACGACCTTCGCGGTGCAATGGACGATTACGACCAGGTAATCAGCATGGATAAAAATAATCTCATCGCTCGTTTTAACCGTGGATTGCTTCGTTACCAGGTAGGTGACAACAACCGTGCTATCGAAGATTTCGATGTGGTTATCCAACAAGAACCGGATAACTATATGGCTTACTATAACCGTGCTCTTTTACGTTTTGAAACCGGTGATTATCGGGGTGCTGTCCGCGACTTCGATGTCGTCCTGGGACAATATCCGAACTTTACCCCGGGCTATTACAGCCGTTCGGAAGCGAAGCGTAAGATGAATGATCAGGTCGGTGCCGACCGCGATTACTGGACCGCTATCGAAATGGAAAATAATAGTAAAAAAGGGAATGCTTCCGGTCAGACCGGCAACGCTATGGCTTCCAATAATACGGGGCAGGGGAATGATGCCACCTCTCCGGACAGTAAAGAGGAGAATACGCGTGAAAAGTCAGATAAAAACATCAGCAAATTTAACCGTTTGGTGGTATATGATAAGGATGAAGAGCGCAGAAATAAATATCAAAGCGATGTGCGTGGACGTGTGCAGGATCGTAATGTGCGTGTAGACCTGGAACCTCAGTTCGTCCTGACTTATTATGAAAAGATCGATCCAGTCAAGAAGATCGTCTATTATGATAAGATGATCGAGGAATATAATGCCCGCATGGTGTTGTCCCGTAAGTTGCGTATCACCAACGAAGAAGCAGCTCTTACGGAAGATCAGATTGCGGTGCACTTTGCATCCATAAATGACTATTCAGCTAAAATAGAAACTCAGCCGAATAACGCTGATGCATGGTTTGGACGTGCTGTCGACTATATGTTGGTACAGGATTTTACCGAAGCGATTAAAGACTTCAATAAAGTCGTGGAACTCGATCCAACCTATACCATGGCTTATTTCAATCGTGCGGTGGTGCGTTACAAACAATTGGTTTATAATCTGTCACAGGTATCCAGTACCGATGATTTGTCTATGTCTATGAATAGTATGAACTTCAAGATGGGGCAGGCCCCGGCACCTAAAACTCCATCCGATGTGGCATCGGCAGAGGTAAAGGATAAGAAGAGAGCTTACGAACACGAAATGATCACACGCGATTACGACATGGTAATCCGTCTGAATCCCGGTTTCGTATATGCTTACTTCAACCGTGGAAACCTGCGTTGCGTACAGCGTGATTTCCGGGCTGCCATACAGGATTATGACGAAGCAGTCAAGCGCGATCCCGATTTTGCGGAAGCCTATTTTAATCGTGGGCTGGCACGCTTGTCTTTGGGTGATGCCAATCAGGGAATTGCCGACCTAAGTAAAGCCGGTGAGCTGGGTATTATTAATGCTTACAGTATCATCAAACGTATGACAAGCAATTGATATGAATCAGTTTTTTTGAATCAAAACAGACATGTTTTCCAACAAAACATGTCTGTTTTGGGTTTAAAGCATATATCTTTTAGACTAAAAATATCATTTTACGAAAAAGAATGCTAAATTTGCATGCTAATTAAAGAATTATAGAGAACAGATTATGATAAAGATTACATTTCCGGATAATTCCGTAAGAGAATACGCTGAAGGAACTACTGCAATGCAGATCGCAGAAAGTATCAGTTCCCGTTTGGCTCAGGAAGTTTTGGCCGCAAGTGTGAACGGAGAAACATGGGACCTGTCTCGCCCTATTATGCAGGATTCGACAGTGAATCTGCTGAAGTGGGACGACGAAGAAGGTAAACATGCATTCTGGCACTCGAGTGCTCACCTGATGGCAGAAGCCCTGCAGGAACTTTATCCTGGTATCAAGTTCGGTATCGGTCCGGCTATTGAAAATGGATTCTACTATGATGTAGATCCGGGTGAAGCTACAATCAAAGAAGGTGATTTTGCAGCTATTGAAGCAAAAATGCTTGAACTGGTAGCAAAGAAAGAAGAAATCAAACGTCAGGACATTTCCAAAGCAGACGCTATGAAAATGTTTGGTGACAGAGGTGAAGAATATAAGACTGAGTTGATCAGTGAACTGGAAGACGGTAAAATAACCACCTATACACAGGGTTCTTTTACTGACCTGTGCCGTGGACCGCACTTGCCTAACACATCTTACCTGAAGGCTGTTAAAATTCTGAGCGTGGCTGGTGCATACTGGCGTGGTGATGAAAAACGTAAACAGTTGGTTCGTTTGTATGGTATCACTTTCCCGAAAAAGAAAATGCTGGATGAATACCTGGCGTTACTGGAAGAAGCCAAAAAACGTGACCACCGTAAGATCGGTAAGGAACTGGAATTATTTACATTCTCTACTGCAGTAGGAGCAGGCTTGCCTTTATGGTTACCCCGCGGTACTCAGTTACGTTTGAAACTGGAAGACTTCCTGAAACGTATTCAGAAGAAATACGGTTACCAACAGGTGATGACTCCGCATATCGGTGCAAAGCAGTTGTATGTGACATCAGGTCACTATGCAAAATACGGCAAGGATTCATTCCAGCCGATCCATACTCCGCAGGAAGGTGAAGAATTTCTGTTGAAACCGATGAACTGCCCTCACCATTGTGAGATCTTCAAGTCATTCCCGCGTTCATATAAAGACCTGCCTTTGCGTTTCGCAGAGTTCGGTACTGTATATCGTTACGAACAGAGCGGTGAGTTGCACGGTTTGACAAGGGTTCGTGGCTTTACTCAGGATGACGCTCACTTATTCTGTCGTCCGGATCAGCTGAAAGACGAATTCCTGAAAGTAATGGATATTATCTTTATCATCTTTAAGGCACTTGACTTTGAAAATTTCGAAGCTCAGATTTCTTTACGTGATAAAGTAAACAGAGATAAATATATCGGTTCGGAAGATAACTGGGAAAAAGCAGAAACCGCCATCATCGAAGCCTGTCAGGAAAAAGGCCTGAAAGCCAAGATCGAATACGGTGAAGCCGCTTTCTATGGTCCGAAACTTGACTTTATGGTAAAAGATGCTATCGGCCGTCGCTGGCAGCTCGGAACAATCCAGGTAGACTATAACCTGCCGGAACGTTTTGAACTGGAATATACAGGCGAAGACAACAAAAAGCATCGTCCCGTAATGATCCACCGTGCACCGTTCGGCTCAATGGAGCGTTTCGTTGCTGTGCTGATCGAACATACAGGCGGTAAGTTCCCGTTGTGGTTGACTCCGGATCAGGTATGTATCATGCCTATCAGTGAAAAATTCAATGAATATGCATGGAATATCGCTCGTCAACTGGAAGAACAGGATATTCGTGTACTGGTAGACGACAGAAACGAGAAAATTGGCCGTAAAATTCGTGACAATGAATTGAAACGTATTCCTTACATGCTCATCGTTGGAGAAAAAGAAGCAGAAAATAATGAAGTTTCTGTAAGAAAACAGGGCGAAGGTGATAAAGGTTCGATGAAAATTGCTACCTTTGCAGCGCTTTTGAACGATGAAGTAGAGGACATGATGAATCGTTGGCAAAAAAGTAATAAATAAATAACTAATAACGAGGAGAATAAATCTTTTTGAATGAAGAATGACAATCTGAAAGAACAGTATAGAATTAACGAACGTATTCGTGTTCGTGAAGTTCGTCTAGTAGGTGACAATGTAGAACAGGGCGTATACCCGACATCGCAAGCTTTAAAAATGGCTGAAGATATGGGATTGGACCTGGTTGAGATTTCACCCAATGCTGCGCCCCCCGTTTGTAGAGTAACCGATTACCAGAAATTCCTCTATCAGCAGAAAAAACGACAGAAAGAGCAGAAAGCGAAGTCAGTTAAAGTTGTAGTGAAGGAGATTCGTTTCGGACCTCAGACTGATGATCATGATTATAACTTTAAATTGAAACATGCCAAAGGATTTCTGGAAGAAGGAGCTAAGGTTAAAGCATATGTGTTCTTTAAAGGACGTTCCATTCTTTTCAAAGAGCAGGGAGAAGTTTTGTTACTTCGTTTTGCTAATGACCTGGAAGACTACGGTAAAGTCGAACAGTTGCCGGTATTGGAAGGTAAACGCATGATCATCATGTTGACACCGAAAAAGGCAGGCGCACCTGCTGCTACTGCTACTCCGAAACCTGCTGCATCTGCCGGACCTGCAAAGCCTGTGGCTAAGAAAGTTATAACCTTGAAGCCGAGGACAGAGTCTGACGCAGAGGGAAACAAAGAATAAAAAACCGCCCGTTAGAGGGTGTCAAGTTTAATAATTAAAACAAATTGGAAAATGCCTAAGATGAAGACTAATTCCGGTGCCAAAAAGAGGTTCGCCCTTACCGGAACAGGAAAGATCAAAAGAAAACACGCTTTTAAAAGTCATATTTTGACGAAGAAGACTAAGAAAGCTAAGAGAAATCTTACTCATACCGGCCTTGTTGCTACTGTTGATGTAAGAAGTGTTAAGCTAATGCTTGGCATGAAGTAATCTTCTTAAATTAAGCGAGTTTTACAAAGATTTTTATTAACCGAATGTATTTAGCAAGTAAGATCATCATGAAGGATGACGCTAACATTCAAAACAGATTAGAATTATGCCTAGATCAGTAAATCATGTTGCTTCAAGAGCAAAAAGAAAACGGATTTTAAAACTTACCAGAGGTTATTATGGTGCACGTAAGAATGTGTGGACCGTAGCAAAAAATACCTGGGAAAAAGGTTTGACTTATGCATTCCGTGACCGTCGTAACAAGAAACGTAACTTCCGCGCATTGTGGATCCAGCGTATCAATGCTGCCGCTCGTCTGGAAGGTATGTCTTACTCTCGTTTGATGGGAGCTTTGCATGCTGCAGGTATCGAGATCAACCGTAAAGTGTTGGCCGACTTGGCAATGAACCATCCGGAAGCTTTCAAAGCAATCGTAGCGAAAGTAAAGTAAATTGATATATAAATGTCAATAGGAGAAGGGTTCCGATAACGGGACCCTTTTTTTGTTAGCTTTTTACAATTCATACCTTCTGAAACACTGCGACTTCACTTTTTTATTCATTATTTAAGGGGAAATTGTTGACATTTTGTTTGGAAGATTCAAAGGCTTTACATATCTTTGTAATAAGAAAAATGAGTTAGCCGCACTTGTTCGATTGGGAAACTCATCAGTTTATTTTAATTCCGAGACACAGCTCTTGTCGCTAATGGCGGGCCGCACCCTTCGGGGATGCATCGCACAGCGGATTACAAAGGTGGCAAAGCACTCAAATCCTGTCATACGGAGTTTGTTCATATCTAGGGTGCGGCTTTCTTCTCATATAAAGGGAAAATCTCTTACGGGATTTTCCCTTTTTCTTTGTATATTTACCGCACCAAGAATAAATACACAAAAAATAAATTATGATGTTATTGCCAAAACAATCGCGCATGACGATGGCTGGGATTACCGTAGCATGTTCGTTGTTCCTTGTAGCCTGTTCTCCGAAGGAAACAGTGCAGTTGAATCTAATCCCGTTACCGGCACAATTCACTGTGGCCGATGGTTTTTTCAAGGCAGACAGTGCAGCGGTCTTCTCTACGGAAAAACCTGCAAATGTTCATTTTGTTGTCGATAAGTCATTAGGCGGAAATCCGGAAGGATATCAGCTTACAGTTAATGACAAAGGTATCGACTTGAAAGCGGCTACAGAAACGGGCCTCTTCTATGGTGAGCAGACTCTCCGGCAATTATTTACTCCACAGGGCTTCCCTTATGTATCCATACAGGACGAACCTCGTCTCAAGTACCGTGGATTGCATTTGGATGTGTCCCGCCACTTCTTTCCGAAAGAAGAGGTATTCAAACTGCTGGATGTGATGTCTTTCTACAAACTGAATAATCTGCATTTCCATCTTACGGATGCCGGTGGCTGGCGTATACAGATGGATAAATATCCTAAACTGACAACAGAGACGGCTTTCCGGACAGAATCCGACTGGCGGAAATGGTGGGATGGAAAGGATCGTAAATATCTTCCCGAAGGCACTCCGGGTGCTTATGGCGGTTATTATACGAAAGATGATATACGTGAGATCGTTGCTTATGCAGCCTCTAAACATATAAATGTAATACCGGAGATCGAATTCCCTGGTCACTCGGAAGAAGTATTGTTTGCCTATCCGGAGTTAAGTTGTTCCGGTCAGCCTTATAAGAATGGTGATTTCTGCATAGGCAACCCGAAGTCGTTTACCTTTATGGAAGATGTGCTGGATGAAGTGATCGAACTTTTCCCTTCCGAATATATTCATGCGGGAGGAGATGAAGCCGGTAAAGGAGCTTGGAAGACCTGTCCTAAATGTCAGGCTTTGATGAAAAAGAATGGCATGAAGAGTGTGGATGAACTGCAGAGTTATATGATCCATAAAGCGGAAGAACACCTGATCTCTAAAGGCCGTAAGTTGATCGGTTGGGATGAGATCCTTGAAGGTGGCCTTGCACCGGAAGCTACCGTTATGTCCTGGCGTGGTGAAAGTGGTGGAATTAAATCTGCCCGTATGGGACACGATGTGGTTATGACACCGGGCAATTATATGTATTTGGATTTCTATCAGGCTGATCCGAAGACACAGCCTTATGCTATCGGCGGATATACCCCGATCAAGAAAGTGTACAGCTATAACCCGGTTCCGGTCGATTCATTGACCGCAGAAGAAAGTAAACATATTATAGGTGTACAGGCGAATACCTGGACAGAATATATCACGAATGAGAAACATCTGGAATATATGATGTTCCCGCGTGCGCTTGCTGTTGCCGAGATTGGCTGGACTCCTCAGGAAAAGCGTGAGTGGAATGACTTCAAACCTCGTATGAACGCTCATATTTCAAAATTGCAGCAGATGGGTATAAACACCTTTACCCTTTCCGACGAACTGGAAGTTACCATGTCTGTCGATACAGTAAAGAAACAGATAGAAGTATTCCTGGATGCAGAGAAATATCCGGCAGAGATCCGTTATACGACAGACGGGACTGTTCCGACTGCTTCTTCCGCCCTTTATGATGGCGTGATTGTGGTAAAAGATTCTGCTTATGTCAAAGCTGCTATTTTCAGAAACGGTCAGTTGCAGGGAGCACCGACGGAAAAGAAAGTCGATTATCATCGTGCGATCAATAAGCCTATACATTATAATAGTAAGTTGTATCCCGGCTATATGGCGGGAGGTATGAATGCCCTGATCGACGGATACCGTGGTGGACTGACTTATCTGGATGGCCGCTGGCAGGGATATCTGAACGATCTCGATTGTGTGATCGATATGGAAGAAGTGACCGACATTCACAAAGTATCGGCTCGCTTTATGCAGTTGATCGGTCCGGGTGTTTACCAACCGACCAGTGTCGAGCTACTGACCTCGGAAGACGGTACAAACTTCACCTCTCAGGGAATTATCCCGACAACCATCTCCAATAAAGATGCAGACCTCTCTTTCCAGGAATATCTCTTCCAGGGAGACTGGAAAGCCCGTTACGTTCGCCTGAAGGCTGACGAAGCCAACAAAGGATTTATTTTTGTCGATGAGATTGTTGTTTGGTAGGATTCACTTTGCTATTTCCATTAGTACATTATTAATGATAACAGAATACAATATATTAATTAGTAACTAAATAAATCAAGAATGAAGAAGCAAGTAATGAGCCTTCTGCTGTGTGGCAGCCTGATGGCGGCAGCACAACAGCCGGTAGATTATGTAAACCCCTTTATCGGGACCAGTAACTACGGGACAACCAATCCCGGAGCTATTTGTCCCCAAGGTATGATGAGTGTCACTCCATTCAATGTGATGGGGTCGGAGAGTAACCGCTTCGATAAAGACAGCCAATGGTGGTCCACTCCATACTCTTCCGACAATGATTTCATGACAGGGTTTGCTCATGTCAATCTGAGCGGCGTCGGTTGTCCTGAACTAGGAAGTCTTTTGTTGATGCCTACAGCCGGTGAACTGAAAGTCGATTACCGTGAATACGGCAGTAAATATAAAGATGAAGTCGCCCATCCCGGTTATTACAGCAATGTCCTGACAAAATATAATATCAAGACAGAAGCAACAGCCAGTATGCGTACAGGTCTCAGCCGTTTCACCTTCCCGAAAGGGCAAGGCAATATCCTTTTAAATCTGGGTGAAGGACTGACCAACGAGACCGGAGCCACCGTTCGTATCGTTAATGAGACCGAGATCGAAGGTAGTAAACTGCTGGGAACTTTCTGCTATAACCCACAGGCTGTTTTCCCTATCTATTTTGTGATGAAGGTCAGCAAGGCTCCTAAATCGATGGGATATTGGAAAAAACAGCGTGAAATGAAGGGTGTGGAAGCCGAATGGGATATCTATTCGGGTAAATATAAGTTGTATACCAAATACAACCGTGACATGAGCGGTGACGATATCGGTGTATGGTTTACCTACGATACGGAAGAAAACGAAGCAATCGAAGTAAAGATGGGCGTCTCTTTCGTCAGTATCGAAAATGCCCGTCTGAACATGAATACGGAGCAGCCGGACTTTAATTTCGATAAAGTAAAAGCTACCGCCAGTAATATGTGGAACAGCGATCTGTCCCGTGTAAAGGTTGAAGGAGGTTCCAAAGACGATAAAACGATCTTCTATACCGCCTTATACCACCTGTTGATCCATCCGAACATTATCCAGGATGTGAACGGCGAATATCCGATGATGGAAAGCCTGAAAGTGGGCCATACCACAGGCAACCATTACACTGTATTCTCATTGTGGGATACTTATCGTAATGTAAGTACCCTGATGACTCTTCTTTTCCCTGAACGCCAGCTCGACATTATCCGTACGATGATCGATATGTATAAAGAAAGCGGATGGTTGCCTAAATGGGAACTTTACGGACGTGAAACTCTGACGATGGAAGGCGATCCTTCTATACCTTATATAGTAGATGCCTGGATGCGCGGTCTTCGTGATTTCGATGTAGAAACAGCTTACGAAGCGATGCGTAAAGGAGCTACTACACCGGGTGAGTTCAACCTGCTTCGTCCGGACAATAACGATTATATGAGTAAAGGCTATGTTCCTCTTCGTGAACAGTACGATAACTCTGTATCTCACGCCCTGGAATATTATATTGCCGACTGGAACCTTTCTCAGTTTGCCAAAGCATTAGGAAAGAAAGAAGATGCCAAGTTATTCCACGATCGTTCTATGGGATATAAGAACTATTATAGCAAAGAGTTCGGAACCCTTCGTCCGCTTCTGCCTGACGGAACGTTCTATTCTCCGTTCAACCCGAAACAAGGAGAAAACTTCGAACCGAATCCTGGCTTCCACGAAGGAAGTGCCTGGAACTATACATTCTATGTACCTCACGATATCCCCGGCCTTGTTAAGCTGATGGGTGGTCAGAAGAAATTTGTAGATAAGCTGCAGATGGTATTCGACGAAGGCCACTATGATATGGCTAACGAACCGGATATCGCTTATCCTTACCTGTTCAGCTATTTCAAAGGCGATGCCTGGCGTACACAGAAGCTCGTTCGTGAACTGCTAAGCAAATATTATCACAACGCACCGAACGGTCTCCCTGGTAACGATGATACCGGTACAATGTCTACCTGGGCTGTATTCTCTATGATGGGATTCTATCCGGCTTGTCCGGGTGATATGGATTATGTATTAACATCACCGACCTTCAATAAGGTAACAATCGATCTGGACAAGAAATTCTATCCGAAAGGTGAACTGGTGATCGAGTCGATGCATCAAACTCCGGAAGATATCTACATTAAAGAGGTAACAGCCGGAGGAAAGAAGTTGAAAGGCTATACTATTTCTCAGGAAGAACTGGTGAATGCCGGAACATTGAAATTTATTTTAGAAGATACGCATAAATAAACATTAGAAAATAACTTGTTTGAACCCCGGAAGGCCTATTGGCTTTTTGGGGTTTTTTAATGGCTTAAAGCAATAAAGGGAAGTGTATTGTTGGTATTGTAGAAAATAAAATGTATCTTTGTATAAAGATAAATGTTTATGAAAGAGAGAATTTCAAAAGATCAAACAGAGGAAAAAAAGATGGAATCTTTGCGTTCCATGATTGCCTCTTTTAGAATAGAAGGGATTCATATTTCTGAAGAAATGGCCTTATCTATTTACGAGAAAGTTCAGCTCCGTCTACAAAAGTCATCTTTATAATATCTTCCATCCAACCATATTCTTTATTAGCTGCCATTTGTACAGCATATATATACTTGTCAAAATAGGTTGATGCAATCTTTGTGAAATCTAGTTTAGGGTATCCTTGTTTTTGTGCCATTAAGTTCGCTAATAGACGAGCTGTTCTTCCATTACCTTCGCGAAATGGATGAATAAACAATAACTCTGCATGAACTTTTGCTATATCTGCTATGAGATTTTCTTTACAGGCATATTTGTTTGGTAACATCTTTAATACCTCTTGTTCAAAAATATTCATTGAATTAGGTAAAAATATGGCAGCCGGAAATATAAAACCACCTTTTGACATATTGACAGTCCTGTATTTTCCAGCAAAAGTATATAAATGTCCTAAAGCTAGTTTATGTATTTTCAGGATATAGTTGATATTAAATTTAGTTCTTTTTGAAAGTTTATCAGAAAGGAATAATTCCGCATATAAAAATCCTTCGAATTCAGATGCTGCAATATCCTCTGCTGTTAGTAGTCCTAGAAGATTTGGTAAAATTTCAGATTCATCTTTATTTGTAGTGTATTTATTCATAGCTACTAAATTATATGAAGAGCAAATATACATAAATATAAGTAAAGTAGTGAACTAGTAATATGAATCTTCTCAAAGCTTTTGTATTTTAAAAACTGTATTATAGAAGCGAAGATTGATCGATAAATTTGTTTCATAATGTGAATCTTAAAAAAAATTGGAGGGGCTAGAATTCATAATGACTAGAAAAAACGATCGTTTTTTCTAGTCATTTTTTTGTGCTGCAAATGTAGGAGATATTTATTGAAATACAAAAGGTTTTGGGAATTTTATCTATTTGTTTTTCAATGTTTTGATCTTGTTTTTTCAAAATGCCGCTTCAATCATAGGTTAACAAATATTAGTCAAATAAGGCTGACTAGAAAAAACGATCGTTTTTTTTAGTCACTCCAATAACCTTCAAGTATAAGATTTTCAGTTGTTTATGTAGGTTGGCCGCTTGGGACTGACGAACTTTTTTACATAACACCCCTAATTTGTGACTTATGAATATCAATGGTTTTGCACTAGTATTATCACGCGTTAAATTTTTTAACCGTTGGATCGTCCTATTTATTGATTTATTTTTATCAATTCTGGCAACTGCTACTTCTCTGTCATTCCTGTGGTATATCCTTGGGACAGAGCTTGTAGACGATTCTCTTTTTCATATATTATTCATTTCTTTCTGCAGTAGTCTGGCAAGTTTCTTTTTGTGCCAGACCTATAAAGGTGTGATCCGGCACTCTGCATTTACAGAAGCCGGACGTCTCGCTTTATCTTCATTAATAAAGGTACTTTTCATCGTTGTTTTGGTCTACCTGACCACGACGATTCAATCTCCTCGTGAATTAGCCTTAGGAGCTGTAGTAGACTTATCCCTCACATTCTTCCTTTTAACAATACTCCGTGTCTTCATGATTGTTTTCTATACAATTATAGTCAATAGTGTATCCTTAAATCAAGGAAAACTACTGATTTATCAGGGTGATAAATCCGGGACTTTCTTGTTTGATGCTTCCCTGAGCGACAAACTACTGTATAAAGTTTGTGGTTTCCTACGTTTTGGCGATCACACCTGTTTACGTGTAGGAAAATACAGAATTTACTCAATCAAAAAACAGGTAGACTTTAATCATTTGGTTAACAGGAAAAATATTAAAGCTGTTCTGTTTACTGACTATCATTTAGTAAAAGAAGAGAGTGAGCGTTTAGTCCGTTATTGTGAAAAGAAGAAGGTTCGTATGTTGATACTCCCTTCTGTCGATGAATTGAAGAAAGGCAGGGTTAATTTTCACAATCTTCCTGAAGTACATATAGAAGATTTATTGGGTCGTGAGGAAATCTGTATCAATATGGCTGAAATCGCCGCATCCTTAAAAGGTAAAGTGGTTTTAGTCACTGGAGCTGCCGGTTCTATTGGCAGCGAACTCTGTCGTCAATTATGTACATTCAATCTGAAACAATTAATCTTATTCGACAGTGCCGAAACTCCCATGCATAATATACGTCTGGAACTGGAAGAAAAATTTCCTCAGGTAGAGTTTACTCCTGTAATGGGAGATATCCGGATGATCGATCGTGTAGAATCTCTTTTCGTGCGTTTTCAACCTCAGTATGTGTTTCATGCGGCTGCTTATAAGCACGTACCTTTGATGGAGGAAAATCCTTGTGAGGCTGTTCATACGAATGTATATGGTACTCGCAATGTAGCGGATATGGCTGTCAAATACAATGTAGATAAATTCATAATGATTTCTACCGATAAGGCGGTTAATCCGACTAACGTAATGGGCGCTTCCAAACGCCTGGCTGAAATCTATGTACAAAGTTTAAGTATTGCTATCAGCAAAGGCTTGCATCCGGGTAAAACCCGTTTTATCACGACCCGTTTTGGTAATGTTTTAGGAAGTAACGGTTCTGTTATTCCCCGTTTCCGTGAGCAATTAGCAAAAGGTGGCCCTTTAACAGTGACTCATCCCGACATCATCCGCTACTTTATGACAATCCCGGAAGCGTGCCGCTTGGTACTTGAAGCGGCCTTTATGGGTAAGGGTAATGAAATCTTTGTATTCGATATGGGAACCCCTGTAAAGATCGCTGATCTGGCTCGTCGTATGATTGAACTGGCAGGTCTTGTCCCCGGCGAGGATATCGAAATCCAATATACCGGTCTTCGCCCAGGCGAAAAGCTGTATGAGGAACTTCTGGCAACGAAAGAAAATACCCTTTCTACCAATAATGCCAAAATATATCGTGCCCAAGTGAGAGAATATGATTACAATGATATTTGTACGGTTATGAACCCGCTGATTACATTGGCGATTAAAGTCGATAAGATGGGAACAGTCCAAATGATGAAAGGGATTGTACCGGAGTTCAAGAGTAGGAATTCGGAGTATGAAGTGTTGGATAAAGTTGAATGATATCCTACTGATATTTTTCTCTGCCTTATCTGTCCTCTGTTTAATCGGTGGTTATTATGCCGATGGAATTTGTATCTGGCTATCCTTTCTGACATTACTGGTCTGGCCGATATTGGCAGGTAATCTGTTGTTGATAGGGATACAATTGTTCACAAAGAAAAAGAGGAAAAGTTTAATCCCTCTGTTTGCCATCCTGATCCATACAGGTTATCTGTTAGCCGTATATCAACCTCCATATTGGAATAAACCGACTACATCAGAACAAGGAGGTACTCCTTTGACCGTAGTCACCTATAATGCAAGTCATTTTTATTGGGACAGAAAGTACACGATGAATGAAGCTGCCACTTATATCAAGGAGTTGAAACCCGATATCGTCTGTTTCCAGGAAGCGACAGGCGATGGGTTTTATCATCGGGACAGCATTCGATACGCTTTTGATTATGTGCTATATAAATATATCAGCCGACGCACGGACCATTTACCAACAACGATTTATAGTCGTTATCCGATCCATTCGGTAAAAGCTCTTTACTATAAAAATTCTCAGAATATGTCATTAATAGCTGATATACGAATAAACAATCAATATATCCGTGTGATTAACAATCACTTCGAAACAACAAGCGTTAATTCCTATCGCGGCATAATTACTACGCCAGGGAAAGATTTGAAAATTCGGATGAAGGCTGTCAAGGACTTAGCTCTGAAAATGAAAAGTAATTATCAGAAACGGGCAGATCAAGCTGATTCGATTCGTGTAGAGATCGAACAATCTCCTTATCCGGTATTAGTTTGTGGAGATTTTAATGATACGCCGGCTTCCTATGTTTATCGTCAGGTACGGAAAGGACTGATTGATGGTTTCCGTGATTGTGGAAGTGGCTACCAATATACTTTCCGGCAGTTATACAAACTCTGGCGGATTGATTACGTTTTCTATTCGAAATCGTTGAAAGGTCATGAATGCTATTCTCCGGAAACATCTTATAGTGACCATAATATGGTAGTTTGGAAAGGAATAATAAATTGACGTTTTTATTTTATAGTAAGAAATAAATGATAAGTCTGGTTACTTCTGTTTTTTCTTATTGGAAATATATAAATTTAAGATAGATACGATTGGCATGGTTAAAGTTATTACCTATGGGACCTATGATCTTTTGCATCAAGGGCACATAAACTTATTACGTAGAGCCAAAAAATTAGGTGATTATTTAATTGTTGGTGTAACTAATGATAATTTTGATCGTGATAGAGGAAAACTTAACGTTCGAAATAATGTATTAGAACGTGTAGAGGCTGTGCGTGCAACAGGTTATGCTGATGAAATTATTATAGAAGATTATATTGGCCAAAAAATTGATGATATACAAAAATATGAAGTTGATATATTTGCAATAGGAAGTGATTGGGAGGGTAAATTTGATTATTTGAATGAGTTTTGCAAGGTTGTATATTTGCCTCGTACAAAAGGAATTTCTTCTAGTATGCTCCGTGAGGGGAGTCAAGATGAAGTACGTGTAGGAATTATAGGCTGTGGTCGTGTGGCAAAACGCTTTCCTATGGAAGCTTCGGTTGTAAGCGGTATAAATCTTGTAGCAGTTTATGATATCAACATAAATGCAGCTATGTTATTAAGCAAAAGCAATAGCAATATAGAGGTATATTCTGATTTGGCTGATTTTTATACTGCAGTAGATGCTGTGTATATTGCAACTCCTCATCTCTCTCATTATGATTATATTAAAGAGTCTCTAAGATTTCAGAAACATGTTCTCTGCGAAACACCAATGGTACTCTGTGGGAACCATGCAATAGAGCTTTATGAATTAGCTGAAAAGCAAGGACTGATTTTGATGGAAGCAAATAAAACAGCGCATTGTCCTGCTTTTAATCATCTAATGGTTATGATTAAGTCTGGCCTTGTTGGAGATATTGTAGATATAGAAGCTTCACTTTCAAAATTGTGGGACGACAAAAAAGATTTACGAGAATTAGATCCAGAACAAGCGGGAGGCTCTCTTTATGAATTAGGAAGCTATCCATTACTTCCTATTTTTAAATTGTTGGGAGTGAATTATGAAAATTTGAATATTTATAGCCGGATGGACAATAATGTAGATATGTACACAAAAGGTGTATTTCGTTATCCAAAAGCTACATGTTCTTTTAAAGTAGGACTTGGAGTAAAAACGGAAGGGAATCTTGTCATATCAGGTACAAAAGGTTATGCTTATGTTCCGGCTCCTTGGTGGAAAACCGATTATTTTGAATTACGTTATGAAAATCAGAATGATAATAAAAAATATTTTTATAAATGGGATGGAGCGGGGCTTAGATATGAAATTCAAGAATTCATTTCATGCATTGTAAATAAACGTTTTTCATCAACTCGTTTATGTCGTAAAGAAAGTATTCGTATGGCTGAGGTTATGCAACAATTTTCAGAACGTGAAAATTTTTATGAAATATGAATTTATACAGAATGTGATATTCTAATTATAAATACATTGTTGAAATGGCTAATCAGTTCACCATTGATCAACAGTGTGTGTTATATTTTTGAGATATCGTAATCATAATATGATTGTATAGAGATTATTTGAAAAATTAGTATGGAAATAAATCAACTTAAAGCGGGTGCATTTCTTTCTTACGTTTCTATCAGTTTAAATAATGTTGTAGGCTTGTTGTACACCCCGTTTATGCTGCGTATGATGGGGCAGTCAGAATATGGCCTATATTCCCTTGTCGCTTCGGTAGTAGCCTATTTAACCGTTTTGGATTTAGGTTTTGGAAATGCTATAGTTCGTTATACAGCAAAATTCCGTGCTGAAGGGAAAATCCGTGAACAATATGAAATGTTCGGAATGTTTTTTCTTCTTTATATAGGAATCGGAATTTTAGTATTGCTGATAGGATTAGCCCTTTATTTTAATGTTGACTATTTATTTCATGCAACTATGAATGACAACGAATTATATAAAATTCGCGTCATGATGTTACTAATGGTCTTCAATTTAGCTTTTACCTTCCCAATGAGTATTTGGGGATCGATTATCACAGCTTATGAGAATTTTGTATTTCAAAAATTAGTGGGAATAGTACGAATCATATTGAACCCTTTGGTGATGATAGCCATGCTTTTGATAGGTTATCGAGCTATAGGAATGGTGGTTATTACAACAATCTTTAATGTAGTGACATTATTGATCAATTATTGGTATTGTAAAAAGCAATTGAAGATTCAAGTTCGTTTCGGACATTTCCGATGGGGCTTTTTCAAAGAAGTATCCGTTTATTCTTTTTGGATTTTCTTGAATGCTATCATGGATCGTATTTATTGGAGCACAGGACAGTTTGTACTAGGGATGTTCAAGGGGGCAGCGATTGTAGCAGTGTATGCAGTGGCAATTCAATTACAAAATATGTATATGAGTTTTTCTAATGCTATAGCAGGGGTATTTCTCCCCAAAGTAATGCATATTGTTGTAAATGGTGATAATGATAAGATATTATCAGATTTATTTATTCGTATAGGGCGTATGCAGTATGCAGTAATGGTTTTTGTATTACTTTGTTTTATTTTGTTTGGTCAGCAGTTTATTGTTTTATGGGCAGGTGAAGATTATATGGAAAGTTACAGTATTGCATTATTTTTTTTAATACCATTGACCGTTCCTTTTATACAAAATACAGGTATATTGATACTTCAAGCTCGTAATAAAATGCGATTTCGCTCAGTTGCATACTTGATAATTTCTGTTTTAAGTTTAACGATTTCAATTGTTTTATCAAAAAAATATGGAGGAATAGGTTGTGCTATTGCAAATACAATTGGACTTACAATTGGACAGATTGTAGTAATGAATATATATTATTACAAAAAAATTCATATTGATGTTGTGTTGTTTTGGAAAGAAATAGGTAGAATGAGTTTTATTCCGTTTGTTTTTTGTATGATTGGATTTTTTATTATGCCTATATTTAAGATTGATACTTTTGAAAAGTGGTTTTTTATAGTGATTTTATTTGCATTAATATATTTGCCTTTATTTATATATTATGGGTTGAATAATTCTGAACAAAAAATATTTTTATCTCCTTTTATGAAGATGTTTGGAAAAATGAATAAAATATAAATTTAATATATTACGTGATTTATGAGAGTCGTAATTCGTTTTGTTATAAATGTATTTTTGTCTGTTTTCTTTGTCTTTTTTAGTCGAAAAAAAACATTTGTTGTTTGTACAGGTTGGGGAGGGGATAGATTTGCTGATAATTCAAGATATATGTATCTATATTTAAATGAGAATATGAATAAGTTAGGTCTTGATAAAATAGTGTGGTTGACAAATGATAATGAAATAGAAAATGAATTGTCTTCTGCAGGGTATTTGGTCTGTAAAAGAAATTCTTTGAAAAGTGTATATTATCATATAAGAGCAGGATTGTTTTTTTATGATCAGTTCGTTTATGATTTATTAGTGCCTTTGACTAAAGGTGCTAAATTGATAAATATGTGGCATGGGTTACCAATAAAAAGGTTCGGGTTGTCTGATTCAAATAATAACTCATTTTTAAAATTGTGGGATTTAGATACAAGCTTTTTATTGTCATGTTCTAATTACGGAGATTCTTTATTTGAACAATGTTTTAAAGTTAAAAAAGAAAATATGATTCATGGTATGTATCCTCGTAATTTTTATTTGAATCATGATATGCCTTTTTTGACAAACTTGGAACGTGAATTTTTAAATATAGTGAAGAAAAAAAAGAAAGATGGGAAAAAAATAATTTTTTATTTACCTACATTTAGGAAGAATAAAAGTGTTTTTTTAGGAGTCTCAAATCTAAGTGAGATAGAACAATTTTTTCTTTTGTTAGATAAGAATGATTTCTTTTTTGTGTCAAAATTTCATTTGGTAGCATCTGTAAAGAAATTAGATAATTATCCTTCTATAGCAAGTATAATGTTAGAGTTGCCTTATAAAATAGATGTATATCCATTTTTAAAATATACAGATATATTAGTGACTGATTATTCTTCTGTATTATTTGATTTTTTGTATTTGGATAGAGATATTATCTGTTATGCATATGATTTTGATACATATAAAAAAGAAGACAGAGGATTTATTCTTGATTATGAAAATTTGCCGACTATTAAGACTTACACTTTATCAGACTTAAAGAAAAGTATTTTATGTATAGATAAGTATAATTTGCATGAACAAAGGACAGATTGGCTAAATAGATGTTTTGGAAAATGGACAATGGAAAATACAGTATTGAATGCTTTTAAATAAGTATATTATGAATGTATCTAAGAAAAATGTAATAAGATTTTAGAAGGTAGTTGTTTTTTTATGTTTTTATCAATAATAATATCAATATATAATACTGGAGAACATTTATGTGATACTTTAGAAAGTATTATTACACAAAAAAAACTGATTATGAACTTTTTATAATGATAAATAGCAATAATAGATAATAGAGACATCTAAGGAAAATGAAACTTGGCATATTAACTTTTTGGAAGACAGAAGATAATTATGGGCAGCTGCTGCAATGCTATGCCTTACAGACATATTTGCAGTCGTTGGGGCATCAGACTTTTTTGGTGCGTACAATGAATGGCAGAGATTATAATCCTACATTCAAGCAGCAATTGATGGAAAAGGTACGTATAATCTATCGTCTTTCGCCCTATCCATTTTATTTGATGAAGCGTGTTATCCGTTCTGCCTTTTATACATTTACACACGGAAAGCTCAGAAAGCGTACTGTTGACCTCGGTTTTGAGCAGTTTCGTCAAGAGTACTTGAATTGCACCAAGGTTTATACACTTGAGGTGTTGCAGAACGATCCGCCAGATGCGGATGCTTTTGTGGTTGGGAGTGATCAAATTTGGAATACCCATGATGGTATTTACTATTTGAGTTGGGTGCGTGATGAGATGCGTAAAATTGCTTATGCAGCCAGTTTTGGTGGATGCGATACCATGCCTGATGATAAAACGTTGGCTGAATGGTTGAAACGTTTTGATTATGTTTCTGTTCGAGAGCAAAGTGGTGTGGAGATCTGTGTAAACGCAGGTCGTAAGGATGCAGTATGTGTTGCTGATCCTACGATGTTGTTGACTGCAGCTGACTATCTCAAAATTGCCTCTAAGGAGCTGCCTAAAGATAAATATCTGTTTATCTACTTTCTTGGAACACGCACTATCATCAACTGGAAAGAGATACATGCATTTGCCAAGGAAAAGGGATTGAAAATTGTTTATGTTGCAAGCCAAGGTCAAGAAGATAAGTTCAAGCATACACAGGCAAGCATTCACAAGTGGCTGTCGCTCATTGCTAATGCTGAATATGTCATTACTAACTCTTTTCACGGTACTGTATTTACTCTTTTGTTTAGTAAAAAGTTTTTGACTTATCCTGTCACAGGTGTTGCAATAAAGATGAACGACCGTATCACTACACTCCTCAAACCATTGGGTTTGGGTGATCATATTTATAGTGATAGCATCAGTACTATCGAGGAATATATCGACTATGTTGAGGTGCATCGTATCATGCAAGAAGATAGGGCTAAAGGATGTGAATTATTAAAGGAATGGACACGATGAAAAATCCGCTTTTAAGTATTATCATACCTGTTTATAATGTAGAAAAGTATCTGCAGGCTTCGTTAGATAGCATTTTTGTGCAGGATACTGGCGATTGTGAGATTTTACTTATTAATGATGGTTCAAAGGATGGTTCGTTGTCTGTACTTCGTGAATATGAAAAGAAATATCGGAATGTTCGTGTAATAGATAAGGTTAATGAAGGCGTGAGTGCTACACGGAATTGCGGACTTGACGAATGTAGGGGAGAGTACTTATATTTTATGGATGCAGATGACATACTTCATCCACAGTTATTGTCGCTTCTTAGAAAAGAGATTGTAGAAACGTATCCTGATATTATTGTATGGGATTTTACTACATTCTATACAAATCCTAAGTTTGTCCCGATACTATCAGAAGTAAAAGTAGAGGATGTGCAGAATGGGCATAAGGAGGCTTTTAATTATTTAATGGCGAACAGCTCCGCGGTATCGCTTTGGAACAAAGCAATACTGCGGAGCTGTGTAGGCGAGATAATTCGCCTTGATCCTACTATGACTTATGGAGAGGATATGTTTTTCAGTTGGAAGGTAATACTCATGGCTGATAGTATTCGATATATTAGGTTTCCATTGTATTATTACCGTCAATCGGGCAGTGGGGCAACTAATCGCTTCCACCCTGATCTATATGAGCACTATCGTAAGGCATTTGATGATATATATCTGTTCGTGGAGCAACAAGGGGGCGCTAATGTCAATGTATTGACCAGTATTGATTATCATTTCGCTTGCCGTATTCCGGCTCTAACAAGTATGGAAATAAGAGCTCCATATAGCCGAGAAAAGCAAATTGCTCATTTGCAACACATTTTGCAGGATGAGTATATCTGTAGAGGATTATCATCAAGTTCGCAACTGAATGGTAAATTGTTCACTCTCGCGCGTAATAATGAAGTAAGTGAAATGCTCAAGATTGCTCGCATAGATGCAGTGAAATCAAAATTGTTATATCCGTTAAAAAAAATTCTGAAGTAAAAGTATTTAAGGAGTAACAAATATTATCTATGTGAAAACAGCAGGATTGAAGCCGTATCTTCAGATAAGTGAATCACTATGACTTCCAGTTTTGACTATATATGTTTTAATAATAATTGGAGGTATTCTCAAGATCCGTGTTCCAAGATTTTGGAGCCTAATTACGAGTAGTAGAGGATAGCTTATATAAAATGATTAATATAACTGATAAGAATCAATGTTGTGGATGTACTGCTTGTGCATCTGTATGCGGACATAATAGTATCACAATGGTAGAGGATGCTGAAGGTTTTAAGTTCCCTAAAGTTGATGTTGCTACGTGTGTGAATTGCGGATTGTGTGAGAAGGTTTGCCCAATGTTACATCCGGAATCTGAGAGAAGTGTGAGACGTGTAATTGGAGCTAAACATCAGGATGTTGTTGTTCGTAAAGCATGTTCTTCTGGTGGTGTTTTTTCTCTCCTTGCTGAGGTTTTTATAGTAGAAGGTGGAGTCGTTGTTGGTTGTGCGATGGATAAAAATCTTCATGCTGTACATATCATTTGTGAAACTTTGGAAGACATTATTCGTTTACGTTCGAGTAAGTATGTGCAGAGTAATGTGGAAGGAATCTTCCCACAGGTACGCAAACAACTTCTTGATGGAAGGAAGGTTCTGTTCTCTGGTACCCCTTGTCAGGTGGCAGGTCTCCGGAAGTTTCTGATCAAGCCGTTTGATAATCTCTATTGTGTAGATGTCTTATGCCATGGTGTTCCTTCACCTAAACTTTTCAAGGAATATAAAGAGATGATGGAGCAATTGTATGGTTCGCATGCTCATTTTATCAGTTTTCGAAGCAAGAGAAAAGAATGGAAGCGTCTATACATAAACCTTCATTTTGATAATGGTAAGGAATATTTTAAGAATGCAACGTTCGATCCTTATATGCAACTTTTCCTCAGTAATAAGAGCCAGCGTAATGCTTGTTTCCATTGTCCGTTTACTACAACTAATCGACAAGGCGATATCTCTCTCGGAGATTTTTGGGGAATAGGGCGCGACTTTCCAGATTTGGATGACGACAAAGGTATTTCAATGATTCTTATTAATTCTGATAAGGGCGAAGAAATGTATAGTAAGATAATGTATCAGATAACAAGCTTTGAGAGCAACCTTGATCAAGCTATTTACGGGAATAAGGTTTTGGTGGAGAATATTTTAGGAGAAGAACAACGAGACCGATATTATGCCACTTATGTAGCTGATGGACTACGAGTATCGTTTAATAAACATACTCAATACTACCCCTTTTGGAAGGAGTATTATATCCATCTGATGCGCTGCGGACTTGACTTCATTCGTTACATACGTCATACAAGTTACTAAGATATAGAATATTATGAGCATAGGAATACTTCCATTTGTCGTTAATGGAACAAAAAAGTAAGAAAAAAATAGATTGATTTTTTATTAATATAATTCAAGTTTCGGATTTAGATTACCATCATATAAAAGAGGCTTTAGTTATTTTATTATGTGCGGAAATTTGGTAATTTATGAGTATTTAAACAACTAAATCTCAAACTTGAGTAAGTGAGATATATTATGCGTTACATAGTTTTTTTTATAGACTCTCTTTCTAAAGGCGCAGGGACGGAAAGGATAACAGTCGATGTCGCAAATGCTCTTGTTCAAAGAGGATTTGTTGTAAGTTTTGTATTGTTAAATGAAAGTACGGATTCATTTTTTACATTGAATTCACGAATACAGATTTATTCTTTATATTCATCTTTCTCTCAGAGAGGAAAATCAATTGTGGCGTTAAGGAAGTTTTTAAAAGTCCATAAGCCTGATTATTTGGTAAATGTTGCTTTCCAAATGGCTATAATTAGTATTTGGGCATGTATAGGATTAAACTGTAAAATAGTGACTTGGGAACATTTTTTTCTGAAAGCTGGTTCCGTGTGGGGATATTTAATGAGATTGGTCTCTGCTATTTTCAGCTATCGCCAGGTCGTTTTAACAAAAACAGATAGGTTGAATTATCCGGTGATACTGCGTCGGAAAATATTGTGTATTCCGAATTTTACTCGTTTGAACTCCTCAAAAATACACTCTAAATTAACATCTAAAATAGTATTGAGTGTAGGACGTTTGGATGCATGTAAAGGATTTGACCTTTTGATAGAAGCTTGGAAAGCAGTAATAGCTGTACATCCGGATTGGTCTTTGAAAATTATAGGAGAAGGTGATGATAGAGAGGAATTGAATGCTTTGATTTCTGCATCAAATTTATCTGATTCAGTCTCAATATTATTCCCTACAAAAGATATACTATCGTTTTATTTAAACTCATCTTTATATGTATTATCTTCTCGTTTTGAGTCGTTTGGATTAGTTTTGATAGAGGCTAAATCTTGTGGATTACCAATTGTAGCATTTGATTGTCCGTGTGGTCCTCAAAATATCGTAAAGGATGGTATAGATGGATTATTGGTCAAGTCTGAAGATGTAAAAGCATTGTCTGATGGTATTTCTTATTTACTTTCTAATGAAAAGATTCGTAAGAAAATGGCTTCTTCTGCTGTAATTGATTTTGAAATAAATTGGTCAGAAGAGGCTGTCTTGACAATGTGGAGAAAACTTTTTGTTTGATATACAATGGATTTTTATATTAGTATATTTTTATTAATAGTTTTCTTGCTTTTTATCGAAGAGCAGATTCCGGAAAGGAAACGGATTTATTGTGACTGCTTGATGCTGTTTGTCTTGGGATCTTTAACTGGATTTCGAGCTATGGGTGGTACTGATTTTTATGTGTATCTGTCAGTATATAATAATACTCCCTATTTAGGAGATTATTTAATAAACTATAGCCATTTACATGAAATATATCCTCTTTTCAATATGGAAAATGGATATATTGGTTATATATCATTTATAAAAACATTTTTAGGATTGTCTTTTTATGGTTACTTGGTATTGCAATCAATTATCATCTATACTTGCATGTATATTGGATTGAAAAAGTTTACTGTCCATTGGGGTATATTTATCTTGATATTTCTCTATAAAATGTTTTTCTATGAAACGTTTATATCTATGCGACAGCCGATAACGATTGTTTTGTTCTATCTAATGATACCTTTGATATATGAGCGGAAGGCTTTAAAATATTATCTACTTCTAACCTTTTTAGTCCTTCCTTTTCATAATGGAGTTATTTTTTTGTATTTAGTTTATTTGATTTCTTTTTTTGATATAACTAAACAGAGGATTATTATCTTGAACTGCATTTTTATTCCTACTATAATTGTTTCAGAATTAGGTATTGATCCTATTGCATCGTTTGGATTCTTGACAGATCTTATTTCAGATCCGATTATGAAGGATAAAGCTTTAAGTTATTTAGGGGGAGAAGAAGAATTAAATATTTTTCATACATTGGAATATTTATTGGTGATGCTATTATTGGTCGTCAATTATGACAAAATAGTACAATGTAATAAATATGCACCATTTATTATAAAATTGTTCTTGATATTATTACCCATTATGACTTTGTTCCGATCTAATTTGTTCTTTAGGCGTGAGGTTGACTATTTTGTTCCCACATATGCAATTCTTTTGGGATATCTATGTGATATTTATAAATATAAAAGATGGATGATTATTGGGGGTACAGTTTGCATCAGTTTATATGGATTTGTTCGATATATAATCTTATTCGATGGAGGTGCTATGCTTCCTTATCGTTCTTGGTTAGAATTATATAATGTAACTTTTTTTGAATGATTATTTATGATGACAACTGTTTTTACTCCTACATATAACCGTGCTTATATTATAGATAAGTTATATGAAAGTCTCTGTATGCAGACCTGTCAGGATTTTGAATGGCTGATAGTCGATGACGGAAGTACTGATAATACAGAAGAACTGATATCTTTTTGTATATCAGAGAATAAAATAAATATTCGTTATCTCAAGCAACCTAATGGCGGAAAGCATCGTGCTATAAATCGAGGTGTGCAAGAGGCGAAAGGTGAGTTGTTCTTTATTGTGGATAGTGATGATCAACTGCCTCCGAATTCCATAGCTGTAGTGTCTGATTATTATTCGCAAGTAGCAGACGATTTATCTTTTGCCGGAGTGTGCGGGTTGAAGTATTATTTTACGGGTGAAAAGGTAGGAGGAGAGTTTACGCATGAGGTATTAGATTGTAATTCTATTGATTTTCGCTTTAAGTATAAATCAACAGGTGATATGGCAGAAGTGTTTCGTACATCTGTATTGAAAAAAGCTCCTTTCCCTGAGATAGAAAACGAAAAGTTTTGTCCAGAGGCGTTGGTTTGGAATCGTATAGCTCTCAAATATAAACTGCGCTATTTTAACAGGAATGTTTATCTGTGCGATTACTTGCCCGATGGGTTGACGGTCAAAATAGTGAAAATGAGGATGACCAGCCCATTGGCATCCATGCTGCATTATTCGGAACTCTACCGAATGCCCATTCCTTTTTTACAAAAGGTGAAAGCTGCCATCAATTATTGGCGTTTTTCTTTTTGTTCAAAAGAAACTTTCGTTTTTAAGTTGAATCAGATTGGAATATGTTCTTTGGTCTTGTATCCTTTTGGCTTCTTGTATCATTTAAAAGACTTGCGTTCATGAAAATCCTTCAAGTCATAACTTCTCTCTATATAGGTGGAGCGGAAAAGTTGATTGTAGATATGGTTCCTCTTTATCGGGAGCAGGGACATCAAGTGGATGTATTGTTGTTTGATGGGACAGAAACGACTTTTAAGAAGCAGTTACGCGCGAAAGGGGTGACAATTTATGAGTTCAGTCAAGGAGGTTGGGTCTATAATCCGTTATATATTTTTAAACTAATTCCTTTTCTTCGAAAGTATGATATTGTGCATACGCATAATACAGCTTCGCAGCTATTCGCTGCCTTCGGCAGCGTGTTATGTTCGGTGGTACTTGTTACCACCGAACATAACACGTCAAATCGAAGACGCGATTTGACGTGTTATAAATTGTTGGATAAGTGGATGTATAGGAGATATCGATCGGTGATCTGTATATCTGACAAGACGAAAGAGAATTTGATAGAATACTTAGGATTTGAATTATCGTCAGTTCCCATTATTTATAATGGAATCAATAGTGATGTATATCGGAGGGCTTTGGTTTGTTCTGCCATGAAAGATTGCGAGAAAACCATTATTACGATGGTTGCCGGCTTCCGTTATCAAAAAGATCAAGATACTTTGATAAAAGCATTTCAGTATTTGCCAACCGACAAGTATGAATTGTGGTTGGTTGGAGATGGGGAAAGACGATCTGTTTTAGAAAATTTGGTAAGTCGCTTAGGTCTTCAGGATACTGTCCGTTTTTGGGGGATTAGAAGTGATGTACCTGAAATATTGAAAACATCTGATATTGTTGTGATGTCTTCCCATTGGGAGGGTTTTGGCTTGGCAGCAGTGGAAGGGATGGCGGCAGGTAAGCCGGTCGTGGCTACTGATATACCCGGTTTGGCAGAGGTGGTAAGAGATGCCGGAATCCTTTTCCCACATGAAGATACTAAAGCTTTGGCTGAAACAATAATGAAATTAAAGGAAGACTCTACCTATTATCAACAAATCTCCAGGCAATGTATGAATAGAGCTTCCGAGTATGATATACAGAAAATGGCTGATCAGTATTTGCAGTTATATCAATCACTTATTTAAATGAAAAAGAAATTAATTCGTACCTCTACTATCCCCACCTCCCTCGAAACCCTTTTGAAAGGCCAGCTTAAAATGCTTTCCAAACATTATGAAGTTGTGGCGGTATCATCTCCGGGGGAGAAGATGAAAGTGTTGGAAGAGAGGGAAATGGTGCGTACCGTTTCAGTTCCGATGGAACGGCGGATTTCGTTGGTGAAAGATTTCATATCGCTAATCCGATTGATTATTCTTTTTGCCAAGGAACAGCCAGATATAGTTCATTCCATTACTCCCAAAGCAGGGTTATTGTCTATGTTGGCTGCTTGGATTACACGGGTTCCTGTCCGCATGCATACATTTACGGGATTGGTGTTTCCTACAACTACAGGGAAGATGCAGAAGCTTCTAATTGCGATGGATCGCCTGACCTGTTTCTGTGCAACGCATATCAATCCGGAAGGAGAAGGGGTGAAGCGGGATCTGATCAACTACAAAATTACTTCTAAGCCACTTCATGTTATTGCTAATGGCAATGTGAACGGGATTGATCTCGAATATTTCGACAGAATTCCGGAGGTTATGGAAAAGGCTTGGCTTTATAAAAAGGAAGGGACTTTTACCTTCTGTTTTGTCGGGCGTATGGTGAAAGATAAGGGTGTAAACGAATTGGTGCATTCTTTTTTGCGGTTGTATCAGGAAGATGACCAGGTGCGTCTGTTATTGGTCGGACCATTTGAAACAGAATTAGATCCGGTTTTACCGGAGGTGGAAGAACAGATATTGCATCATCCGGGAATTTGTTTCATGGGGTTTCAAGGTGATGTCCGCCCCTTTTTAGCAGCTTCGGACGCATTGGTATTTCCCAGCTACCGAGAGGGATTCCCGAATGTGGTCATACAGGCCGGAGCTATGGGGATTCCGGCTATCGTGACGGATATAAATGGATGTAATGAGATTGTCTTGCCGGATCGTAATGGGGTGATCATTCCTTCTAAAAATGAACAGGCGCTGTATGAAGCGATGAAATATTTTGCGTCCCATTCAGTGGAAGTGGAAAAGATGGCTGCCAATGCTCGTACGTTGATTGTTTCCCGCTATGAACAGCGAATGGTATGGGATGCATTATTGGCTGAATATAAGTCTATAATTTAAGGAGTAATCAATGTATAAACATTTCTTTAAACGATTGATCGATTTTATCATCGTCTTTTGTGTATTGGCTGTGATTTGGCCGATATTGTTGGTTATCACCCTATGGCTGCATTTTGCCAACAAGGGGGGCGGTGCGTTCTTTACACAGGAGCGACCCGGTAAAGGAGGAATAGTTTTTAGAGTGATCAAATTCAAGACCATGACGGATGAACGGGATGCTAACGGTAATTTACTGCCTGATGCGGATCGGTTGACAAATGTAGGGCGTTTTGTCCGTTCTACTTCAATCGATGAGTTGCCCCAGTTGATAAATGTCTTGAAAGGGGATATGGCGTTGATCGGACCTCGTCCCTTATTGGTTCAATATCTAACATTGTATAGTAAAGAGCAAGCTCGTCGCCATGATGTGCGGCCGGGTATTACCGGATGGGCACAGGTAAACGGACGCAATGCGATTAGTTGGACGAAAAAGTTTGAATTGGATGTTTGGTATGTGGATCATTGTTCGTTTCTGTTGGATGTGAAAATCATCTTTTTAACGATAAAAAAAGTGTTTGTCCGGGAAGGTATTTCACAAGAGGGACAGGCTACGATGGAGTTTTTTACGGGTAATAATTAAACGGATATGTATTTATACGGTGCGAGTGGTCATGCTAAAGTGATCATAGATATATTAAAAGCGAATCATATAGAGATAGAGGGCCTTGTCGATGATAATCCGGAGATAAATGAACTGTTGGGTTATCCGGTTTTTCATGGAAAAGAAGATATTTCACCTCTGATAATAAGTATAGGGGATAATAAAATACGTCAGGTTATTGCCCACAAATTGAATGTTGAGTTTGTAACGGTGATACATCCGTCTGCAATAGTTTCTCCTTATGCTACCGTGCAGGAAGGATCGGTAATAATGCAGGGAGCGATTGTCCAGTCTTGTGCCTGTATAGGGAAACATTGTATTGTTAACACCGGAGTGTCTGTCGATCATGAATGTGTAGTAGGAAATTATGTGCATATCTCTCCACATAGTTCGCTTTGTGGAAACGTACATGTTGGTGAAGGAAGTTGGATCGGTGCAGGTTCGACGGTCTTACCGGGAGTAAAAATCGGTAAATGGTCTGTGATAGGTGCAGGCTCGGTGGTTGCCAAAGATATTCCGGACAGGGTTTTAGCAGTAGGAAATAGGTGTAAAATATTAAAATATTTGTAATAGATAATGAACAAACGAATTTACCTTTGCCTTGCTCACATGAGCGGCAAAGAACAGATTTTCATTCAAGAAGCCTTTGATACTAATTGGGTTGTACCCTTAGGGCCGAATGTGAATGGGTTTGAAGAGGATCTGAAACATTTTGTAGGAAATACAAAGGAAGTTGTAGCCCTTTCCGCTGGTACGGCAGCTGTCCATCTGGCTTTACTGGCTTGCGGTGTGGAACCGGGGGATGAAGTGATCGTACAGAGCTTTACTTTCTGTGCTTCTTCGCATCCGGTGACTTATCTGGGGGCTACTCCGGTGTTTGTGGATTCGGAAATGGATACTTGGAATATGGATCCGGAGTTGTTGGAGGAGGCTATTAAGGATCGGATTGCTAAGACGGGTAAAAAGCCGAAGGCAATTGTTCCGGTTTATCTGTACGGGATGCCTGCCAAGATAGAGGAGATCATGGCAGTAGCCGATAAATATGATATTCCGGTTATCGAAGATGCGGCCGAAGGATTGGGCAGCCGGTATGACGGACAGGTTTGCGGTACGTTCGGACGGTACGGGGTACTTTCTTTCAACGGTAACAAGATGATCACCACTTCTGGTGGAGGAGCGTTGATCTGTCCGGACGAAGAGGTGAAAAAGAAGATCATGTTCTATGCAACTCAGGCTCGCGAGTCTTATCCTTATTATCAGCATGAGGAGATAGGTTATAATTACCGTATGTCGAATATCTGTGCCGGTATCGGTCGAGGACAGATGACAGTTCTGAATGAGCATATCACTCACCATAAACATGTTTGTCAGCTTTATAAGGAACAGCTTACCGGAGTGGAGGGGATTGTGTTGCATGAGAATCCTTCTCCCCGGTTCGATAGTAACTACTGGCTGAATACAATTCTACTTGATCCGGACTTGCATGTGAAAGGGGAAGAACGAGCTTATGAAGCGGTTGTTCAGGGAACTGTAGGGGGAGCTGCCGGAATGACACATCAGGCTTCTTCCTTGCATACGAATTCGGAACCGAACAGAAATGTGGAAATGATGCGTATGGCGTTGGATGCTGCCGGTATTGAATCTCGACCGCTATGGAAACCGATGCATTTGCAACCTGTATATAAGAATAATCATTGTTATGTAAACGGTGTGAGTGAATCATTGTTCAAACGAGGACTTTGTTTGCCGAGTGGACCATGTGTGACGGATGATGATGTGGCTTATATTGTGCAAGAGCTCAAGAAGGCGATTCAGAAGTGAAATAATTGAATATTATATGTCAGTTCGCTCCGACTTGGTCGGATACTTATTTTAAAGAAGTGTAAATGTTAAATAAAGAAGAGAGAATGATTATTCTAAATGATTTACTTCCTTTGTAAAAAGGAACTACAAATATAAAACGATATGAATACCTTTAGTGTAGATACATTGAGAGTTGATATTTTAAGGAACTTATAAAGTTGGATCAAGAAAAGTTATCCGAAGTTTATAAGTATGTTAAAGAATTGACTTCAAAAGGAAATTCAGAAACGCTTATTTTAAAGGAAATGTTGGATGCTTCGGCCGATTATGCGGTTAAAGCTCATAAGCGCGGTGAATTTCATTCTACCGAAGAAGTGATGGAACGATTGAGGAAGGAGATGGGATGGAACTTTTTTCTTTGTTATTCTAAGAAAATCAATAATTCCCATGATTTGTAATATAGAAAGGGAGTGTATCACCAATACCCTAGTGACACACCCCCAGCAGGAATCGCTTACGCAATAAACCATTTATAAAGACACCCGACCCCGCCCATCAGCATCAGGCTATATCCTGACATTCCGAGCCAGTCAGCTCCGGGCGGGAGGTTATTCTTCCCATCTCTGCGGCTTCCCCAGTCCCCCTGGGTGAGAGCGAGAGAATCGCCCCGATGCAGGTCAGGGTCACTTCCGTCTCCCTCATCAGGAGGGAGAGGAGGCTCAGGAGGAGCAGGCAGAGGATGAGAACAGGGGCAGTCACCGGCTGCCGGTTTTCGCTTGCGGGGGAAGATGATCCGGGCAAGGCCGGTGAGGAAGTTGAGAATTGTTTCAAGGACATTCATGGAAATTGAAAATTATAAATTGAGAATTGAAAATTAATTTACCTTCAATCGCTCTATCGACCGGCTGACCGCCACCAACATACGCTGGTAAGCCGCACGGTTATCGCCGTTCACTTCGCTGATATATTTGCTGTAAGCAATCTCTTTGGCGTAGGCGGAAGGGTGGAAGGTGAGAGTCGCGGCCACAGGATAGGCCGAGTGGATCAGACGGGCGAAATCGAGAAAACTGGCTTCCGGAGTGAGGTAACTGCGGAACCACAGACACGGACGGCCGTCGTTGGCAGACAGGTCGGTACGGTCTCCTTCCCAGAAAGGGTTGGGACGGCCATAAGCGGTGATGCCGAAAAAGTTGTTATGCCCTCTGCACAGCGCACTTTCGCCCCAACCGGTCTCGATGGCGGATTGAGCCAGGATGATGACCGGGTTCATTCCGAACCGCTCTGCCGCCTTTTGGGCGAGGGGAAGATACTGTTTGATAAAATCTAGTTTTGTCATAATCGATAATGAAATTATTTGTCAATGTGTCAATATGCCAATGGGAATACCAATTATTGCAATCTTAATTGCCACATTGGCAAATTGGTTGATTCTTTTACTCAATCTCCGGACGGTCGCTACCGCCGCCCGAACCTGAACCGGAGCCTGAATCGCTGCCCGGAATGACCCACTTCTCGTAAGAAGCGTCGCGGACAATATCCATCAGCATGGTACCCGGATAAAATACGATATGAGCACGATTGAACAACGAAGAATTGAAATCCTTTTCGGTGCTGGAACCTTTGCTGCCGGCAACCATACGGAAACTACCGAAATCGCCCAGATGGATCGATTCGCCGTCGGCAAGGGATTCGTTCATGACGGTGATCAAACCGTCCAGGACCAGCAGGATATCGCCACGGCTGGCGGTACTGTATTTGCTGATACGGCTGCAGATACGGTTCAGATCGACCTTTTTACTGATGCTGGTCTGCGCATAGTAGAGCTCGGCTCCTTCTGCTGCATCTTTACTCATGTCTTTGCGTTTGACAAGTCTGTACTTTAATGGCATAGATTTTAAAAATTAGGGTTGATACTTGAAATTAATTGTTGGTTATCGATAACATTACAAAGGTACGGCAGCCCGAAAACACGCAGACAGATAGATGCCGGTAGAGACAGATAGGGTCAGATAAAAACAGTTAAATATTTACATTCAAAACAGGTATGTTTCGTTGTTAAAACATATATGTTTTGAAGACAAAAGGTATATGTTTTACAATCCGGACAGACTATACGGAGACATAAAAAAGTATAGACTTATGGATTTATTTAACAGACAAGATCTACAAAAAGGAATCAGCCTTTTAAAAAAAGGATACGAGGAATAGCAGGTAAACATCTGTCGTTCCCTTTGCTGAAAAAATCGATCGACGAACACGAAAATGAGATACCGGATATCTTTTTACTGGCATTTTTGCTGGGAGACCCGAAGATCAGGGAGAAAAGGACATGGGACGACCTGGCCAGGTCGTTTTTCAAACAGTACCGCGAGGTGATATACAGTTACTGCCATTACGATACCGGTCCCCTCGACCTGGAACGGATCAGGGTAAAGGAACCGAAGTTGTTTATCGAATATTTGTCGGGGATGGTCAGAAGCGGGATGTTCGGTGATTGTTCGTATGAGGAACTGGCGGATTATATCTACATGATCTTTCAAACCGACTTTGAAAAATCGTACATCTGCAGCATTCTGAAGAATGCACATGAGGATTATCTGCATATACATGACCAGATAAGACGGGAAATGAAGCTCGAACCGAAGAGAAAGAACGGAATTTTTAATAACTAACCTGTTGATGTATAGTCTGTTGGGTTGTAATAAATACGTGAAAAACAGTTTTTTATATCAGAAAAGCACTGTGTACCTTTGTTTTAAAGCGTTGGAGAACGGTCTTATTCTGAAAAAAATTGAAAAACCTCCTATTATAAAATCTTTATATAAGAAATACTTCTTTTTATATTAAAGAGGAACGCATAAAAGCTAAATAGAGAGCAAATATAAACCTGATATGATCTGATGTTATTCAATTGTTTTTGCGAATAGAGCGCACATAAGGACGCAAATACTAATTTTAGTTAAACCAAACACAATGAACAGAGAGCAGAGAAACTATGCCCAGGTTGCAACGTTACTGGGAAAGGCTTTTATCAGGTTGCCGAGAAAGATCTTGAACAAGTTAACTTGTCCGATAAAAAAAGAACGCGATCTGGCAAAAATGTACGTCACTTTGATTATCAGAGCTTTTTATATCGACGGAACGGTGATTTTAGGGAAGTACCGGCATATTTGCCGCCGGGGGGAGTATATGGGAACCTATCATGAATTGTCGGAATTGACTTGTATCAGTATCGGGTCGGTCGGCTATTATTTGAAATTACTGGCTATTGATCATCTGATCGTAATCAATGCCGTGACCGGAGGAACACGTATCGGTATTTGCGGCTACGACTATTTTTCCGGTTACGAATTGGAAACGGACACGCAGCAACGGGAATCTGAGCCGTCTTGCACATTGGCCGATATCGAGCGGAAAATGGGGGGACGCAGCATGCAGGATGCCGGTAACCGACAGGAAAGGAGTGACGTATGATGGATGTCGAGAAAACGTTGATCTGTTGCCTGCTGACCTCGGCGGAAGCTCCGATGCTGGTAGCTTCTTCCTTGCGTAAAGAGATGTTTGAAGATAAGTCGCTGAGCTTTGTTTACGGGGTTATCATGGATTTGTACAACCGGGGTGTGCGGCCGGATATGATGACGGTCGAGACTGAAATGCGTCGCCAGGACGAGGCACAGTGGAAAGAACTGAACGGGCTTTCTTTCATCCTCCCGGCCATGCTGAATGTCCGTACCGGAGAGAATGTAAGCCTGTATGCCGATGAGGTGAAACGCCGGTATAAACTGCGTCTGCTGGGACAATTGTTCGTTATGCTGAATTTTAAATCGGGACAGTTCGATGCCGTGCCCGATGAGCTGATCGCGGAGGCGGAGCAGTCGTTGATGGATATCCGGCGGAATACGGCCGACGGGGAACCGATGCAGACGGTGGGAGAACTGTCGGCAAAGGCTGTGGAATGGCACCGGAAACGGATGAATGCTTCCGAGGATGTCACCCGGATATTGAGCGGGATGGAGGAACTTGATTATGTCACGGGCGGTTTGCATCGTGGGGAGGTGATCGTTTTGGGCGGCCGTCCCAGCGACGGGAAAACGGCGGTGGCACTTCATATCGCTGTCAATGCGGCACGTGCCGGAAAGCATGTCTGCCTGTTCAGCCTGGAAATGTCTGACTTGCAACTGCTGAACCGTATCCTGGCTGGCATGACCGATGTGGATGCCGATCATCTGCGTATTTCCGGATTGACGCAACAGGAACTGGAGATGCTGGCGGAAGCAGGAAAGAAGTTGGATAAGCTACCGTTGTATATCGATTACACGCCTTGCTGTACGGTCGGCGATATCCGAGCCAAGGTGATGCTGAAGAGTAAGGCGGGCGAGTGCGACCTGGTGGTGATCGATTATCTGCATCTGTTGTCGTCGGTCCGCCAGAAGAATGAAACACTGGATCAGGTGGTAGGACGTAATGTGACTGCCTTGAAACAGCTGTCACTGGAGGCTGATTGTCCGGTTTTGCTTGTTTCGCAGATGAACCGTGCCTGCGAGACGAGACCGGATAAGGCACATGTCCCGGTGATGAGCGACCTGAGGGATTCGGGTACGATCGAGCAGGTGGCGGATTGTGTAATTTTTGTCTATCGTCCGGAAAAGCATGGGATTATACGGGACGAACGGACAGGGGAGAGCCTGGTGGGAGTAGGCAAACTTTATATCGTGAAAAACAGGAACGGGGCGACAGGAATTGCCCGTTACCGTTACAACGAATCTTATACGAAGATCACGAACTATCGTAATACTCCTGCATCATGACGCAACGGGAAATAAACAATATAAAACAGTCTGCACCGCCGATCGAAGAAATCATCGGGCGGTATGTACAGCTGACGCAGAAGGGGAGAAGCCTGTTGGGGTGTTGCCCGTTCCATAAAGATCGTCACCCTTCTTTGGCGGTAAATCCGGAGAAGCAGTGTTTCATCTGTTTTGCCTGTGGAGAGAAAGGGGACGTAATCAGTTTTTTACAGAAGATAGAAGGGATATCGTTCGGAGAGGCAATAGATAAATTGAAAATGGAAAATGGAAAGTCGAAAGTGAAATCTGAGGTCAAACCCGAAGTCAAATTGACAAAGCCGGTATGTGAAACAGACAAATTTTCAAATCTCGATTCTCAAATTTCAATTGAAAAAAACCTTCAGTTTCTTTCGTCTCTCCTTCCTGCCGCTTCAGGGGATTCGGACCTGACACCGACCTGGCTCGATTTCGGGGTTGGGACTTCACCGGCGATGGTTCCTGAAGAATGGAAGGCAATGCGTAACCGGCTGGTGTTTCCCATCCGGAATGAGGAGGGGCAGTTGGTCGGGTTCGGAGCACGCCGTCTGACCGAAAATCCGGATATCCCTAAATATATCAACTCGCCGACCAGCGGACTCTATCGTAAAAACGAGCTACTTTACGGCTTGGATATGGCCCGGAAAATGATTCGTGAAAAACAATTTGCCATTCTGGTGGAAGGATACAAAGATGTGCTGGCGATGCACGCAGCCGGATTCAGGAATACGGTGGCGCTTTGCGGAACGGCTTTGTGCGACGGGCATATTGCCTTGTTGAAGAAATACACCTCGCGGGTGGTCGTGATGCTGGATGCGGACGCAGCAGGAAGAAAGGCTGCTGAAAAGGCGGTTTGCCAGCTGGGTATGCAAGATCTCCGGGTGTATAGGATGGAACTGCCGGAAGGGCAAGACCCGGACTCGTTGTTCAGGCTTTGGGGAAAAGAAAGGTTTACAAGGTATCTGCGGGAAAGACTCATGCAGGGGGCCTCTTCGGAAGAGGCTTTATTGTTGGGACGTATCCGGGAAGGGATACTGCTGTTGTCTGCCATTACCGATACGGCGAAACGGATGGAGGCACTTCGTTGCCTGAATGTCGGAATGGCTTACCTGACCGGTCTGTCGCAGAGGGAGAGACGTCCGGCCACGATGGACTGGAGGTGGGTATGAAGAAGGATGATAGAAAAAGCAGGATAAAGACCGCCGGGGAAGATGAGGAGGAAAGGATGTGGAAGAACCGCAGTTTTACCTGGATGGAACTGGGGATATTGTATAGTCCGGATCTGACTCCTGCGGCAGCCTCACGCCGGTTGAAAGTATGGGTGACGGCAAATGCCGGATTACTCCGTAGCCTGGGAAAGACGGGATGGAACCGTACGCAACGCATTCTGACACCGCGCCAGGTGGGGTATATTGTGGAAGTTCTGGGCGAACCCTGATTTTAGGATGAAAGAAATATCTGTTGACAGATAAATCAAATGAACTATTTTTTGAAATTCTTTTTTGTGGTCTGCATGTTACCGGTCGCTTCGTCATTGAATGCCCAGTATTCGCTGGGCATGACCGGATTGCAGACGATTCCGACTGCGGATATGCAAGCAGACGGAACTTTTATGGGAGGAGCTAATTTCCTGCCTGAAGCGATGACACCCGGCTACTGGGACTATGATACCGGAAACTATTTTGTCAATATGACTTTCCTGCCGTTCCTGGAGGTTGCATACCGTTGTACTTTACTTCACGGAGAATTTGAAAACGGGAATAAATGGCAGCAGGACCGTTCTGTCTCATTGCGTCTTCGCCCCCTGAAAGAGGGGAAGTGGCATCCGGCAATCGTTCTGGGATCGAATGATGCCTTTACGAGCGGCGAACTGAATATGTTTGCGAAAGTCAAAGGCAACCGTTTTTTCTCGTCCGTATATGTTGTTGGAACGAAACATCTGTTATTCGGCGGTCATGATCTGGGGCTTTCTTTGGGAGGTAATATCCCGTTCCGTAAAGATGCTTACCATAAGGGCGTTTTTGGAGGAGTAAGCTATCGTCCGGCTTTTCTGAAACCTGTCGTACTGATGGTCGAATATGATACGGAGGCAGTGAGTGTAGGGGCTGCCGCACGGTTTTTCAATCATTTATCCCTACACGCTTTCTGCTATGATTTCAAAGCTCTCTCTGCCGGGATACGGTATGAGTTCAGATGCTGGAAATGACTTAAATCGTTACAGTCGGATGTTGAAGATATATCGTATACTTTTTTTATTTCTCCTGGGTAGTCTGTTTGGTTGGAAAGGAAAGGCGACAGTAAAGGAGACGCTTGTCGACCTGGGGATGGAAAACGTAAAAGTGGCGGTACAGGCTGGTGGGGTGTGTATTGCTTATGAGGATAATGTTTACCGGGGTACTTATCGCGGATTGTTTGAGGTGATCCGGACTTTATTGGATGAACCGGATATTGCAGATGAAAACATACAACTGGCCGTATTGGAAAACGGAATTCCTCAAATCAGGGTGTCGCTGGACCGGGAGTTTGTCTCTGCTTACCGGCAGGGGCGTTTGTCACTGGCGGCCGTGATGAAGGGACTGGCGATAAGTTACGATACGGATGAGGTTATGAAGGCTTTGAAAGGGACGAAAGCGGTAAACCGTTCGGCAGGGAAAGTGGATCTGGTATTGTATCCCCAGGTCAGATTGCAAAATTCCTGGCTGGATAAAATATACGGAGCCGTACTCGATATAGCACCGGCTGTAGAGATCGGTTTATGGAAAGGTGCCTCTTTTACCGGGCAGGTGATATTTCCGGTCTGGAATAATCTGGTAGGAGAAATGGATTATATCCGTGCAGGGATGCTGGTGGTACGTCAGGAAATACGGTTACCGAAAAATGTGTTTGCGACATTGAGTGTAGGCAATTTTAATCAGGACCGGATCGGGGTGGACCTGAACCTGTTGTATCATACAAATTCCGACCGTTGGGCTTTCGGCTTGAGCGGCGGCCTGACGGGAGCATCCACTTTTTACGGCGGTAGATGGGAGGTGACACAATGGAGACGGGTAAACGGCTCGGTATTGGTGCGCTATAACGAGCCGTATTATAATTTGCAGTTCGACTTATCGGCGCATCGGTATATCTATGGCGATTATGGAGTGCGTGGTGATTGCAGCCGTCATTTCGGAGAGATAACAGTCGGTTTGTTTGCCATGTATTCCGAAGGGGAGGTGAACGGAGGATTTCACTTTGCTATTCCTCTGCCCCGGAAAAAACGTAGCAAGCACCGGGCTGTCCGGATGCGTTTGCCGGAATATTTTGACTGGCAGTATGAAGCGCAGTCGGGGCCCCGGTATACATCACGCAGGCTGGGACGTTCTTACGAGACACGTCCGGATGAAAACAGAAACCGCACTTACTACAATCCTGACTTTATCAAGGATAACCTGGTGATCCTGGCAGAACAATCCAAATAATATCAAGAAATATTTTTTTAACAAAAAAGAAGACAAAATGAAAATGAACAAGCATTTGGTTGCGGGCATGGCTATATGTCTTGCTGCAACAGTAGGTGTAGGACTTAGTTCCTGTAAGAAAGATGAACCGACTCCCGTCATTGTGGAAAATCCGTTGGATGCGGAGGTCTATTACATTGCCGGAAAAGTGATGGCTGGAAATAATGCTTTGGAGGGTGTAAAAGTAACTGCATCGAACTCGGAAGCAACGACGGCCGCCGACGGTACTTTCCAGTTGGAGATGACATCGAAAAATGATTACGTTGTCACTTTTGAGAAGAGCGGGTATGTGACCGTTACGGCAGAAGCCAGTTTCCCGTCTGATGCCAAGAAACAGAGTGTCGTATCGCTGGTGCAGGAACTGGAGGAAAAAAATCAGCCTGTTACCGTTACTCCGGATGCCGGAAGTACAGTGATAGAGGCTAAACGGCAAATGGTGGAACTGGAATTTCCGGCCGGTGCGGTTAAAACGGCAACGGATATAACTGTGACGGCTTATAAGGAAGGTGCTAAAAAGTCTCAGGCAGGTACCGTTCGTGCCAGTCTCTCTACTGTTAGTTGTGAACCGGACGGTCAGACTTTTGAGAAGCCTGTTATTCTGCGGATGAAGAATCCGGCAAGTAACAGCGTTTATTTTGCTGATGTAAGGCATTATGTGGAGAAGAACGGCGTGTGGAATGAAACCGGTACTGCCGATTACAATGGAAATGGATATTATATGACCACGATCGACGGATTTTCAAATCACTCGTTCGGAGTGCCTTGTTCATCACAAAAGGGAACATCTAAAACTGAAGATCTGGCATCGGTTGTGATTGATAATCTGGGAAATATGGATTCAAAAGAACAGGCGATCGATGTGACATTCCACTTGGGTTGGAAAATCGACGGAACTACGAGCGACCTGCTGAAGAAACAATTGGCAGGCTTGAGTGATAGTGATGTTACAGCTTTATCCGGTGCTGTCGAAAGTTCATTGGCTTCATTGCTGGGAGGAACTCAGAGTGTCGGTGAGATGACATTGAAACGTGATGCCAGAGTAAGCGGGGATATGAAAGCGACTGTTTCCATGATTGAAAAGACCACTACTACGGTATTTGGTTTTCCGGTCGTATTCGGAGGACAGACTGTAGCGCTGACCATTCCGGTTGTGAAATATGAGGGAGTCGACCTGGTAGTGACAACTGAGAAAGGGGCGAGTCATGGAAGTCATTCCGGTGGTTCAGGCGAGTAAATATCCGGAAAAGAAGAAAAGTATGAAGATAAAATATGTGACTTATCTGGTGATGTGTATGGCGGTGTTTTTTTCCGCCTGCACTTCAACCAAGAAAATTATCTATCTACAGGATGTTATCCCATTGAAACAGCAGGAGATCGAACAGAAATATGAAGTGATTATTCATAGCGACGACCTGCTGGCTATCATGGTAAACAGCCGTGATCCGGAGCTGGCGTTGCCTTTTAATATGCCGATGGTGACTTATCAGTTGGGATCGAATAATGGCGGACAGCAACGTGTTTTAGGTTATCTGGTGGATACGAACGGAGATATAGATTTTCCGATCCTGGGGAAGATCCATGTGGAAGGGTTGACCCGCATGCAGTTGACGGAGCTGGTAAAGAGCAAGCTGATCGAAGGCGACCTGATCAAAGATCCGATCGTAACGGTACAGTTCCTGAACTTTAAGGTTTCGGTGATGGGCGAAGTGGGCCGTCCGGGTAGTTTCACTATCTCCGGCGACCGTATCACATTGCTGGAAGCATTGAGTATGGCAGGCGACCTGACTATCTACGGCCGTCGCGACCGGGTAGGTGTTATCCGTGAAAATAACGGGAAACGTACGATCCTTTTCCATGATCTTCGGTCGGCTGATATTTTTAATTCTCCCTGCTATTACCTGCAGCAGAACGATATTGTCTATGTAGAACCGAATAAAGCGAAATCAGGTCAGAGCAGCATTAACCAGAATAACTCGATCGGAGTCTGGGTTTCTGTCATTTCGTTGCTGACGACGATCGCGGTATTAATCTTTAAATAATCGGATAATCTAATGAATTCTGAACAAGAAACTACTTATTTACGTGAAAAAGAAAACGAACTGAATCTGAACGACCTTTTCCATATAGTCCTGGCTAACTGGTACTGGTTCCTGTTGTCCACCCTGTTTTGTTGCGGGGTGGCGTTCCTGTATCTGAAATGGGCGCCGAAGGTGTATACACGTACGGCTTCCGTGCTGATCAAGGATAATACCAAAGGGGGTGGTCTTAGTGAATCGGCGGCTTTTGAAGAACTGAATATGTTCAATGTAAAAAGCAACGTGGATAACGAGGTGTTGGTTTTCAAATCGAAACGTTTGATGAATATTGTTTCCGAGCGTCTGAATCTGGATGTCAGCTATACGGAAAAGGATGGGTTGCGTACGGTTGAGTTGTATACGCAGTCGCCTGTAGCCGTACAGTTCCCGGAGGCGGAGGCGACGCAGGCGTTTTCATTGGTAGTGACGCCTTTGTCGGAAAAAGAAGTGCTGCTGTCGGATTTCTCTATGGCCGAGGGGAAAATGCAGAAGGTCGTGTTGAACGATACGGTGGCAACGCCTGCCGGCAAGCTGGTGGTAACTCCGACCTTGTATTATTCGGATAAATATTTCGGAAAGTCTGTCGTTGTCGGGAAGAAGAACCGGGAAGATGTCGCATTGAATTACAGCAATGCCCTGCAAGTGGTATTAGCCAGTAAAACGGCTACGATCATTAACCTGACTTTGCAGGATGTGTCTATCCCGCGTGCGGAGGATATCCTGAATATGTTGATCGCTGTTTACAATGAGGATGCGATAAACGACAAGAACCAGGTAACGGTGAATACATCCAATTTCATCAATGAGCGTCTGATCATTATTGAAAAGGAGTTGGGAAGCGTGGATGCCGATATCGAAACGTATAAACGGGAAAACCGGTTAACGGATATCAGCTCCGAGACAGGCATGTACCTGCAGGAAAGCAGTCAGTACAGTAAAGAAGGACTGGGGTTGGAAAACCAGAGGACGCTTGCCAAATATATACGCGATTACCTCACGGACCCTCATAAAAGTGCCGACCTGATACCGGCTAATACCGGCATCGCGGATGTGAATATCGAGGGACAGATCAGCGAGTACAACAACCTGTTGCTGAAACGTGACAAACTGATCAGCAACAGTAGTAATAAGAACCCGGTGGTAATGGATCTGAACAATTCGCTGAATGCGATGAAACAGACCATAATCCGGGCGGTTGACAACCTGATTGTCGGTCTGAATATCAAGATAAAGAATATCAAGGAGCGGGAGGTACAAACGACACGCCGTATCTCGGCTGTACCGACACAACAGAAGTATGTGCTGTCGGTCGAACGCCAGCAGAAGATCAAGGAAGAGCTGTATCTCTACCTGCTGAATAAGCGGGAAGAGAATGCCTTATCGCAGGCGATCACGGAAAGTAATGCCCGTGTGATCGATGCTGCCCAGGGTAGCCGGAGTCCGGTGGCTCCCAAGTCGATGATGATTTTACTGGCGGCTATGGTATTGGGGTTGGCTATTCCGGCAGGTATTATCTGGCTGCGGATAGTTATGAATACAACCGTGCGTACACGTAAAGATGTGGAAGATGCCGTATCGATTCCGTTCCTGGGAGAGATCCCTTTGCGTGACAAGAAGAATAAAGATGAAATAGTCGTGCGTGAAAACGGGCGCGACAGTATTTCGGAGGCATTCCGCATTGTTCGTACGAATATGGATTTCATGCGTGTGAAAGCAAAGGATATGAAAGTGGTGATGTTTACTTCTTTCAATCCGAATGCCGGTAAGACATTTGTGTCGATGAATCTGGCGATGAGCTTTGCTTTGACCAGCAAAAAGGTGATACTGATCGATCTCGATATTCGTAAGGGTACCCTTAGCAGCCATGTTAGTGCTAGCACTAACATGGGAGTTACAAACTATTTATCTGGAAAAGTGGATGATGTAGATGTAATCATAGGAAAAGAGGAAATTGCGAAGAATCTGGATATTATCCATACGGGCCCTGTTCCTCCCAATCCTTCCGAGCTTTTGTTGAGTACCCGTTTGGATACTTTGATCGAAGAGCTGAAGAAACGGTATGACTATATCATTCTGGATAATGTGCCTGCAGGTCTGGTTGCCGATGCGGCTATTGTGAATCGCGTAGCTGACCTGACCATTTATATCCTGCGTGCCGGTTTGATGGACCGCCGCCAGCT
Source organism: Parabacteroides sp. AF14-59 (assembly GCF_003479515.1). NCBI lineage: Bacteria > Pseudomonadati > Bacteroidota > Bacteroidia > Bacteroidales > Tannerellaceae > Parabacteroides > Parabacteroides sp. AF14-59. The sequence goes on along the minus strand of NZ_QUHH01000001.1, from coordinate 55,362 downwards.
TCCGGAACTGGAGAAGCTGTATAAACAGGATAAGTTCAGGAATATGAGTTTGATCCTGAACGGCGTACGCTATAACCATTCGGGCTATGGTTACGGATACGGATACGGCTATGGTTATGGCTACGGTTACGGGAATGAAAAGAAAAAATCAAAATAGTTTCCGTTATGTTGACCTGGATTATACCGAAGAGAAATATTCTTTATACCACATTGCTTGAGGGAATGACGGATGTGCATGCACATCTGCTTCCCAATGTGGACGGGGGAGCGGAGTCCTTAATGGACTCGATGGCTGCATTGGATAGGATGAGGGAGGTAGGGGTAAAGCGAATCTTCCTTACTCCTCATATTGCGGAAGAATGTACGAATAATTCGTTAGAACTTTTACAGGCAAAATATTCCATTCTGAAAGAGTGTTGCCCTGCGGATATTGAATTATGTCTGGCTGCCGAATATATGCTGGATAATGGTTTTGATGCCCGTAAGAGGGGAAAAGTATTGACTTTCCCCGGTAAGCAGATATTGGTGGAGACTTCCCGCTTATCGGCACCCGAGAAATTCCTGACTTTTTTATTCGATCTTATGCTGGAAGGGTATAGGCCTGTTATCGCTCATCCGGAACTGTATCAGTATATGACGCAGGATGATTATTATTTTCTGAAAGACAAAGGATATAAGTTTCAGTTGAATTTGTTCTCGTTGGCCGGACTGTATGGAAAGCAAGCCCGGTCGGTTGCCCGGATTTTGTTGAATAAAGAATATTATGATTATGTGGGGTCGGATTTTCACCGGCTGGCCGATTATGAAAAAGGCCTGAAAAAACTCTACTTGTCGGGAAGTCAGATGAAACAAATCTACAAACTATTTAATAATAACGATTCGCTTTGGAACAGCGGATCGTTGGAAGAACAAAAAATTTAAAACTGTAAAAATATGATGAACAAAAGAGAATTGATATACTCTATCGCAGAAAAGACGGGGTATACGCAAAGTGCTGTACGGAATGTTTTGAATACATTTATTAATACTGTATTTGAAGAAGTGAAATCAGAAAATAAAGTAAGGATAGGGGGCCTTGGGGTTTTTTCTCCAATGTTTCAGAAACCTCGTCCGGTCAGGAATCCGCAAACAATGGAACCCCTGATGCTTGCACCCAGAAGTACCGTGAAATTTCGTGCTGCGGATGACCTGGTCAGAAAACTGAATAAAGAGGAAGAATAGCTGCTTTAAGCTTTCGTCCGGTTGAATATTTAACTCTGTATTTTCCGATATTATTTCAATTAAAGTCGGAAAATACAGAGTTTTTTTATGCTGAATTCATAAAGATCCGATGTAATGACTAAAATAAACGAACGTTTTTTCTAGTCATTTATTTGGTGCAAATATATTTTATATTAAATGAAAAACAAAGCGTTTTTTATCTTTTTATTTTACTGAATTACAGACAGATATATGTGGTTTTTCAAGAAGTTACAATAATCATATCATCTTGAATTTTCGTCTCGGAATAATGACTAGAAAAAACGTTCGTTTATTTTAGTCATTATTTTTTTATTAAAATGAAAATAGAATAATTCAATATAGTATTAATAGTTTGTTATAATATCTGATATGCGATATAAAAGTAATTATATAATTGTTTTTGGTGTTATTATGATAATGTGTCGTAAGATGTTTATCAGGCTTTATAGTCCTAAGAGTCTGATTTTTATAATAATGATTATCAGTTCTTTATCTAAATTGAACTGTCAGAATATAGCAGTGAAAACAAATGTACTTTATGATTTGACGTCGTCTTTGAATATCGGGGGAGAAATAAAATGTAAAGATGCCTATTCATTCAGTTCTATTATCAGTTATAACCCGTGGACTTTTGCTGATAACAAGAAGATGAAACATCTGCTTATACAACCGGAGTTCAGAAGATGGTTTGGTGAAGTTTTTCAGGGAAGTTTTGTAGGTATACAGGCCCATTATGCGCGTTTTAATTGGGGAGGAATATTGTCAGATTATCGTTTTCAGGGAAATCTGGTCGGTGCCGGAATTTCTTACGGATACCAATGGATGATAAGTCCGCTATGGAACCTGGAAGCTAGTATTGCTTTGGGGTATGCTTATCTGAGTTATGATAAATACGGGCAGGAAAAAGGAACTCCCCGCATAGAAAAGGCACATACCAATTATGTGGGACCGACACAAATAGGCATATCTCTAATTTACTTTATACAATAAAAAAACAATAAATATGAAAATCAATCCGCTCGTGTTGCTGGGCTTATTTTTTATTTGCAACTCCTTATACGCAAAGGATATTGATGTGGAGATAAAATCGCAGTCATGTTTTGTGAAAGGTGATTCGTTGATGGTATCGGTGAAATGTATTGTCAATACCCATGATTTCACATCTGACGAATCACTTACCATTATTCCGGTGATAAAAGAGAACAGGCAGGAGAAAGAACTTGCCCCTGTCTTGCTGAACGGTAAAAAAAGACATCGCATATATGAACGGAACCGTGTATTGAATAAACGAAAAGGTATTGAAGGGGAGAAATATTTTTTTGTCAGGGAACTGTCGGGAGAATACCCTTGTGAAGTGATCTATAATACTTCTGTTGCTTCCGAAAATTGGATGCGTATGCCGGAACTGTTTTTGAAGGTAAACAGGCTGGCTTCTTCCGGGGAAATTGTCCAGGAAACGATCGGTCTGAAAGAATCGGGTAGGTCACCGGAGGTAAAGAGAGTTGCTGTAACCAATGATGTTACGCTTTCGCCGAAGGTTTCGGAAGTATCCGGGTTAAAGGCTTCATACATTTCTCCGGAAAGTGATGCGACCGATGTACGGAATCAGAAAGAACTGAATTTTAACCTGGAAGAGGCCAGGGTGGTGGCGGAAATGAATCCCCAGATGCTTTCTTTACGTGAATTGTATATGGTGGCGTTGAGTTATAAAAATGAACCGGGGAAATTTTATCAGATAATAGAAACGAGTGTAAAGATTTATCCGGCTCATCCGGTAGCCAATCTGAATGCGGCAGCGGCTGCTATCGAGCAGGGCAACTGGCAGGCAGCCGGAGAGTTTCTGCGGATGGCACCCCATGAAACCCTGGCTTATAAAAATTGCAAAGGGGTGTATGAGTTGATGACCGGGAATCTGTATGAAGGCATTCGTTTGCTGAAAGCGGCAAAAGCGGAAGGATCGGAAGAGGCCGGTATGAATTTGGCCGCATTTTTTGAGAATAATAAACGTCATTGAATGTATAATTATTTACTAAGTGCTTTTATCATATGAAAAACAACTTTTTTGTAAAATCAGCAGGACTGTTATGCCTGGTATTGGGCTTGTCGGGATGTATTAACGATGCAGATGTATTACCGGAAGATAATTCCGGCTTTGTGGACGAGGGAGAAGGAAATGTCCGGTTCGCTTTTGTCGTTCCTAACAGTTCTACGACCAAAGCCGGCGAGGCGGAAACTTCGGGTATTTATGAAACCGGTACTGCCAATGAGTATAATGTAAAGTCGCTTACCGTTTATCTGTTCAATTCGGATACGAAGGCTTTATATAAAAAGATCTCGTTGGAGAATATAACCCGTACGGCAGGACCACAGGTTTCGGAAAATGCTTCTTCCGGAAACCAGAGTGAACATATCGTAAAGTACACGGCTAACAGGGTTTTGATAGATCCGGGTACGTATGATATTTTTACGGTTGCCAACGGGGATGTGACAGGTTCTTTCAATACGGAGAATGAGTTTATCAACCTGGTGGACAGATCCACTTATAAAGACGGCTTCGGGGTTTTGACCGAGGATGGTACTTTATTGATGTCAGGGCGTGCCGACAATAGCGGTTTGTATGAGGGTACTACGGATTCGAATTTGAAAGTGACTGTACGTGAGATTTTACCGTCGGAAGATCCTACTATCATAACTATAAATCTGGAGCGGGCTATGGCTAAGGTATTGGTCGGACAGTCGAAAGAGAAATACGATCTGATGACCGGCGATGGCGATAAATATGTTTCCATCAGCCTGTCCGGATTCCAGTATATCAACTTAAGCCGTTGGTTTTACACCTTCCGTCATACAGCAGTCCTGACTGCAAACCGGGCTCCTTCTTCCTATACCATTACAAACGGAAATTTCGGGGAGATAAATCCTGTTAACGGGTATGTGATCGATCCTTATTTCTTCTCGAAAACGATAGATGGGGCTACCGATTTCGATAATACGGACGGATATTATGCTTATCCATTGAAGACGGTTGCTGAAAACTGGCAGTCTGTACCGGTTAATTCGTTCCATGGTTTTTACTGTCTTGAAAACTGTATGTTTAAAACGAACCAGTTGAATGCTTATTCCACCGGAGTCCGGTTTAAGGCCAGTTTTACACCTGAGACTCTTTGGGGAGAGAATAAGGAGACGACCGATGCGAGACCTGATGTTATCTATTATGCGAATTATAAATTTTATACCAGCATCCAGGCTATGAAAGATGCCGGATTCAAACTGGATGGTATTACGGAAGGATCGACCGATGAAGAACTGGCAAAAGTGTTTGTGAAACGTTACCGGAAAGATCCGGAAGTGGCGAGCTATTATTGCTATTATAATTATTGGATCAGACATCTGGATAATAATAAGGAGAATGAGATGGGAGTCATGGAGTTTGCGATCGTACGCAACAATATTTATCGTTTGCTGGTGACCAATATTTCAGGACTCGGCACGGGAACTCCGGAGATCGATCCGGAAAAACCGGATGAATATGAAGCTTATCTGAAAATGGATTTTAATGTGTTACCCTGGATTGTCCGGAATCAGGGAGGAGACGGAGGCGCAACCCTTAAATAAGTATATATTGTTGTTCAGGAGACAGTGATTGTTTCTATGAAAACAGGCCAGGTAGCCACGGTTTATTCCGTGGCTATTTTTTTTCTATAGGCCATCGGTGATATGTCCTTGTATTTCTTGAAGAATTTACAAAAAGCCGCCTGGTCTGAAAAATGCAGTATTTCTGCGATCTGGCGAACCGGGATTCTGTCGTCTTCCAATAGGGTCATAGCCATGTGGAAGATTTCTTCGGAGATGACGGCATGAGGTGTCTTTCCCATTTGGTCTTTGATGATTCGTGAGAGGTGTTTGGTCGAGATACAGAGTTTGTCGGCATAGAAATCCACATTGTGTTCTGTCTTGAAGTGTTGCCATACCAGTTTCATGAAATCCAGCATGACCAGTTCTTTCTTTTCGATCGTGGAAGGGGTTTCATCTGCTGGTGCCCTGTGTTTGAAAAGCAGGTTACCCAGCTCAAGCATTAAACTTTTGAAGTAAGTCCTGGCCAGCTCTGTCCGGTAATAGTTGTCTGTATTCCGGAGGCAGTCTTGGAGCAGAAGCATTTGGTTTTCCAGAATATGGTTCTCTTCGGGAGAGAAAGAGAGGATGGGAGCGTCCATGATGTCCAACATATAAGTCAGTGGTCCGGGCTTCAGGTTCTTCAGGGATTCACTGGCAAACTTGTAGTTGATGAACAGGCAGTAAGCTCTTATATCCGTGCTGGTATTGAGAATCTGGATGGTGATCCCGTCCAGCATATCCAGGAGTGTATGTTCCCTCATTTCGTATCGTCTTCCATTGAGTTGCAGTACCAGGCAACCTTTGCATACCAGGATGAAGGCACGGGTACGTTCGATATAATGCTCCTTTAACCGTCCGAATTCGGATGAAGGAACCAATAACACCCTGTCGGTTAAAACACAGGCAGGCGGAAACATCGGGAATAGTTCTTCCAGGCTTAGTGGATTCATGGCTGTTTTTTTCGCGAATGTAATTATATCATGTCTAAAATGAGCAAATCTATGCGCTAAATAGACAAACGTTTTGCTAATAATCTATAATGATGGGCAAAATGGACAAATATGAGAGCGGATTGTACAAATGACGCTTGTAAGATAGCTTCTATTTTTGCCTTCGAGAAAAACAAATGCAAGAAAATGAAGGCAAGAAGTGTTATTACGATTGGTTTAGGTTTGCTGCTGTTTGTGGCTTGTAAACAACAGGAGCAACAACAGGTTGAAGGTGAAAATTACCCTTTATTGACCTTGAAGCCGGAGAACAGGCAGTTGTCTGTCAAATATTCGGCAGTGATAGAAGGAAAGCAGGATGTGGAAGTTCGTCCGCAGGTCTCAGGAACGATCACACAGGTGTGTGTAGAAGAAGGGGCACATGTCCAAAAGGGACAAGTATTGTTCGTGATCGATCAGGTTCCCTATGAAGCCGCCTTGCAGAAGGCGGAAGCGGCTGTGGCTACGGCAGAGGCGAATGAGGCAACTGCCAAACAGACGCTGGAAGGAAAACAGTTGCTGTATGAGGATCGTGTGATTTCCGATTTCGAACTCCGTACGGCACAAAATTCTTATAAGAGTGCCAAGGCTGCTTTGCTTCAGGCACAGGCGGAAAAGCGGGATGCGGAGAATAATTTGTCTTATACGCTGGTGAAGAGTCCGGTGGATGGGTTTGCCGGTATGACCTCTTACCGTATCGGGGCGCTGGTGAGTGCTTCGATGACCGATCCCTTGATCCGTGTTTCGGACAATTCGGATATGTATGTTTATTTTTCGCTGACGGAAAAACAGGTTCTTTCACTGACCGCCCAATATGGTTCGCTGAATAAGGCGTTGGAGTCGTTCCCGGAAGTTTCTCTGGAGCTGAATGACGGAACGGTCTATGAGCAAAAGGGAAAAGTGGATGTGATCAGCGGGATTATAGACAAGACGACCGGGACTGTCAGTATGCGTGCGGTATTCGGCAATGAGGGAAAGCGTCTGATGAGCGGAGGTTCGGCCAATGTGATCGTGCCTTACGATCGGGAGGAATGTATCGTGATTCCTCAGGGCGGTACTTACGAGATACAGAACCGTATTTTCGCTTATAAGGTGGTGGACGGTAAAGCGGTGTCGACACCTATCCGGGTGTTTGAGGTCAATGACGGTAAAGAGTATATTGTGGAGGACGGACTGAAGGCCGGTGACGTGATCGTATCGGAAGGTGCCGGTTTGTTGAAAGACGGTACAGTCGTGTCGGGTACTAAAACAAAGGAGAACTGACTATGAAACTACAACAATTTATAGACCGGCCGATTTTATCGATGGTTATTTCGGTCGTTATCACGGTGGCCGGATTGATCGGGCTGTATGCTTTGTCTGTGGAACAGTATCCGGACATCGCACCACCTACGATCCGTGTGTCTACCACTTATAGCGGAGCTAATGCGGAAGCTGTACAGAAGAGTGTGATCGTCCCGCTGGAAGAGGCGATCAACGGGGTGGAGAATATGACCTATATGACTTCTACCGCCAGCAATACCGGTAGCGCGGAGATCACGGTTTATTTTAAACAGGGTAGCGATGCGGATATGGCTGCCGTGAATGTACAGAATAAAGTATCTACCGCCACATCCCTGTTACCGGCAGAGGTGACCAAAGTCGGTGTGACAACGATGAAGCGGCAGAGCAGTATGCTGAAGATTTTCGGTTTGTACAGTCCGAACGGTACATACGATGAGACCTTCCTGACCAATTACCTGAGCATTAATGTGAAACCCCAGATACAACGTATCTCCGGTGTCGGTGAAGTGAATGTGATGGGAGGGGACTATGCGATGCGTATCTGGTTGAAGCCGGATGTGATGGCGCAGTACGAACTGGAACCGAGTGATGTGGAAACAGCACTTTCCAGCCAGAATATAGAAGCCTCCACGGGTGCTATCGGCGAGGACTCCAAGAATGTCTATCAATATACGCTGAAATATCGCGGACGGTTGGAAAAGGAGCAGGAGTTCGAGGAGATCGTGATCCGTGCTTATGACGACGGGCGTGTACTTCGCCTGAAAGATATTGCTACGGTGGAGCTGGGAGCGCAAAGCTATTCCTATACCGGTACGGTGAACGGTGCGCCGGGAAGTACCTGTATGATCAACCAGACCGCCGGTACGAATGCGAATGAAATCATCCAGGAAATAGATAAGTATCTGGAAGAACTGAAAGGAAGCCTGCCGGAAGATGTGGAAGTGGTGGAACTGATGAGTACCAAGAACTTCCTCGACGCTTCCATCAACGAGGTGATAAAGACCTTGCTGGAGGCGATTATCCTGGTGGTGCTGGTGGTGTATGTCTTTTTGCAGAATCCGCGTTCTACGCTGATCCCTACCATCAGTATCTTTGTGTCGCTGATCGGTACGTTTGCCGTCCTGTATATTGCGGGATTTACCATTAACCTATTGACCTTGTTTGCGCTGGTACTTGCCATCGGTACGATTGTGGACGATGCCATTATCGTGGTGGAAGCGGTGCAGGTGCGGTTCGATGAAGGGTATCGTTCACCTTACAAAGCGTCGGTGGATGCGATGAGCGGCATCTCTTCTGCAATCGTTACTTCTACACTGGTATTTATGGCGGTGTTTATCCCTGTTTCTTTTATGGGAGGGACTTCCGGGGTGTTTTATACCCAGTTCGGTATAACCATGGCCGTTGCCGTAGGTATTTCGGCTATCAATGCGTTGACGCTTTCACCGGCACTCTGTGCACTGATCCTGCGACCGAACGAGATACTGGTGGATGGTAAGAAGCCGGAGTTTTCCACCCGTTTCCGTTTGGCTTTCGATTCGGCTTTCAAACAACTGGTTCTTAAATATAAGAGTGGCGTTAAGTTCTTCGTTAAGCGGAAATGGATGGCCTGGGGTGCCTGGGGGATTGCTGTCGTTGCACTTTTTTATCTGATGAGTACTACCAAGACGGGGTTGGTTCCTTCGGAAGATACAGGTTCTATCTTTGTCAGCCTGGATGCGCCTGCCGGAAGTACGCTGGCGGAAACGGCTAGTATCATGGACGAGGTGGAAAAAGAGTTGAAGGATCTGCCCCAGATAGACAATTTCAATAAGGTAGCCGGTTTCGGTATGGGATCGGGGAGCGGGGCTTCGCACGGAATGTTTATCATCAAGCTGAAACATTGGGATGAACGTCAGGGGGAAGAGAACAGTGTGGATGCTGTTTCCGCCGAGATCTATAAACGTACGGCACATATCAAGAATGCGAAACTATTTGTCTTTTCCCCGCCTATGATTTCCGGATATGGTACGGGAAACAGTTTCGAGCTTTATCTGCAGGATCGTTCGGGAAAAGGGATCGAGGCGTTGAGCAATGTGACCAATGATTTTCTGGAAGCACTGAATAAACGTCCGGAGGTACAGATGGCTTATACCTCTTTCAGTGAGAACTTCCCGCAGTACCGGGTGGATGTAGACGAGGCACAATGCCAGCGTGCAGGGACATCGACCGATCAGGTATTGTCGGTGTTGTCCGGGTATTTCGGGAGTATTTATGCCTCTAACTTCAACCGTTTTACGAAGATATACCGGGTGATCGTGCAGGCACCGTCCGATTACCGTAAAGATATGCAGTCGTTGAACAATATCTTTGTGAAGACGACCGATGGGATGGCTCCGGTAAGCCAGTTCGTAAAACTGACCAAGACATACGGGGCGGAGTCGCTGACACGGTTCAATATGTTTTCATCCATCAATGTGCAGGGGATGCCTGCCGAAGGATATAGTTCGGGTGATGTGATCAATGCGGTATCGGAAGTGGCTGCCCAGACATTGCCGACCGGTTATGGTTATGAATTTTCCGGTATGACGCGGGAAGAGGAACAGATGGCGAACTCGCATGATACGGTGATTATTTACGGGGTATGTATCCTGTTCATTTACCTGATACTTTGTGCCTTGTATGAGAGCTTGTTTATTCCGATGGCTGTCATCTTATCCGTTCCTTTCGGCTTGATGGGTAGTTTCCTGTTTGCCCGGATGTGGGGGATAGAGAATAATATTTATCTACAAACGGGGTTGATCATGCTGATCGGATTACTTTCAAAGACGGCTATTTTGTTGACGGAATATGCTACGGAACGCCGTCAGGCCGGTATGTCGCTGACACAGGCGGCGATGGCAGCAGCTTCTGTCCGCCTGCGTCCGATCCTTATGACGGCGTTGACGATGGTGTTCGGTTTGTTACCGCTGATGGTTGCTTCGGGTGTGGGGGCCAATGGTAACCGTTCGCTGGGTGTGGGAACGGTCGGAGGGATGGTTATCGGAACCGTTGCTTTATTATTTGTGACGCCTGCTTTCTTTATCGTATTCCAATATATTGAAGAGCGGGTGATGGGTAAACGAAAAGAAGATAGAAAATGAAAAAGATCATATATAGTATTATAATATGTACGGCTTTGCTGAGCAGTTGTTCGGTTTACCGGAATTATCACCGGCCGGACAATCTGCCGGTCGACAGCCTGTACCGTGATAACCCGGCTGTCGGGGAAGATTCCCTGACGCTGGGGGATCTTCCCTGGGAAGAGATGTTTCAGGATTCGTTGTTGCAAAACCTGATCCGTTACGGATTGGAGAACAATACGGATATGCAGGTTGCTTTCCTGCGGGTAGATGAGGCGAAGGCCCAGTTGATGGCTGCCCGTCTTTCTTTCCTTCCGTCGCTGAGCTTGTCGCCGCAAGGGACTATCAGCCGTACGGACGGGGCGAAGAGTGTGAAAACGTATGAGTTGCCTTTGCAGGCCAGTTGGGAAGTCGACCTGTTCGGTAGCCTGCGTAATGCGAAGAAGGGGACACAGGCCACTCTTTTACAGCAGGAGGCTTACCGGCAGGCGGTTCGTTCGGAACTGATCGCGACTGTCGCCAACAATTACTATTCTTTGTTGATGTTGGATGAGCAGATCGGGATCAGCCAGTCTACGCTCGATATCTGGAATGAGCAGGTGCGGACTATGGAGGCAAAGCTACGGGTAGGCGAGGAGACGGAGAATGCCGTAACACAGGCGCGTGCCAGTCTGTATGAGCTGGAAGCTACTCATAACGACTTATTGAGACAGCAGCGTGAGGCAGAGAATACGCTTTGTACGCTGTTAGGGATGACTTCGCAATCCATCTCCCGGAGTACGCTGGCGGAACAAACCTTGCCGGAGGAGGTTAATGCCGGTGTTCCTCTCCGCTTGTTGTCCAAACGTCCGGATGTGGTACAGGCTGAAATGGAACTGGCGAATGCTTACTATGCCACGAACCAGTCTCGGGCTGCCTTTTATCCGAATCTGACACTGACGGGTAGTGTGGGCTGGACCAATTCGTTGGGGCAGGTAGTGACAAATCCCGGCGGATGGATACTATCGGCTATCGGTTCGCTGACACAGCCTATATTCAATAGGGGGAAGCTGATCTCGAATCTTCGTGTATCGAAAGATGAAGAACAGATCGCACAGCTTAATTATAAACAGGCTTTGCTGGATGCCGGGCAGGAGGTGAATAATGCGCTGTATGCCGTAGAATCGGTGAAGCGGACACTCGACAGCCATCAACGGCAATGCAAAGAGTTGGAACGTACGGTACAAACATCCGAATCGCTGTACCGGACGGGGAATGCAACTTATCTGGAGTTGCTTACCGCACGGCAGTCGCTGTTGAGTGCCCGTCTGAATGTGGTTTCCGATCGTTTTTCACAGTTACAATCTGTTGTTAGTTTATATAATGCGTTAGGAGGAGGTTGCGAATGAGAGTCCTGGTTCAAAATAGAATAAACTATAAAGTTTTCTTGTTATTATTCCTCGGTATGCTGACGGCTTTCGGGCCGTTCGCTACCGATATGTATCTGCCGTCTTTTCCGTCGATGGCCGAATGGTTCGGGACCTCTTCGTCGATGGTGCAGCTGAGTCTGACATCCTGTATGATCGGGTTGGCGGTAGGACAGTTGTTTTTTGGTCCTTTGAGCGATAAATACGGGCGGAAGATCGTGTTGTTGTGGTCGCTTCTGCTCTTTATCGTAGCTACTTTCTGGTGTATATATTCATCCGATATATATCAGTTCGTTGCTTTCCGGTTACTGCAAGGCATTGCTGCGTCGGGAGGGATTGTTATTTCGCGTTCTGTTTCTACGGATATGTTCGAAGGGCATGAACTGGCGAAGATGTTGGCGGTTATCGGTTCGATCAATGGGGTGGCACCCGTACTCGCACCGGTCGTTGGTGGTGCAATGACGGGGATAGCCGGTTGGAAAGGTATTTTCGGCGTTTTGCTATTGATCGGCACGCTGATTTTATTCGCAGCTTTTTATTATCAGGAGTCATTACCCCGTGAAAGGCGTGTTTCATCCAGTTTTCTACATGCTTTCCGGAACTTCAAACCTTTATTTGGAAACCGTCCTTACATGGGGTACATGTTGCAGCTTGGGTTCGCCCAGGCTGCACTCTTTGCCAATATTGCTTCTGCACCGTTTATTATGCAGGAACATTATGGGTTTACACCGCTCGATTTCAGTATCTGTTTCGGGGTTAATGCGCTGGCGGTGGTGATAGCTGCTGCGTTGGCTGTGAAATTTAAGCGGGTGGAGAACGGGACGCTTGCCGGAGGTGTCGGGTTGCTGGTCTTTTCCGTGTGTGAGATGGTTGCTTTGTTTGCCGGATGCAGTTTTTGGGTGTATGAGGTGTTTATGCTTTGTATCCTTTTTTCGTTGGGGCTTTGCTTCACTTCTTCCACGACACTGGCTATGGATAAGGGACGGATGTATTCGGGGAGTGCGTCTGCATTGCTGGGATCGGTTTCTTTCGCTTTCGGCGGGGTTGTTTCTCCTTTGGTCGGCATGGGAAACCTGATGCATTCGACGGGGATCGTCTTTGTTGTCTGTGCCGTATGTTCTCTCCTTTGCATATATGTGGCGAAGGAGCATTAAATATCTTTTTCTGTCAAACAAATGAAACGGGGCTGTAGTATATATCTTACTGCAGCCCCTAATCTTATCTGTGATGGAGATGTATCAGAACCATTTGATCCTCCTGAAGATGAAGAATGCCAGTGCCGACAAGGTGATGGAAAAGAGTACGATCACGACAAATCCGTGCGGTAGTTCTTCTACATAGTTGATCACATTCATCCCGTAGAAGCTGGCTATCAGTGTCGGAACCATCAGGATGATCGATATGGAGGTCATGCGTTTCATGATGGTGTTCACATTGTTGGAGATGATGGAGGCGAAGGCATCCATCGTTCCGGTAAGGATATCGCTGTAGATGTTCACTGTGAGATGCGCCTGCTTCAACTCGGTTTCCACATCTTCTACCAGTTCGGCATCCATATACATCGGCTCCTGGAAAATACTTTGCAGCTTCGAGAGCATCACTTCATTTCCACGGATGGACGTATTGAAATAAACCATACTTTTCTCCAGCTTCATCAACCGCAGCAGGTCTTCGTTACGGATACTTTTCTCCAGCGCTTTTTCGGCACGTGCCACTTCGTTGTTGATCTGTTTCAGATATTTCAGGAACCAGACGGCAGACGAATGGATCAGTCGCAGGATCAGGTCGTATTTATGACGTACGACGAGTTCTTTGCGCCGGCTGTAACGAATGAAATCGGGCAATAACTCCGTCTTATGATAACAGACGGAGATAATGATCTCGTTATTCGTGATGATGCCGATCGGGACAGTTGTAAAAGGAATACCGCTTTCAGTGCTCTGTACCGGGATACGCAGGATCGTCAGCAACCAGTTCCCTTCATACTCGATACGCGGACGTTCGTCGGTATCTTCGATATCGCTCAGGAATGATTGGGGTACGTGAAACTGGTTTAAAAGGTATTGGATATCTTCAGGGGTAGGGCATTCTACATTTACCCAGCAGTCGGGAAGCCACTTGTCTTTTTCCACAAAGCCGGCTTCACAATAAAGAAACGATCTCATTATTGCCTCCTTTCGTTGTTGATACGAACAGAGGTAATAAGAAACCTCCGTCCGCTAATTTTTACTTGTTAATGTTTCTCGCGGAATACTGTCGTCCATAATTAGTTAATTACTTTTTACGGCTGCAAAGGTAGAAAAAAGGAATGAATACCAAATAAAAATCGTATTTTTGGCATTCGAAAATTACTAAAGAGAATGGCAGAAGGAACTAAAAATACCGGAAGAGGAAACTCCGGAAAGGGGAAACAAAAACCTGTTGTAGTGTCTGATATGGGACGTCTGCAGCCACAGGCTCGTGAGTTGGAAGAGGCCGTTTTAGGTGCCTTGATGCTTGAAAAAGATGCTTATTCGATCATCAGTGAGATCTTGAAGCCGGAATGCTTTTACGAAAAGTCGCACGAGATGATCTATGCGGCTATTGTGGATCTGGCAGCCAGCCAGCGGCCGGTCGACATGCTGACGGTGACGGAGCAGTTGAGGAAACGCGGGGAACTGGACCAGGTGGGCGGACCGTTTTATATCTCGCAGCTGACCAGCAAGGTTGCCAGTAGTGCGCATATCGAATATCATGCCCGTATCATCGCCCAGAAATACCTGGCGAGAGAGTTGATTTCTTTCACTGCGATGATCCAGGGAAAGGCTTTTGACGAAACGATCGACGTGGAAGACCTGATGCAGGAAGCGGAAGGTAAACTGTTTGAGATATCCCAGCGGAATGTAAAGAAGGACGTAACCCAGATCAATCCCGTTATCAAGGATGCGATGGATTTGTTGCAGAAAGCGGCGAACCAGAAGGAAGGTCTGAGCGGTACGCGTACCGGTTTCGATGCGCTGGATAAGATCACTTCGGGATGGCAGAATTCCGACTTGATCATTATCGCTGCCCGTCCTGCGATGGGTAAGACGGCGTTCGTACTTTCCATGGCGAAGAATATGGCGGTGAATCATAATGTGCCGGTTGCTTTGTTCTCGCTTGAAATGAGTAACGTCCAGTTGGTAAACCGTCTGATCGTAAACGTATGTGAGATCCCGGGCGAGAAGATCAAGAGCGGACGTTTGGAAAGTTATGAGTGGGAGCAGCTGGACTTCAAGATCAAGGAGTTGTATGACGCACCTATCTATGTGGACGATACGCCGAGTCTTTCGGTGTTTGAGTTGCGTACCAAGGCTCGCCGTCTGGTGCGTGAGCATGGGGTACGATGTATCATCATCGACTACCTTCAGTTGATGAATGCGAGTGGTATGAGTTTCGGTAGCCGCGAGCAGGAGGTAAGTACGATCTCCCGTTCATTGAAAGGGTTGGCGAAGGAGTTGAACATACCGATCATCGCACTGTCGCAGTTGAATCGTGGTGTGGAAAGCCGTCAGGGAGCCGAAGGAAAGCGTCCGCAGTTGGCCGACCTTCGTGAGTCAGGAGCGATCGAGCAGGATGCGGATATGGTTTGCTTTATCCACCGTCCGGAATATTATAAGATCACAGAAGATGAGCGTGGTAACTCGCTGGTCGGCCTGGCAGAGATCATTATCGCCAAGCATCGTAACGGTGCGACAGGTGATGTGCGTCTGCGGTTTAAAGGCGATTATGCGAAGTTTATGAATATAGATGAGGATGTTGCCGTGCGCGAGTTCTCATCGAATATGAACAGTGAGGATCCGTTACCTCCGATACCGCCTGCCGGTGCAGATTTCCTGAACCAGGGCAGCAGCAGCGAGGTTCCGTTCTGATCAGTCGAGGATAAGATCATGTGCGGCCTGTTCCCGGATTTGCGAAGGGGACAGGCCGCATTGTTGTTTGGTAAACTTTGTCAGGTGCGCCTGTGATGAGAAATTCCAGTCGAGCGAGATCGTCAGAAAGGACTTGTTCGTGCTCCGGATATCGTCCAGCACACCTTCTGTTTTACGATGTAGCATCCATTGGTAAGCCGGTTCGCTGAAATGCTTCTTGAATTTGCGATTGAATGCCGACAGGCTGATATGAGCCAGGCGGGCAAACTCTTCCACATTCGTCACTTTCTTGTAGTTGGAGAGTACAAAATGGTTGAAATCCGTATCCCGGCTCAGGATCGGATAGAAGAAGGCGGCCAACTGTTCCTTTGCATAATAAGCCCTGAAAAGGATAAACAACTCCTGCAGTTTCATTTCCTGCAGGTGCTTGCATCCGATACCATTTTCCATATACTCGTTGAGCAAGTAGAGGAAAGTCTTTACCTCGCCCTGGAAAGGAAGTGTATTATAACTGTAAGTGATGTCTTTTTTGTGTTCCGATAAAGACTCCAGATGAATGCGGTTGCACAGCTTGATATCGTTACTGAACCAACAGGCGACCACATGGGATGGCACTTTTATCTCTGCCGAATAGGTACTCCCCGCCGGTATCAAGGCGATCTCATTCTTTTGCAGGATATGCTTCTGGATCGAGTCGTTACTGAACTCTATCTCTCCATCCAGCAGAAAAAGGAGGATGGAGCGGGTATTATCCGGCTCGGTACATTTTACCCCGGGCTGCGGACGGAAAACCTGGAAAGTCCGTTGCACAGGGAACTGAAAATCGTTGCAGGCAACGTGTTCGTGTTTATAAAGAATTCCCATAATCGATAATTGCTTTTTGTATTTATCAGAATTCCACAAAATTAGATGTCGTCCTCTGATCTTTAAGTGCTATAACTAAGTTTGAATAAGACTTCCCAACGTATTATTCGGAATTAGAACAAAATCCGCTTGTGACAAAAGCCTATTTTGATGCTAAAAATCCTGTTTGTGTCGAAATTAGAAACATCATCCTGTTTTCTTGTTTCGAAAAACGCCTTATTCGCTGTTTCCCAGGACAACCTCTTCGATCATCCATGCCCAGAGGTTTGCCATGATCCGCGAATAGTTGTTTGTCAGGTTGCCGTTCGTGTTGTCGATCCGTGAGCTTTTCTTCAGGTCATTGCCGATGCCGACACCGAAAAATTGCATATCGCCGACATATACGATCCGTTTTTTCTTGTCTATCCCCATGATCATCCGGCCGTCGCCTCCCGGATTGGGTGTATAGACAGGAAGGCGGCCTGAACCATCGTCCCTGACTACGTCCTTGAAGACAATAAGCGGCACGATATCGGGATTATGTACCTCCATACGTCCCCACCATACATCTTCCAGCCAGTATCCGCAACTGGTGATCTCGATATTTTCCGGTGCCGTGAAAGGACCTGTCCGGAAGAAATAACTATTGTCCGCATTGATATCGAACGAAGCGATCATATCCTCACGAACCGGGCCTGTGTCGCCGATCGAAGTGTTCGTTCCTCCGTTGTACCAGTAAGGTGTTACATCATCCCGCAGCAGTTTCAAGACCTGGTAATTGGTTGTCGTGGCATACTCGGGATGGCCGCCGCTGTAACTGTCGGTGATACCCGGATCTTTCCAGTCGAAGCCCAGGACAAGCACCCTGTTCTTGCGTGCCCCGAGCCAGTCCAGTATGCGGCGGGCTGTGGCAGAGTCGGGGCGGGTGTTGTTGGACAGGACCAGGATATCTTGTTGCGACAGCTTCTCGTAAGTCAGCGCATCTTTGATCGTTATTCCGGGAGGGACGGAGGAGTATTCTATGCCTCCGAGTTGTACCGTTTTTCCGGGACCGAAATGATTGTCAAGTATGGCACGCATGGCTTTAGCGGTCGTATGATGTAAGCCGCCTATCTCGTCGGAGCTTAACACGCGGACGATCTCGTTGCCGTTTCTGTTGGCCGTCTGGGTGATCGTGATCAATATTTTCCAACGGTTGACATGAATCATCATATATTCCGAGTAATCGGAATAAGTGTTATTCGCTTGTTTGGCACGGAACAGCAATTGTTTTTGTATTTTGTTGTAAGTGTCCGTCCCTTCGATCAGGGAAACTTCAAAACGGTCGCTCGACAAAGAGGTGGACAGTTCACCGCCATCGAGCGGATTACCTTCCGCATCCACCCATTGCAAAAGGTCGCCCGTCAGATCGGTGTCGATGTAGACAACCTCTTGCGAGCCCAACCGGTATTGCAGCTTGACATGACGGGAGGAAACGCCGTAATGATGCTCTCCGTCGAAATACATATCAGTGGTATTCTCATCCCATGGTTCGACGGTGGCGACAATACCCGACGGAACATTTACCGCAGCTTCTTCCGGTGTCTCCCAACCCGCAGTCGATACCTTCTGGATAACAAACATATACCGGTGGTTTCGCAGGATCTGTCCGAATGGATGCCCGGACGGCTTGAAATCGATCCGGTAATATACTGTTTTGGCAGGATGGACACCATCATCATAGATACCTCCGGCTACAAGGCAGGTCGCATCGCTGATCTGCTTTTCGGTAGCCGGAGCCGGGGCTTCCGGAAGATATATCTGTTCGATCGAAGTATCGCCACCTGCAATATTCTGTTGCGGCATGGGGAATCCGACTGGATAGAAAACCGACTGATCGGGTAGGGAAGGTGCATCGACTTTCGGCCCTCCTTCGCTGTTGACAGTCGTGTGGGTAGGGATAAGCTGCAGTTTATCGTACGGACGGAACACCTGTATGCTCTGCAAACGGAAATGTCCTGTCGCATCGTTATTATAGACATCCGCTCTCGCTACGGAGCGCAGCATCCTGATCTGTATATCGGCATTGACCTGCCCTGCATCCAGTTTCGGAAGCGAGTATTCGCCGTACATCGGCAGATAGCCGGTGATCTGTTTCGGACTGCCGTTGCCGTTATCCAGTTCGTACACCAGCTTCTCTTTGAGACGGGTTTCCGTATCGCCTGCTTCGGGATACTTCTCCGCTATGGTTTGGCTGGCGTTGGCGATCAGTATGAGCTTGACCGGGTCGTTTGATGATTTGAGCATAGCGGTGAAGGTCGTCGTATTGCTGTAGGGGCGATTAATATTTATTCCTTCTACGCAGTAAAGAAACTGATATTCGGCATCCGCCGACTGCCGGGAGAGCACCAGTATACATATTTCTTCGATCTGTTCTTCCTGTTCCGTGCTCCGGGTTTCCGGCTTTTGGGCAGCAGGTGTGCTGATGGTCAGCCGGACTGCCATCCGGTCTTCCGTGTGCTTGCTGCTTCCTTCGCCGACAAACGTTTCGTCGGTACAGGAAACGGTCGTCAGACCGAATGTCAATAGAAGCAGTAGCCAGATTGTTGTCCGGTTGAAAGCTTGATATCTTTTATTCATAATTAATTACCATTCGACCCATTGCTCTGTCTTGTCCCAGGGGCTTGTTTTGATGTGAACACTGATCTCCTGGCGCAGGTCGATCAGCAGATTGGTTGTCCGGCCGGCCGGAAGAACAATGGGATTTCCGTTTAAATCAGAATTTATACTAGCTATAAGTATGTCTTCTCCGTATTCTGCATCCGATCTTCTGTAAAGATTGACAGTCGCGTAATCCTCCCGGCTGCTGTCTGTATGGATCAGGTTGAAGGAGGAGGGAGAGACAAAATCGTTGTTTGCGAGCGTGATGCCGTTTTGCTTGATTACTATTGCATTCGGGATCGGTGTCCCTTTAAAATTATATCCGTTGTTGTTCAGATGGATCGTGAAGTAATAATCTACCGCTTTATGAAGGATAGGAAGACCCCGGACGG
This sequence comes from Parabacteroides sp. AF14-59, assembly GCF_003479515.1. Lineage (NCBI taxonomy): Bacteria > Pseudomonadati > Bacteroidota > Bacteroidia > Bacteroidales > Tannerellaceae > Parabacteroides > Parabacteroides sp. AF14-59. The sequence continues at coordinate 35,966 of NZ_QUHH01000001.1, read as the reverse complement.
TCAGATACATCCGGGCATTTTTCCTGGAAATGATTATTTCTTCATTTCTGATCGGGGATTTAGGGGATTTGCCGATCTGCGCAAAGCCGAAAAAGAGGTCGTCCAGTGTCTGAGACTGGTTTTCGTTTTCTTTGACGGATGCGGAGACTGTCGAGTTATCGAGGGTATTGGAAGGTTCCAGTTTGGTGATATACTGGTTCCCGTCCAGGTTTCCCCAGACGGACAGCCAGTAGTGATCGATATTTTCGAGCGTGATGGGTATCGGTATTCTTTGCCGGATCTGGTTCGAGTCGGCTCTGACGGTGTACCGATATTGCTCGTCCGCATCAAAGACGAACAGATCGGCATGGCTGACTTCTCCGGAGTCGGTGATATCTTCTCCGGTGAGTGCATCCACCACTTTTATAGTCACGAAATACTCTTCTTCACACTCCTGTAAACCTTCGCGAATACAGCTTGTCTGCCCCAAAATCAACAACAACAGAACGATAGTCCTGATTGTCGATCTTACCATTCTACATCCTGTACCAGCGGACCTTCCCAACCTTCGGTAGTGACAGTTACCTCGACTGCTGCCGGATCACCCGGACCGTCGGGATCGGTCGTTCCGCTTCCTAATTTCTTCAACGTTACATTTAGTATATAACGGGTGTTCCGTTTGATGAGTGTTCCGTCGGCGGTACCGGAAACGATGCTGTTGATACGGAACGGGAAATGGGTGATAGTCCCTTTATATGTTCCGCTAATGGTCAGCAAGGTTTCTGCTCCTGTTTCCTCGTTCGGGAATACATAGAAGAAGTTATCGAAGGATTTGGCAGTTCCGTTCGGCTGATCGGTCGTGATGGCGTCCAACAGATAGTTGTCGGGTGTGGGGACAGCACTTTCCGTACCACCGAAACCGCCGTAGAACGGTATCTCAGACAGGACTGTCTTCGGTCCGATAGTCGCTTTCGACTTCGCTTTCTGGATGCTGACATGGGTCAGGATAAATGGTTCGGTGTGTCCGGTTTCCGGGGTAATGGTGACCGAACCCAGTTCGATTTTGGCAACCACGCGTCTGATGCTTACGGTTACCGGGACAGGGCTTCCGCTGGTCAATGTCAATTCCGAGGACTCACCGCTCATGACAAGACCTGTTGTTGCACGGTTCGCCGGGTTTTGTAATCCGAGGTCGAAAGTAGCCGTTTCAAAGTCGGTATAGTTGCTGACGGCTGGAAATCCGGCGGGGAGGTTGGCGATAACTACTACGCGTTTCGTACCGGCAGTATTCAGACCGTCGACCTGTGTCGATCCTGCTATACCATTACTGACAGCACCGTCTACCTCTTTTTCCAATACGCCGCTGTTATAACTGAAAACGTAGACTTTATAGTTTACGATCTTCCGTTCGTCGGTTTCGGTATCCGAAGTGTTGCCCGTCGCTTTCGATGACAGGTTTTCACCTTTCAAAGTGATCGTGATAGATGCTTTCTCTCCGTTACCTCCTTCATTCATTTCGTCGTTGCTGCAGGCACTCAATAAAGCCAGTGCAAGCATTCCTGTGATTAATTTACTCGTTGTTCTCATTTTTTTAATAGATTGAAATAAACACTCTTTATATTATTTATGGTTTTGATTCTGCAAATCTACGATGTTGCAATAGTTCTGCTCTTATATAAAAGTGGCGTTCGTTTATATATTCCGATCTAATAACATAAATATTTAAAGAACAATTAAATATGATGGCGTAAAAATCAGTGGTTAGGGGATAGAAAAAGTAATTGATATCATTATTTTTGTTTGCTTTATGTTACCTTTGTGATTGTTGTATGATATAATATCAGGTTTATGAAACGTCCGGAAATAGTGAAAGCAATAAAGAAAGTATTAAAACAGGTGGCTCCCGATGCTACTTGTAAAAACAATACATGATTTGATTAGTAAGTAATATTGATAATTGTCACTTGAATATAGAAACGCTCTTTTCACCAAAATCAAACCTTCCTTTTCCCAATTTCCCTATAATTTCCCCCTTCACAGAAAAAATAGAACATATTTAGAAAAATATTGAGATTGCACAGATGGATTGAAAGTCCGAACTTTGTGGCGATAATGTATTGCGTGTATTTTGATAAGTAATAAGGATGAATAGAAACTTAATTGCCAGAAAGCTGGCGGAGAAGATGAGTATGAGTTTAGTGGATAGTCGTGTTTGTGTGGATACAGTTGTGTCGATTATGGTCGAAGGGCTGCTCACAGATGAAAAAGTAACCTTTCATGGCTTCGGGAGGATCTTTCTGTTATCACAGAAACCTCGGGCTGTGCGAAATCCACGAACAGGGGAATCTATGATGTTTGAGTCGCGTGACACCATACGTCTGAAGCCCAGCAAAGAGTTGATCGATAAGATTAATAAAAGGAAAAGAAAATGATTTGTTTCCGGGTGAAGCGGGATGGATAAAAGTAACCGGAGTCCATACAGAACTATATTTATTACGGCTTCAAAGGTAGGAAATTATTTGATATGGTTATGACTGAGGCCTTATTTTATAAAGGAATTATACGTTTTTCTTTTTTCTCTTCTTTTTTACTTCTGCGGGTGAAATAGGGCGCGGTACCAACCGGAGGTTCGGAATGCCTACTATTCTGCGTAAACTCCTTCTATACTATCACTGTTTTTTGACGTTTTCCCAATTGGCGTCAGATGTTTTGATATGTTTTTCATTTCAAAAAACGTGTTTATCTAATTGAGACATAGTTCTGTATGGACTATGCATATCACTCCTGTAACTTTTAAAAGTCTGTAAGCGTATGATTGTATGGATAATAAGTATTTCAAAGTATTGCTGTAACAACCTGTTTTTTACGAAAAACTAAAGAAAAACACTTTGAAATGCTACCTGGCTTCTACTGGAAGGATGGAAATAGTAGGAGGCACTCTATAAAACAACAAAATAAACACCTGATATAATGGAAAAGATTGATCTACTTCGAAAGTTTTTGCCCGTAGGAACTATACTGACAGGAAATGCAGCCTCTCTGATGGCCGCAAATGAAAGTGAGGCAGCCTCGCCAGATGAAAGGAGCTATCTCCTTTGCATTCTCATCCTCCTGTTATTAATAGTGTGCGGTATCTCGATCCTCCTGTACCGTATCCTCAAACAGAAAATCGGTGATAAGCAGGAACAGAAACCAACCTCCGCCCAGATCCCGTTATCCGTCCCTGTGCCATACCCCGACCTTCGTGTCGAGAACGAAGAGTTGAAACAATCCATTGACACCCTGACTGTGCGTAACCGGGAAATGCAGCAACTCATGGTAAACAAGATCAAAGAAACGGACAACTGGACTATGGAACAGGAAGCCAAATGCCAGGAAGCCCTTAATAAGGCCGCCGAACTAGAGAAGATCCACAACTCTTTCTTTGTTGAAGCAGTACATGAGATGCGAACACCTTTATCGTTGATATTAGGCTATTTGGGACAGCTGGTACAGAATCGTGAACTCGACAGGCTCGTATCTACCCAAGTCCTTTCAGCTTACCGCAACACACTCGCTTTGCAGGATATGATGTACCAGCTGCAGGAAATCCGCCACGGTAACGATGTATCGAACCACATGCGTTTGGCCCGTTATGACATCGTTGAGATCACCAAACAGATGTGCGACTTGTTCGTCGATTGGATCGCTATGAACAATATTGACTTTAAGATCAATACGCAAACCCGCGTTTTGTGGATGTGGATCGACCGTAGGAAAATGGAATATGCCTTACGAACCCTTTTATCTAATTCTTTAAAGAATACATTTATGTACGGTAAGATAACCGTCGACATTTCTATAATTCGAAAAGATGGAAAAGCCTATGGTTCGCTGAGTGTACAGGATGACGGTTTGAATGAACAGGATAATACCCGTATCGGATTGAAGCACATCAAAGATATGGCCGAGGCGGTCCAAGCCCAATTTATACAGGAAAGCCTTCCCGGGCAGGGAGGGACTCGCTGTACAATTTTAGGACCGCTGGGTAAACGCGAATTGATGGAACTTCCTGTCGAATTCGTCGAACCGGATGCTGACCTGGTCAAACTGAATGAAATACAGAAAGAAGAGATCTCCGGCTTTGTACAACTGGTACCACAAAAGAAAGAGACGGGAAAGAAACTGCTGGTGATCGATGATAGCGATCAGATTCGTTGGTTCCTCCGTCACGCTTTAAATAAAGAATACCGCATTGTGGAGGCCCGTGATGGCGACGAAGGTGTCGAGGTTGCAAAGAAAGAACGCCCGGACGCTATCCTTTGTGATGTCATGATGCCTGTTAAAGACGGCTTTACCGTTTGTCGCGAGATCAAGACCAACCCGGCAACTTGTCAGACCGTGATTATCATGTTGACGGCCAAGGTAGAGAACGAAGACGTGATAGCCGGTATCGAAGCAGGTGCAGACGATTATATCACTAAGCCTTTTGACCTCGAAGTGTTACGTAGCAAACTGATCAGCCAGATCAAACGTCGTGAACAGATGAAAGAGTTCTATACGCAGCCTTCGGAGAGTCCGGAAGGTACCCCTGTGGTAATACCCGCCCCACTTAACGAGATCGAAGTAGCCGGGAATGCTTTTATGGAAAAGATCATGAAGACTATTGAAAACCACCTGGATGACCCCTGTTTCGATGCTAAATTCCTGGCGGATGAAATGAGTATGAGTATTCCGACGCTTTATCGTAAGGTGAAAGCTTTCTCCAATTGCAGTATTCTAGAATTAACGCGCAGCGTCCGTATTAAAAGGGCTGCCGAATTGATCTCGCAACAGCGGTATTCGATTATTGAAGTCTGCGAAATGGTTGGATTTAACGATATGGCGACATTCCGTAAGCGGTTTACTGAACAGTATGGTGTAAATCCTTCTCAATACGGACAACCGGTAAAGGTGTGAACATGGTATTCATTAAAATAAATGTAAATAAACAGAGGAATTTTTATCATTTAAAAATTACCTCACATGGGTGATAAGTATACCGATAGGCTGTAAAATAAGGGTTTTATACATTTGCACTGTCAACAAGACACATTATAGAAAATGCTTAATCCTCAAATAAATTATTAAGTATTAGGGTATATAAAATGATTTATCACATTTAAAAAATTATAGTTATGAAATTACAGAATTTACTTTACGCAACAATGGTTGCATGCGCATTCAGCGCTTGTTCAAACGACGATGATCCGAATATCCCAGATCCGGCATTGGAAATGGATGCTTCACTTACGGCTGTTTTTAGCCCTGTCGGTAATAGCGGATCCTCTTTGAAAAGTATAACGAAGGCAGGGGATGATGCTTTCGGTACTGTTAGTAAAATAGGTATTGCTGTTTTTAATAATGGAGCAATGGGCAGTGCCATGGCCCAAGGTACTTTACTAAGTTATGTAGAAAAGGATAATCAATCAGATACAACTGCTTGTATTGCGGCAAAATCGGGCGCTGTAAAATTCTTGGTGATTGCGAATCCTACAACAGATCTCTTTAAGGGTGTTTCAACTTTGAATGGATTTCTAGAAAAAATCTCTGATGACGCAATAAATACAAACAATTTATTAATGTCAAGCAAAGTGTATGACTTGACATTAAAAGCCGGTAGAAATGTAATGGTAGATAACTTGGCAGGTAGCGTTTTTAAAAATAATACAACTGCAGATCAGGTTCTTAGAGAGGAAAATATTAAAGTGTACCGCAATGTAGCACGAATAGAAGTTCCTTCTATTAAAGTGAATCCACGTGAAGGCTTTGGAAAAGGAAAAGGTGCAAAATTAACATTAAGTAAAATATTTGTTGCAAATGTTCGTAATGGTGTAAGAGTTGGAGGTATTGATGGAACAACTGGGTTATTCAGTGCTTCACTAAATTGGAATTCGGTTGTTGATGGAGGTAGTTCTCTAATAGCGGGTTCAACTACAGAAAATGAAGTTGCATATTCAAAAGAGAATACTACTGTTATTGAGTATGCTAGTGGTGATACTGATGGCAAGTCTGCGAATATTACCGGTGCTCAATTTTTCGTTTACGATAATGCTTCGAATAACATAATCAGTCCGGCTAAAAATAATGCAACCCTTTTGGTTCTTAAAGGTACTTATTCATATACAACAGAAGCAGGTACTCCCGCAACTACAAGTGATGCTTACTGGACAGTTGCTATAAATAATAATGAGCTTACTGCCGATGGTAAAGATTTCCCACAGCATTGTGGCGTACTTCGTAATGTTAAATACGTTATGCATGTTACTATTACAGGTCCGGGTAGCGGCACGATCGATCCGGAAAGCAATGCGGCAAGTTTGACTTCGAAGATCGAAGTTGTAAACTGGGGTGAAGTAGTATTAGATCCGAGCATCGATTAACAATCATTGCCAGATAACGCTCAATTACTTTTTCATGTATTAAGAATCAATCCGGAGAATTCTCCGGATTGATTTCATTCCTTAAATTCCGGTTTGACGATATATAAAACACAATTATACCATATGAACGTAAGGGTTTTATTTTACAACGTATTTCTGTTTCTCACTTTACTATCCTGCTCCCATGACGGAGACAAGGGAACAGAAGAGAACAGAGACGCTTCACTTTCACTACGTATCACGATTCCTCAGATCGGAACCAAATCAGACGGTGGCGCAGCGATTAAAAGTCTCTATATCGCTATATTCGGCACCTCCGGTGAAGAGGCCGACAACCTGATCGTCGCCAGCGAAGTATCACAAACGAATACGATTGAAAACATCGGCCCGTTGAAAGCCGGTTCTATCCGCATGCTCGTCGTTGCCAACGCTCCGGATGGGACTTTTGACGGTTTAACCTCCCTGGACCAATTCCTGACCCAGGCCAAGACAATTGAAAATGAAGATATCTCCCCGACAATGAGTTCGGGAGTACAAACCTTCCTGTTGAAACCCGGTATGAATACAGTCGGCATGCAAAAGGAGGGAGCCAACCTTGTCAGTGCAACTCCGGTGACGATCTACCGCACCATTGCCCGCGTTTATCTGAATAAACTGTTTTTACGTCCTTTGGACGAATACGCCGATGAAGCCGCTTTCAAGTTGGAGTCGGTATTCATGGCGAATGTAAAGAATTATAGCCATTATATCAGCGAAGAAAACTGGGGCGCAGTAGAAGTCACCGATCATTCCCTGCCCGATTTTTTCCTGGCGGGCGAAAATGCCGACCTGGAAAATATCTACAAAGCAAATGCACCGAAACTATCTGCCAACCTGCGTACAGCTTATAATTATGATTTCCGCAATGCGACGGATGATACCGGCCTGATTGCGAACTGTGCAGTCGATGCTTATTCTGTTTACGAAAATATGAAAGAAACGACCTGGCATACCCTCCTGATCATCCGCGGAACTTATCGTTATAAAGATAAAAGCGGGATTGTGCAGGAAATAAAGGATATTTGTTATCCGATCGAAGTAAACAGACAACATGATGATATCACGAATGTTACGGAACATCTGTATGTCCGGCGTAATGTCATCTATTCGATCGATGCCATTATCAAAGGCCCCAAATTCGATGGTACGACACTGACAAGCATGGTGGAAGTACAGGCATGGGGAGAGATTGTAGAAAATCCCTCGATAGATTAATCCCGATAAAACAGTTCAGATATGAAACGATATACATTATATAATATACTCTTGTCCGGCTTGCTGCTGGCAGCCTGTTCAAAAGAGGATGGCCCGTCGCCAGTGCCGGATGGAGCGGATGCGTTCGCCACGGTTTCTGTTGCGGTGGATGGAGTTGCCGGAACGAAGGTTACGAAAGCTGAATCATCGACGGAACCAGGCAACGATACTGAAAACGCGATCAAAAACCTGACCGTCGTTTTTATCGATGAAGCGAATAACGAGGTGATAGCCCACGGTTTCCGGAAGATTGGAGATAGTGATCAGGACACGACCGCCCGTGTCGGACTGAAAACCGGAACATACAAAATGCTGCTGATCGCGAATACGGACGAAGTGGCCTCTTTCGATCCGGCCGTTTATTACGCCCTGACAACTTCGTTGGGCGTGCAAGGTGCCGACAAAGGATTTGTCATGACAAACGCAGCGGAAGAGATAGAGATCCAAGCCGGCGAAAATAAGATAACAGGTAAAACAATCAAACGCATAGTCGGCCGTGTGGATTTAAGCAAGGTTGCCGTCGATTGGCAAGACAATGACCTGAAACAAATAAAAGGATTACAATTTAAACTGAAACAAGTCTTTTTGGCAAATGTCCGTCCGCAATCCTATCTGTTCGATACATCATTAAACAAAGAAGCAGAGCATACGATCGAAAATAAGGAAGGCGGTTATTTATGCGGTATCGAAAAGTTCTATTCAGGAGCAAATTCGGATATAGTAGCAGGAAACGTGTATGCCTCTTATTTGAATAAATCTTTTGATCCGGCGATTGCGATTAAATCGGGGGAGGATGCTGTAATATCTAATGTCGCTTCCTTCTACGTCATGACCAATTCGGATACCAAAGACAACGCAGCCCCCGTCATCCTCTACATCAAAGGTGATCTGTACGACAGCAATACTAACAAGAATGTCCTTACCGATCGTTACTACCGCATCAAACTGGCAAAAGGCGTTCAACGCAACACCCTGTATAAGATCGAGGCGACCATCCAGGGCAAAGGCTCTCCAGAACCCGGAGATAATAAAGAGAATATCGACATGTCTGTTACCATCATCATAAATACATGGGATAACGTGACGCTCGATAAAATAACCATAGACGAAGAAATCGAAATATAATATGAAACAGAACCATCATACCCATAGATGGCTGGTTGCCGTAGTTTGTGCAGCCACCCTGATAACGACCGGCTGTATCCAGGAAGACCTGACCGCCTGTTACAAACTGACGCTGAAAGCGGAGAACGCCAAAGGCGACGACGTGACGGGCACCGCCCTGGCGGATGCCTCCCTCTATGTCTTTGATGAAGATTACGAATATCTGAAAACTGTCCGCATGACGGAAGACCAGATACGTAACCGGAAAGACATCATACTGAATTATCCGGAAGACCGGAACCTGCATGTGATAGCCTGGGGAAATGTCTCCGGAGAAAACCAGACTGTTACGGAAAGCGAGTTGATCGAAGAACTCAAAGTCATGCTCAAAAGCCGTGATGGTCTGGCTCAGAAACCCGACGACCTGTTCTATGGCAACCGTCTTGTACAGACAAAAGCCGGAGGCGGTTTTAACCGGGACGACACCATCGTGGTCCGTCCGAAACTTTCGCAGGTCAACATCCTGACGCAGGGAATCCGGTACGCCCTTAAAAAGAATGTCCCTGCCGCTGTAGCCGGCCAAATTGACTGTGATTATTTCGTGAACCGCACGTTGAGCGCTTTCGACTATCGGGGTAATCAGATCGGCGACAGCGTTTATTACCGTCCCGATGCCGGATGGGATGACAATACGGAATATTTCGCCCCAAACTACCGCATGTGCGCCGGCGAAAATATCAATGTCGAACTGACGGCTGAAGACAAGTCCCTTGCTGTCGCTACACACGATGACAACGGCGACCCGTTGGTTGCCCCCGAAGCTGGTATCCTTTATGTCGTCCTGCGTTTCGGCGAAGACGGTGCATTGCTGTCCGTCCGCCAGACAGTCCGCCCTTGGGGAACGGTAGACGATCATATCGAATTTTAAATCAATCACCATTAAATCGGCAGAAAAATGACCTTACATAAAATTTATTTATTTCTATCTGTTACTGCTCTGTTGGCCGCCTGTTCGAAAGATGACAAACCGGTTCCGGCCCCATCAGGGCAAGCCAGTCTTTCCGTTGGGGTACAATTGCGCAGCCAGTCGGAAAGCAAGGCGGCAGCAGACGACCCGAACGCTCTGCCCGGCGAAAGCGACATACATGACCTGACGGCCTATGTTTTCAACAGCGACGGTTCCGCCCTGATCGGCTATAAGCGTGTTGCCAACCCCGATCCTTCGATGTTGACCGTCACCGACATAGAGACAAGTCCCGAGCGCGTTATGCTCGTCGTATTGGCCAACCTTCCGGAAAGTATGGATGCGACGGTGGGCAGCTACGCCGCTTTGCAGTCGCGTCTTGCCTCGCTCGCCTCACAGACACAAAGTTCGCTCACTTTCAGCACGCCTGTAATCCGCTCGACGCAGGCATTGGAGAAAGGCGACGACAACCTGATCGGTTTCACCGCCGGTACCAACGTCGACGATCTCTCCACCCCCTTGTTGCTTACCCGCATCGCTGCCCGTATAGAAATGAACACCATCGAAACCCGTTTTGCTGGTACGCCCCTCGAAGGGAAAACCGTGCGGATCGATCATATTAGCCTGGCAAACGTGAAGAGCAACTCCCATTATTTCAGCGAAGCCGACTGGGGAGCCGTCGAAGCAGCTTCGGCACAGGCCGGACTGGTTTACGGGGCAGGTGCATCCGAGGCAGCTTCCGTTTTTGCCCCGGATTCTTATCCGGTGGATTTCCTGGGGGCTGATTTCAACCTGATCGTCAGTGACAACAGTCCGGTATTGTCTCCCGTTCTTGAAACCTACGCTTTCGAAAACAACTCGTCCGACACGCCCCCTATGTTGCTGGTAGTGAAAGCGACGCTGGTGGAAACGGGGCAGACCCGCATGTTCACGTCGCCCGTCAACCGTAACGGGCTGCTCAACGGGTACGACCATAATTATGTGAAGCGAAACTATATCTACCGTCTCCACGTCACTTTCACAGGAACAAGTTTCGACAGCGACGATGCTTCGCTCGACGTCCGTGTCGAAGTGGCTGGCTGGGGATATGTACATCAAACCGAAGAAATAAAATAAGAAGATATGAAAACGATCAGTATCACATTCTTTTCATTGGCATTGGTTTTGCTCGCAGCCTGTTCGTCGGGCGAAGATGAACCCGGAGTAACCGTCCCACAGGACGCGACGCTCACCCTGTCAGTTGTCCCCGGCTCGATGCAGACGAAAAGCGAATCGGCAAAAGCCGGTGAAATGAAGGAAGGCGAAGATAAAATCAACAACATCTACGCTGCCATTTTCAAAGCTGACGGCAATCTGCTGGCATCCTCTTATGTGGATTACAAAGATAACAGTAGTAACCCCGACACGATTCGCGTCGCAGCCAAAAGCAACACACCATATAAGTATATCATCCTTGTCAATGTCGGCAATCAGACTTTTTCAAGCATAGAGGATTTGAAAACGAAAATGTATGACCTGAAAAGTATCAAGGTGGATAACCAACCGATGTGCAGCCGTTTCATAGATATAACATCCCTACAGCCGGGAAATAACTATATCGGCCCGGAAGAGGTTTTTAAAAATGCGACTTCGGAGGCCTTTTATAGTAGGAGTGCAGTTCCTGTATACCGCACCGCCAGTCGCATCGATTTTGAAAAGATCATGGTGGATTGGAGCGATGACGATGCCGCCGACCTTATAAAGGCAGAGGCGCGTTTCCGTCTGAAACGGGTATATGTGATCGATGCGAAAGAAGCCGCTATGCTGGCGGAGCAGTCTGACAATGGAAATGAGGTAGAGTGGCAGAACAATCCAACCTATCTGAATGGGCGTGCAGCAGGTGAGGGCAAGTATTTGGCATCTCTCGACCTATTCACTCCTGAAAGCGACAAAACTCCAATTATAGTAATGGGTGGTGAATATACCCCCACGAACACCGCCCGAAAATGGCAATGTTATGTCACGGAAAACACGGACAAGAGCCACCCTACAACCATCATCCTGAAAGGAGACATACTCCCTAAAGATAGTGATACTCCGATCCTGAAAGACCGCTATTTCTTTGTCCGCCTTCTGAATATGAAGGATACGCAGGATAGGGAACTTTCCGGTGTGATCCGCAACTACGTGATCCGTATCAGTGCTACGATAACGGGAAAAGGCTCCGGCGATGAGACATACCGCGAGAATGCCTATGCAACAATCACCGTTTCTCCCGATCCCTGGGCCGTTGAAGAGACTCAGCATGAAGGGGTAAACTGAAAAAGCCCTTCGAAGCACTTCAAACCCTTCGCGCCGTCCCGCCGAAGCTCTTGAAGCACTTCGATAAGTCCGTGCTGCCGGAGCAAAGGTTTTGTAACACATCAAAACCCCCGTTCCGGTAGCGCGGACGTTTTGCAGGATGATTTTTCTTTCAGCGGGACCGCGCGGAGCTTTCGTAGCTCTTCAGGACAGCATATTCATTTTAATCGTAAATAACATGGAAATAAACAAGATCAGTATTACCCGTATGAATAACGGAGCACATTACCTTTACAACACTGATTTTTATGCCCGCATCGATGCCGATACGGCGGTAAAAGGAAAACTCACGGAGGTATTACCCCGCTATAAACAGGCGATCGACCGTGAAGACGAGGCGCTGAAAATCTCGCAGAAAAGTCTCAATACAGATAAGATAGCCGACTTCGACAGCAAGCGCGACTCTCTCTATACAGCAATAAAATCCATCGTGAAGGCTCAGCAGGCTGTTGTAGACCCCGGTGTTCATGCTGCCGCTATCAGAATCGACCAATTGCTGAAAGACTATCGTATCGACGTGAAAGAGCAGTTGGATAAAGAAACCGGACTGTTGTTGAATCTGATCCAGGATCTGGAAACCAAATATGCCGAAGATGTCGATAAGCTCGGTTTATCCCTTTTCCTTACGCAATTGAAAGAATGGAACTCCAATGTACGTAGCTATTCCGACAGCCGTAAAAAGGAACAGTTGGAAAAACCTGCATACAGATTGGCAGAAGCCCGTAAGGCGACCGACGAGGTATATCAGGAAGTGGTCAAACAGATCAACGCCCATGCCCTTTTGGAAGGTGACGATCTTTACCGAAACCTGATTACCTTGCAGAATAAGGAGATCGTACATTACAAACAGCAGGTATTGAAACAAACCGTCCCTCCTGTTCCTGGTGACATTGACACTCCCTTTGTTCCCGATACGCCCAGTGGCGGTGGAGGAGACGACCGTCCGGAAATAGAGTGAACCTGTTCTTTAATAAATACCATCCGGCCGTAGGTGAACGTTAAAAAGTACCCGAAAATAACGGTCGATGGTATTTTTATCAATTTTGTGAGAATAATTTTTCAGGTTCTTTTTTATTTTCGGGAAACCTCTTTTTTACTAGGTGTATTTATCGTTTTCATAGGGTGAATTTATCAATTTCAAGGCTTAAAAAAATACCTCACCTGGCTGAACTATTTGCCGTGCATCCGTTATGGTTCAACGCAGTACATTTGCATTGTAATCGAAAGGGTAAAATTTTAAATCGCAAATAATTCATTCCTATGAAAGCAAAAAATATCGTCTTAGCAATTTTAATGGTTCTGTCATTTGCAGCATGTACTTCTGAAATGGAAGGTATCGACAACAACGGAAATTCGGCTGGTATCGAAACTGCTACATCTATAGTAGTAAATTTCTTAACCGAAGAAACTGCAACTAAAAGTAGTGACAATAGCATCAGTCAATATGTCATTGCGGTATTCGAAGCAAAGACCGGCGACCGTGTAGGATATGCAAGTGGCACGTCTAAGGGTGGAAATCCGGTATCGATCGAAAATATAGACAGTAAAGAGGGTCAAGTAAAAGTATATGTTGTTGTAAATGCACCGGTGGATAAATTCTCGACTATTTATACATTGAATGATTTTGAAAATGCTACAGTGGAAAATCTGGATGATTTGGTAATGGTTGGTAAAAATGAAATCGAACTTAAAAAAGAGTCTAACCATTTGGATGTTGCACTTTATCATTTGTCTGCACAGGTGAAAGTAAAAGTTAATATCCAAGGAGACGGAAACCCTACTTTTCAAGCGAATGCTTATGAGGCTAATATTGCAACATCATCCAAAATAGTTAATCCGACAGCAGCTTTGGCAGAATCGGTTTCTTACGACTTGACTGATGTAAGCGCTTTTACATACAGAACATATACAGTTAAAGATCCGGTATTGAAACTGTCAGGCGCGATTTCTGTTGACGGTAAGCAAAAGGATGTTTCGATTGATATTTCTTTTAAAGAAAATGGTAAAACGTTAGATGCACTGTTGAATGGAAAATCTTATGAATTGATTATCGACTTGAAGGTTTCGGTAAAATTTGAAGTATCCGTTTCGTATTCGATTCACGAAATCAGAGAGATTAGTAACGACGTAAGCTTTTCATAATCGTTTTTTCAGGTAGCAGGAAGGTATAATAAAATAAAAACATCATGATAAACTTTAATAAAAACATAATTTGCCTGTTGGCGGTCCTGTTGGCATTGGCTTCTTGTTCGGATGAAGAATTGATCAACAAGAAAGGATATGCGCAGGAAGGTGTTCCGGTAACGGTAAATCTGGGATTCAGCCTACATGAGAGCACGACGGTAGAAACGAAGGCTAGTGATATTTCGAATAGTGCGAAAATAAATACTTTGGCAATCCTGGTATTCAAAGAAAAGGATGGAACTCTTGAAAAGGAAGGGGAAACGTATTTTTTTGAACAACCATCATCTGGTAAGGTTTCCTTTAAAACAACATCGGGTTACAAGTATATTTATGGTGTTGCCAATTATGAGAGTTCGCTTTTTAGCTTGAAAGATGACCTGGAGAAAATAACTTCACTGGATGATTTGAAAAATCTGGATATTAAGTTGCCGGATCATAATATATCGATCCTCGACGACTATTACCTGATGAGCGGGTGGTTTGTAGCGGATGATAATGAGCTCAAGAAAACAGAAGCCTGTTGCATAGTTGGCACTGATGGGAAAATAAGTGCGGGAAAAATCGATTTGAAGCATATTATGGCATCGGTTTCTTTCAATATTTCCGGGGGAAATTCGGTAAAGTTTACAGCCGATACCTGGCAGGTCGTGAACGCTCCCGAATCATCTTCTCTGATTGAGGGGGAGAATGATTGTAGTGGAAGTTATTTCAATTCTAAAGTTAATTCGACTTTTAAAATGGGAAACAGGTCGTCTACAACTTATTCATTTTCTTTTCTGATGATGGAGAACCGTAAAGAAATAAATGAAGGTGTGGGAGCTCCGTCTTCTGTGGATGAGAGAGAAAGAATGGAGGATAAAGTCGCATCCTTTGTCTATGCGGACAAGAATTCGACATATATTGTTCTGAAAGGGACTTATGAAGGCAAGACATCGCACGAAGTAGTGCCTGGTGATACAAAAGAAAAAGATGTAAAAGCATATACCACCTATTATATCCATATGGGAGATTGGAGTAAAAATGATTTTACCAACTTTAAGATATTCCGTAATACCCGTTATATTTATAATGCTACTGTCATCGGCATCGATAAGTTGCTGGTCGAAGTGCTAACGGATGAGCAGTCCTGGAGCAGTGATGCGGAGATGTATTTATCTTCATCGAATGTAACGACATTTGATGCACATTATGGCACGACTGTGATTTCGTTTACAAAAGATGAGATAAAAGAATTAGCTGACAAGTGTTCGTCTGAAGCTGATTTTGTGAATAGTTTTGAAATAAAGGCTGCTACTCCTAGAAACTCATTTGTGGCTGACGAAAAGGATTTGGACTGGGTTAGTTACCGAAGAAATGAGCGGGGTGTAAAGAGCTATGCGAAATATAAAGATGCATCAGACGAATATAATGCAAAGCTTTTAGATGCAGTAAATTTTAAAAAGGATTTATATTATTCTCTAAAAGATGACGATGCTTATGATAACGAAGGAAAAATCTATTACACCTGTTTTATTGATGAGTATTTTTATTATACAGATGCCGATAAAAAACAACCGGAGAATTTTTCATTCTTTATAAACCAGTCTCCCCGAACAATACAGATATCTACTGATTATTATAAAAACTATAATCCTTCGTCAGAAAGTTCTATCAGTATGGCCAAGTATGTTTTTACCCAGAAATCAATCTGGTCGATCTATGATTTGAGCGTAGACAAGCTTAATGTATGGGGTACTGAGTCTGTAATGGAAGGGGATCCTGTGGCGTCGACTCCTGATATTCAATCTAGAAACACTGATATGTTACAAGGACGTGAAAATATGGTGAATGTATATAATGGTAAAGAAAGATGGGATGATGTTCTGGATTTTGTAAACAATGAGATGAAAGAAGGATATAATACATCTTTTTATGCCTGTTTAAATCGTAACAGGGATTTGAATGGTGATGGCGTGATTAATGATGATGAGATACGTTGGTATTTGCCGGCTCTTAACCAATATATGGGTTTTTGGATGGGAGTAGATGTACTACCTGAAGAAGTGCGTTTGTTTACGGGAAACCGAAGAATTGCAGATAATAATAATGACTATATTTATTTGAGCAGCACTTATAATAACGGGATAATGGTCTTTTGGGCAAGTGCCGGGTCTTCTACAAGTAGCTATAGGGAAGCTTTGTCTTGGTCTAAAAAGAGTGCATTTCCTTATCGTTGTGTTCGTAATTTATCAAGTATCGCAGGTGAAGTAATTGATTTTTTGGAGCCACATGGGCAATTAAAAGATAAGGCGGAATCTTTCAAAGAATATGAAAAGAATACTTATCAATCTTTCTCGAATGACTATTTGAATCCTAGGGCATTACGTTCGAATGTGTCTTCGCCTCTTAGCAAGGACCATACCCACCTTGTTGAAGAGAATCGTTTGCCGAAGAGCTTTGAGGTTAGTCCTCTTATGTTAACAAACACTGTAAAATGGGAAAATATGGAGTTGAATCCATGTTCGAAGTTAGGTAAAGGTTGGAGATTGCCAAATCAAAGAGAAATTTCAATTATCGCATTCCATCGCAAGGATGGTACTTCAGAAAGTTATAATCTACATTCGGCAACAAAATCCGGATTGCTAAATGAAAATGATAACTCTCTTGAGGATAGACGTGCATATTATATGAAGGGAAATGTTTCGTTACAGCCTCTGAAAAAAAGCATATCTGCAAATTATCGTTGTGTAAAAGATAAATAAATCAAACAAATGAACCGATCAGAATTAATAGATAGAATATCAGACAAACTTCGGTTGAATAAGAGTGATGTTTTGATTTTTGTAAAAGCTTGGGAAGAAGAACTGGAAAATGCCTTGAAGCAAGATGATTCCGTTATATTGAGGGACTTCGGTACTTTCTCTTTATGGAAGCAGACGGGGCGTCCGGGTAGGAATCCAAAATATAATACACCTTGTATGATCGCTCCGCGCAACAGCGTAAAATTCAAACCGAGCAAACAGATGCTGGAACATCTGAATGAGGATAAGACCGAAAGTAACAATCAATCGGCAAAGGGTTGAATAAAAAGATTATAAAACAATAAATATTACGCAATATGAAACGAGCATCCGACGTAGAATTAATTTTACTCAACGAAGTCGAAAACAACCGGTACGTCCATCTCTATCTGGAAGGTAATACCTGGTGCGCTTACGAACGTTCGGCCTATTACCTGGCTGTAATGAATTTTCCTGTGTGTCTGGATATCGAGATCGTTCATGATGATGGTTATGAAGTCATTTTAATGAAGGCTTCATTCAATATCGATCAAATGCGTCTCCCTTTGTGCCGTTCCACCGTCCTGCGAACCGTTGCCGACGACCGCCTGCTTTTCCAAATAGATAAACCCATCGAAGGTTTTGTCGAGTGGAAAGGAGGACAGGTAAGCAGGATGCCGGCGTAATTAATCTCCGTACCCGAGGTGCGTAATTGTTGCAATAAATTCTTTTAGTAAGGGTAAAATAACATCGAAAAGTATTGTTTAAAATGGACTTAGTTCACGTAGGACTATTTTTTTTCGTGCTCAAAGATATATATTTATTTTAAAAGATTTGACCCTCAGGCGTTATTTTATAAAGACCTGTCCAGAATAGCTTCTGACGCAGATTGTACCCTTTTTTCGCTAGCCTTACAAGGCACGGTACACATTCAGTATCCGGAAATTTTAGCGGGGTCGTTCTGCTTTTATGTACACTTTGCCTCATTTTTGCGAAATAAGACGTCGCATGCGACAAAATCTCTTGTTTATCATCTTAAAAAGTCTGTCCTCTTATCGTAACATAGTCCTACGTGAACTATGATTCTAGCACTTTTATCCCCGGCAATCGTCCAAACCAAGCCTCTGCGTAGCCTAACGAATACAATGGCTCTTGCAACAGGAAAACGATTACCGGATAAAAGTGATAAAATCAGGGTAAATAGTACTGTTTTTCTACTAAAAACGAACATAGTACGAATTTCATAAACAATCTCTCGAAAAACAACCAACTTATGACACAGATCATAGACATAGACTTGATTTATTTTAACGAAGTAGATAACGACAAATACGTCTACCTTTATCTGGAAGACGATTGTTGGTGCGCTTATGAGCGTTCGGCATACTATCTGGTAGCAAAGGATTTTCCGGTGACCCTCGCCAAAGAGGTTGTTTACGACGGTTGTGAAATCATCATGAAAGCCTCTTTCAACGTAGACCACATGCGTCTCCCTCTGATTCCCTCCGCCGTCCTGATAACTGTTGCTGACGACCGTCTCCTTTTCCAACTCGACAAACCCATCGACGGCTTCGTCAAATGGAAAAGGGCACAGATAGGCACTAAGCCTGCTTAATTCGTTTTCGTCTCTTCTTCCTTGGGGATCGTAGAAGCGTTGCCATTCCGGAACGCTGTGTAATGGGGCGACATGATCTCTACACCTGCCTTATCGAAATAATCCTGGATATTCTGGTGAAGGGCCGAATAGATGGTCGTCATATTGTTCGCCTCCTGGATATAAGCGTTGATCTGGTAGACAGGGTAGAAGTCGCTCAGGGCCGTTTCGAGAACGAAGGGAGCCGGTTCAGGCATTACGCCGGGTGTTGCTTTGGCGGCATCTATCAGAAGTTGATGCACCTTGCGCCAGGGGGCATCGTAGCCGATCGTTACCTCCGAGTGGATGATCAGCCCGTAGGTGCGTGCCGACGACGTGTAGTTGATCGTCTGTGACGACATGATAAATGAGTTCGGTATCGTCACGATCTCATTCTTGATGGTGCGCAGACGGGTGACGAAGGCGGTCTTTTCGATCACATTGCCCACCGTATCGTTTAGTTTGATCCGGTCGCCCTGTTTGAAGGCGCGCATATAAGTAATCACGAACCCGGCAATAATATTCCCGATCACTGTGCTGGAACCGAGCGAGACGATCAACCCGACGAAAACAGATACTCCCTGAAAGACTCCCGAATTGGCTCCCGGCAGATAAGGATAGATCATCGCAATCATAAAAGCATACAACAGGAACCGGATAATATGATAGGTCGGCATTGCCCAGTCCGAATAAAAACCATTAATCTTCAATCTTCCCGCATCTATCTCCGTGGCAAGATACCGGATGCCCTTAATGACGTATTTTATAACCAGGCAGATCACGATGATCGTGAAAAGATTAGGGATATAGCCGAGGATACCTTCCAGGATATCTTTTACGGGATTCCAGATATAATAGGCGATCTTATACGCCAGTTCTTTTGTCTGCGGGAAGATAGAGAAAAGGATCGGTATCGTTAAAACCAACAGGATGAACAATAGGAGATAGCGGAGGATATTGGCCAGGAAGATCAACAGGGAAACCTGTTTCTGTGTATCCAGTATCTCATAATTCTGTATGGAGATCGGTTTTAGCTTGGTATCTTTCAACTGCTGGATACGGTTTTTCACTTTCTTGTAAAGCCAGGAAGATAGGCGGAATAGTAGGAATTGCCCCAGCAATACCAATACGAAATAAAGGATATGTTTCCCCGTCTGCCACCAGCTGTCGTTTTTCATCTCCTTTTCTTTGGCAACCGACTCTTTCCGCAGCGAGTCGAGTTTCTGTATCTGTCCGGCTTTCAGCTTGAAAGTCTCATCGTATTTTTGTAATTCGGACGAGGCGATAGAGTCGGGGGAGGAGGCGGAAGTCGTATTTCCGGTGGTGCTCGATCTGTCGGAGGCTTTGGCCGAGTCGGTATGCTCCGTCGTTATTTCGTCAGCCGAAAAAATATCCTTGATAGCCTTTTGTAATTGCGCCTGCCCCGTTATATGCATAACTAATAGTAGCAGAAGAAGATATAATGATCTGTACAGTCTCATGTTGGCGTTCGTTTTTATTGTTGACTTAGATACAACAATGAAGAAGCTAAATTGTTACGTTAGATTTGTGGAGTTGATCGATAACTTCAAACGTGGAGAGCTTATCGAAGACAATCTTTACGGGTGGTTTTGGCTGGACTGTTGGTGAGACTTTGGTCGTAGTTCTACGTTGAGAAACCAACTTTACTTTTATTGACCGGCGGATCTTAAACTCTAAGATCCGCCGGTTATTTTTTCAGACTGATTCGGAATTGTTTATTCAACCCGCACTTCCCCTGTAATCCCTTTCAGGCTGCCGGGGACTAACTCGTATCCCATGACATATTCCGCCGGAATGCTCTTGTGTGTCAGTCCGAAATCAGCGATCGACTTAAAGCCGAGCCGGTGATAGTAATTCGGATCGCCGCACAGGAATGCCGCCTTATATCCCATCTCTTTGCCGAGTTTCAGACCTTCCCGCATAAGTGCGCCGCCGATACCCTTGCTTCGATATTCCAGGGCGACCGAAAGCGGAGCAACCAAGAGGACATCGAACCGGTTGCCGTCCGGTTGGGTGATATACGTATTGGTCAACATGATATGACCGATCAGCTTGCCACCTTCTTCAGCTACCAGCGCCAGTTCGGGAATGTATAATTTACTGTTATTCCTTAGATTGACAGCGAAATCCTGTTCATCCCCGTCACTGACTTTCGCCGTTTCGAAGGCCGTCCGGATCAGGTCGTAGATAGCCGGGTGATCTTGCTCCGTCTCTTGTCTGATGATGTATTCCATAAATTACCAGGGAGTGAGCGTCACATTACGGAACTCCACTTCTTTCCCTTCGCTCTGCAAGCCGATGTAACCGTCTTTCTGCTTGTTCCATCCCGTGTTTTGGTAAACGCCGTTGATGTAGACGTTGATCTTACCGTCTTTCACGTAGATGTTGGCTTCGTTCCACTCTCCGGCAGGCTTCTCGCTGCTGGGAGCGTTCTTTTTCACTACCGGGAAACCAGGACGAGGTTCGCCGGGCTTGCCTTGATACTGTGCCAGGTCGGAACCGCCCAACAGGACGAAATCGCCGGCGCTGCCTAACATCAGGTTACATTCGATGCCGTTCGGGAACGGATTCTTCGGGTCGGCGATCAACAGGAAAATACCGCTGTTCGCACCCTGGTCACCATTCGGCCAACGCCATTCCACATGCAACTTATAGTTGTCGTATTTCTCTTTCGTGTACATGTAACCGAAAGGCTGTCCTTTGATCTTGATCACACCGTCGCCTACGGAATAGACCTGTTCAGCCGGAACGGAATTTTTGTCGACGACAAAGTTCCAGTTGGAAAGGTCTTTCCCGTTGAACAACTTGATTGTTTTCTGTGCGTTTGCATCGCTTCCGAAACAGAGGAAAGCAGCAGCGATAGCCGCCATGCAGAGCATTCTTTTTTTCATGGTTCTAAATGAATTATATGGTAATTAATCAACAATAAGTTTACGGTAACGTACGCGCTTAGGCTCTGTATCTCCGCCCTGTTTGCGCTTGTATTCTTCATATTCGGAATACGTTCCTTCATAGAAGACCACATTCGAATCGCCTTCGAACGACAAGATATGCGTACAGATACGGTCGAGGAACCAACGGTCGTGAGAAACGACAACGGCACAACCGGCGAAGTTTTCCAAACCTTCTTCCAGTGCACGCAGCGTGTTCACGTCGATATCGTTGGTCGGTTCGTCCAGCAGCAGCACGTTGGCTTCAGCCTTCAGCGTAATGGCGAGATGCAGGCGGTTGCGTTCTCCACCTGACAGGACACCGCAAAGTTTTTCCTGATCGGCACCTGCAAAATTGAACCGTGACAAGTAAGCACGCGAGTTGATCTCTTTTCCACCTACGCGAATAAATTCCTGTCCTCCGGAAACAACCTGGAAAACGGTCTTTTTCGGATCGATATCTTTATGTGTCTGGTCGGCATAACCTACTTTCACGGTTTCACCCACTTCGAATGTACCTTTGTCGATGCTTTCCATGCCCATAATCATCTTGAACAGCGTTGTCTTACCGGCACCGTTCGGACCGATCACACCGACGATACCGTTCGGAGGAAGCATGAAGTTGAGGTCGTCGAACAACAGTTTCTCACCGAATGCCTTCGCTACATGCTGTGCCTCGATCACCTTATTACCCAGACGCGGACCGTTCGGGATAAAGATTTCCAGCTTGGCTTCGCGTTCTTTCTGGTCCTCGTTCAGCAACGCTTCGTATGAGTTCAGACGAGCCTTACCTTTGGCCTGACGGGCTTTAGGAGCCATGTTGATCCATTCCAGCTCACGCTCCAGTGTCTTGCGGCGTTTGCTGACCTGCTTTTCTTCCATAGCCATCTTCTTCGTCTTCTGATCCAGCCAGGAAGAGTAATTGCCTTTCCAGGGAATACCTTCGCCACGGTCGAGTTCCAGAATCCAGCCAGCCACATGGTCGAGGAAGTAACGGTCGTGCGTGATACAGATCACCGTACCCGCATATTGCTGCAGGTGTTGTTCCAGCCAGTCGATCGACTCGGCATCCAGGTGGTTGGTCGGCTCATCGAGCAGCAACACATCCGGCTGCTGAAGCAACAGGCGACACAGGGCAACACGGCGGCGTTCACCTCCTGACAGCGTATCGACTATCTGGTCTTCGGGCGGGCAGCGCAGGGCATCCATCGCACGTTCCAGGCGGCTGTCGAGGTTCCAGGCATCGGTTGCGTCGATCTTGTCCTGCAATTCTGCCTGACGGGTGATCAGTGCATCCATCTTGTCGGGATCATCCAGCACTTCCGGATCACCGAATTTTTCGTTTACTTCTTCGTATTCTTTTAATGTGTCTACAATATCCTGTACACCTTCC
The DNA here is from genome assembly GCF_003479515.1 of Parabacteroides sp. AF14-59. Classification (NCBI taxonomy): domain Bacteria; kingdom Pseudomonadati; phylum Bacteroidota; class Bacteroidia; order Bacteroidales; family Tannerellaceae; genus Parabacteroides; species Parabacteroides sp. AF14-59. The sequence goes on along the minus strand of NZ_QUHH01000001.1, from coordinate 12,965 downwards.
TGTACGATCTCTTTCACAGTCTTGCCAGCTTCCAGTTTCGGGTCCTGTTCCAGGTAACCTACCGAATAGCCGGGCGAAAACACCACTTCTCCCTGGTATTCTTTTTCAATGCCTGCGATGATTTTCAGCAAGGTTGACTTACCGGAACCGTTCAAACCGATAATACCGATCTTGGCTCCATAGAAGAAAGACAGATAAATATTCTTCAATACTTGTTTCTGGGGCGGGAAAGTCTTACTCACGCCAACCATCGAGAAAATAATTTTCTTATCGTCTGCCATATTAATTAAAGTATGTTTATTAATTTTTTTCCAGGACAAACTTACGGAAATATCTTCAGATTCGAAAATAATATCTTATATACCCGATGATCTTTCTTTTGTATCTGCTGATGCAGTCACATAATGACGTGATTCGGCTGTTTCCTGCTTTTTGTTGGGTTGGCCGGAAGGGCAGATAAAGGGTGTCAGGCTTTTGCAAATGGTAAACATCTGGAGTGGTGCCAAAAGACGGAGTGAAAATATTGTATCTGTTATGTGCAGTAAGCCAGTGTGTTCTGAACTTTTGGTAGAAATTTATGTAAAAAAGTTATTGGAATATTTGCATAATATAAAACAACCCTCTATCTTTGCACCCGCATTACAGAAGTAACGCACAGGATGATTCGCTAGCTCAGCAGGTAGAGCACATCCCTTTTAAGGATGGGGTCCTGGGTTCGAACCCCAGGCGGATCACTGAAAACAAAAGAAAAATCAAGCAAATCCCTGATAATCAAGCATTATCGGGGATTTCTTTTTTCTAGCAGGTGGCAGAAAATAGCCGTTTCAAGCATATTATCGGTGGATAAATCGTGGGACTAAAACTTAATCGAAAAAAGTCCCACGAATTTGCATATTTCTCACTGATTCATAGTATTTTGCGTAGCACTACTTTGGAAGAGAATACATAGTTTTGTAACTCTAAAAACGATGTAAAAATGGCTAGAAAATCATTTTCGGTTTTGTACTTCATCAAGAAAGGCAAATTATTAAAGAACGGAGAAGCACCCGTGTGCATGAGAATCACTGTAAATGGCTGTATGGTAGATATTTCTATCAAAAGAAGCTGCCCTGTGAACTTATGGAATCAGGCAAAAGAAAACTCAAAAGGTAAAGACCGTATGTCGGTGGAACTGAACCACTACTTGGAAATCACACGTTCACGCATACACCAAATTTATAGGGAACTGGAAACTTCCGACAAAGTTATCAATGTCGATCTGGTGAGAAAGTTGTTTTACGGTGTAGACGAAGATAACAAAACGCTATTGCAGGTATTCAGAGAGCATAACGAACAAAGTCGTAAGTTGATTGGCAAAGACTTTGTAAGCAAGACCGTTCAACGGTATGAAACCACTACCCGATATTTGGAAGAATTTATCAAGAAGGAATATCAGCTTTCAGATATTGCCTTGAATAATTTAGAAGCGAACTTCATTTCTAAGTTTGACGCTTTCTTGAAGATTGAAAAAGGTTGTGCGCAGAACTCTGCTATCACCCGATTGAAGAACTTGAAGAAGATTATCCGCATTGCCTTGGAAAACGACTGGATTAAGAAAGATCCATTTGCTTACTATCGCTTTAAGTTGGAAGAGACTGATCCTGAATTTCTCACAATGGATGAGATTAAAATTATTCTCGCTAAAGAGTTCACCATTAAGCGAGTAGAGCAGGTACGGGATATTTTTGTCTTTTGCATTTTTACTGGCTTGGCGTTCAGTGATGTGAAAGACTTATCGCCTGAACATTTGGTAAGGGACAATAAAGGGGAACTTTGGATAAGAAAGAACCGCCAAAAGACAAAAATCATGTGTAATATTCCTGTGTTGCCTGTGGCAGCTTCTATACTTGACAAATATAAGGATGTGGCAGAATGTACCGGAAAACTATTACCTGTATTATGTAATCAGCGCATGAATAGCTACCTCAAAGAAATTGCGGATGTGTGCGGAATTCATAAGAATTTGAGCACACACACCGCTAGACACAGCTATGCCACAAGCATTTGCCTAGCGAATGGCGTAAGTATGGAGAATGTAGCTAAGATGTTAGGTCATACAGATACCAGCGTAACAAAACACTATGCACGGGTACTGGATCAGAATATTCTAAAGGATATGCAGAAAGTAAATAGCTGTTTATCGGAATTGGCTATATAAATAATGTAGTAACCAATATAGAAAAAAAATTGGGAAGAATGAATTTCATTTTCTCAATCCTTTTCTTTTAAAGTAAGTTTTCCAGAACTCAATATGAAGCATTGACAAAGGTAAGTTCCGTATTTAGCCTGTTCAAGTCCAAGCCCTACGGGTTTTTCTAAAAATCTTCCTCTCCATTACATTCCGAGCGTATTTTTAGAAAAAGACTTGCACAGACTAAATACTTCACTGGAAAAGTCAATGATTCAAATTAAATTCCGAAAAACAATGTTTTCGAGGGTAGCAGAGCAAGTACTTTTTTTGTTAGGATATACCTCAAATGACTTTCTCGTACAGTTTAAACCAATCCAGCCCATAGTTACCGAGTCCTAAGTCTACGGTATCAATATATTCAAAACCACATTTCTCATATAGAGAGATTGCCGGAAGATTATTCTCGTAAGCATCTAAGCGGATAGATTTAATGTCTGATTGTAAAGCCAATTCAAATGAGTAATCCATTAAAGCCCGACCAATACCCATTTTCAGGAATGAAGGATGCACAACAAAAGTACGTATTACAAAAATATGGCTGTAGTCTGTATCGACCTTCCACCTTGCATTATTATAGGCTTCTTCTGGCTGGTGGTCTAAGATAATAGAACCGACAATTTTTTCGTCATACCTGACAACGTAAAGAGTATTATTCTGTATTCCATCGACTGCACATTCACGAACAGGATAAATGCCTTTTATCCATCCGGGATAATTGGTGGTAGCTGCCAGATAATCATTCAAATCATCATATAGCTTTTCTAACTCGTCAATATCGGCAGGCGTGCCGGATTCTATTACAAACTTCATAATTACAAATGTTTGGGATGCAAAGGTATAATTTCCACCTCAATAAAAGAGATTTCTTTTAAAGATAGTGGAAATCATACTCTTTAGTTAGTTATTCCTTCCAGCTTTCAAAATAGTGCTTTTGAAGCAGTTTATCAATTTCACTTTGCCGATAGATGATTTTACCCTTTATCTGAATGAAGGGTATTAATCCCGTATCTCGCCATTCTTGCAGAGTTCGTAAACTGACATTTAGTTTTTTAGAAACCTCATGATTGGAAAGAAAACGTTCTCCGTTCAGGTGGGGTTTATAGTGCTTTACGATAGTCTCAATGCCATTCAGCATTGAGTCAAGCGAAGAAATAAACTCTTTGACTTGCGGTGTATCTTTATTTATTAATTCCATGATTGAAAGATTGTTTTATTGAAATATTGATTTCAAGATTGATAGCTAATTAGTTGTATGATTAGCTGGTTGATTGATTAGTTACGCAGATAATCACCCAATGATGAAAAATTAAGTATATCTTTCACTGGATCATAATCTATGTAAATTCGTTTAGGAACAGGAGCAATAAAATACAGGCTACCTTCTTTCTGTATTTCATAAGTGGCGAGTGAAGCCTGTTTGGTGGTTTCCGATACATATATAATAGAGAGAAGGTAATCTTTGTCGTTCCGGTAGATGATAACCGTAGGATTCAGATTAACGCTTTCCCATGTGCCAACAATGGAGAACAGGTTGAAGGACGGATAATCTTCTTTAGTTCTTTTCATAAGGCATGATTTGTTTGGGTGATTGACTCTGTGTTTCGCTATCTGCAATAATTCTTTCAATATCGGAAGACTTATAATAAATCTTGCTCCCTATTTGAGAATAAGCCAGCCGTCCGCTACTTCGGTAATATTGCAGCGTTCGCTTGCTAAAGCCTAACAACAGACATACTTCCTGACTATCCAGCCAGTTTTCTACTTTTTGAGTATGAGTGCTGCACAAACTCTCTATCCGTTTGGCAAACTCCGTGAACCTCTCGCAGACATACGAGAATGTTCTCTTTTCGATGGTTACTACTTCCATGCTCTTTTAATTTTAATGGTTTATAAAACGTGTTGATTCTATTTCACCAGCAAATGAAAGAAGAATCAAGAGCCGTTTTCCAAACTGTCTGGAAGTGGTAGCATAAAGCTACTAATGTCTAACTACCTAAATGTATATATAAGAATCTGCGGAAGTTAAAATAGTAAACTCACTATCAGAACCACTTAATAAAAACAGATAAAAGAAAGCAAAAAACTAGTTATGAGCTTACATCATAGTCTATAGCCTGTTTTAATTGGTTACATTATTGTAATGCGGAGAATAAACATTATATTTACGGCAAGATATTCAGCATACAACATAGATGTGAAATGAGAGAAAGTGAAATTCTATATCCGTCACTATCGCTTTCCCAATATATTAAATATTATTGGGTGCTAAAGACCGATGAAATAGAACCAGTAATGATTCAAACTATTCCATCTGGCTGTGTACATCTTGTTTTTCATCGAGGTGACAATTTGAACATCCAAGCAAAAGGCTTACAACCAAAGAATTTTATTCGGGGACAATTTTCCGCTTACGGAAGTTTGGTTTCTGCGGGTAATATTGATATGATTGCTATTATATTTCATCCTTTAGGCTTAAACCCCTTTATACAATGCCCTATGAGTGACTTATATAACCGTTACATAGACATTGAAGATTTAGAGGATATAGAATTAAACCATCTTAAAAATTCCATTTCCAGCGAAAAAAACGTTCAGTCTTGTATTCAGTTTATCGAACTTTTTCTCATGAAGCGGCTGATTGATATAGATTACAATCACAAAAGGGTACAGAATTCTATCAGCCAAATAATCAATCAACCGCAAATAGAGGTGAATAATCTTGCTGAAAGTGCTTGTTTAGGATATAGGCAGTTTAAAAGAATATTCACCAACCATGTAGGGATGAGCCCTAAAGAATATTACAGAGTAGTCCGTTTTCAGCGAGTTCTGTATCTATTACAGAATAATCCAAAATTAGAGATTGCAGATCTGACTTATTCCTGTGGCTTTTATGATCCCTCTCACTTGGTAAAGGACTTTAAGGAGTTTTCAGGTTGTTCACCAACTCAATATTTATCTTCCCGCTCTCCGTATTCTACATTCTTTTCCGAAGATTGTAGGCTTAACGTTATCAAATCCAATCGTTTTGCATAGCTTCGCTTTGGATAAAGTCAGTTTTTTACAATTGAACGATAGGCAAAAGCCTTATTTTTGCAGAAGAATTTAAAACTGAAACATGATGCAAAAAACTAATTTTAACTATATAACCGATGGAATTGCAAAGGTTATTGAAACGGAAGAGAGGTTGTTAAACGACTTGCCTGTAGAAGTGATAACACAAACAAAAAACAGGCAGAATCGTACCATCAAGCAGATACTCGGTCATTTGATTGATTCGGCATCCAACAATCATCAACGAATGGTGCGCCTGCAATACAGCAAAGACCTGCTTTTTTTCCCTGATTATCGTCAGGATAATGACCTGTGGATAGCTCTGCAAGATTATCAAAATGCAGATTGGGTTAACTTAATCCAATTATGGAAGTTTTATAATTTACATATCATGCACGTTATTCATTCCGTAGATGTAACGAAATTAGATAATTACTGGTGTGATTTTGAAGGAACTAAGGTTACACTAAAAGAAATGATAGAGGGTTATTTAGATCATTTACACCTGCATATGAAAGAAATTCATGAACTAGCTGAAAGCACTATTCAATAAACTATTGAGTTATTTGCGACAAGTATAACATATTGGAGTATATTTCTGACTGTTAGAGTTTTGCAAAACAGAAAGTCTAAATAGAGAATGGATAAAGAACGTATGAACTACCCTAGCCCGTTATGTTTTTCCGTTGCTGCAAATAACTCTCTTTCATTCATAGAATATTTTATCGAACTCGTGAAAAAGAGTTGCCTATCAAATTTGTTTTTAGAAAAACATTAAAATATATCGCTATTTAAATAGAAATCGCTATTTTAGCACACTGAACCAATACACTCTATATGTAGATACGCGGATATTCTATCCATACAAACTTTTTGTTGTAGCAGAAAACCTTTCTGTTACTTGTTTGCGTATCATTTCCTAACATTTTAGCAATATTATTTTTAGCCCGAAAAAGGTGCGTAAATTTCTATGTTTGTAACGGATAGTTGTATTTCTTATCCTATTATGGGATTTTTATAATAACAAATATTCAAAATACAAATGAGAATCATCAACAAAAAACCAGTTCTATTTGAAAAGTCCAATCATAATATTTGGACTGATCCTTATATTCAGCAGCAAATATTAAAAAAACATCTCGATTTTCAGTCTGATGAAGCTAGCCGAAGGCAAGAATCTGTTTTAAAGATAGTGAATTTTGTTCTTAAACATTCAAAACCTAAAAGTCGTTTACTTGATTTGGGATGTGGACCGGGATTATATACGTCACTTTTTGCAGATGCAAATTATATTGTAACAGGTATTGACTTTAATAAGTCTTCAATAGAGTATGCTAAAAGAAAACGGAATGGAATAAAATACATTCTGAATGACTACATTAATGATTATCCCAATGGCAAGTACGATACTATAACCATGATCTATTGTGATATGGGAACTCATTCCGATAGTGACCGTGATCGATTACTAGATAATATATATTACTCTCTTACTAATGGCGGAACTTTTATTTTTGATGTTTTCTCGGAAAGGATAATTAGTGACAGACAGGAAAATAAAAATTGGGAATATGCACCTCACGGTGGTTTCTGGGATGAAAATGAATATCTGCTTTTGAGTCAAACATTCCATTATCCTAAGAACAAAGTATTTGCATATCAACACAACTTGGTACTCGAAGGAACAATCAAACATTTTATTATTTGGGAAAGATATTATTCAGAGAAAGAAATAACAGACATATTAGAAAAGGTCGGATTCCGCAAAATAACAATTTATAGAGATTTACTCGGTAAGAACAATTTCACATCAAGCAGTGAAATTTTCATAGTTGCAGAAAAGTGAAATGTTTGATTATATGTAACCTAGCCATTTAAAGTATAAGTGAAACGTTTCTTAGAAACAAAGTTATTCAAACTACTCTCTTGCTCTGTTAATGGCAATGAGATTGACCGTATAGAATTATCAATGGCTTATGATGATTTTGTACGGCAACTCCTTTTGTTTTGTCAGGAAGAACAGAATATTATATTATTATGCTTTGCTATAAATTACACAGTAGCAGAGGTAAAAGAATTGAATATGCGTCTAAAGGTTGAGGATGATAAATCTTCACTTGAAATCCGGTTGTTAATAATTAAGGTATTAAGTATATTAGATTCAACTTTTAAGGTGATACAATTCCGCTTGGATAACCCTGATTTATTTCCGATAAACACAGAAAATAGTTTTGACCCTGATGTGTATTTAGCTAATGATGTTGATATGATTGATATAATGGAATTGATATGCGGTTTATTTTATTCACACTCCGTAAAAAACAAGATTGGAAATCCTGTGAATTTTTCAGAACTGGCACGGGTATTTGAGAAAGGAATGAACTTTAAATTTGCAGACATATACAAGAAAAGGGATGATGTTTTTAAGCGTAAAGCCACAAAACTGACAGAGTTTCTAAATGAATTAATAATCGCTATCAAGATCGAAAGTAAAAATAGAGGGTATTTGTAAATCAGTAGCTTATCAATAATTTATAGGGGAATAGATGATCTACTCCCCTAATTTATTTGCGCCCGTTTGCTGAACTTTGCTTTATCAATCGATTGGAAATCTTAATGTTTAACTTAAAAATGAAGCAAAATGTATATAGACAACGAAGACTTTGAAAAATGGATGGAGAAGTTATCCAAGAAACTGACTGAAATAGGGCAAGACCTAAAATCTCTTATAAACACCGATAAGGTACTGGATGATAATGAAAAGATACTCGACAATCAGGATTTAGCCTTTCTGTTGAAAGTATCTTTCCGAACGCTTCAACGTTACAGGGTAAGCGGACAACTACCCTACTTTACCATCGGAAAGAAAACCTACTATCGAGCGAATGATATTCGGGCTTTTGTTCGTGAACGTGCCGACTCTCAAACCTACAAACAGTTTGAAAAAGCTAATCAATTAGAGAATAAGCCTTGAAAGCAAAAGGTAGCAGAGGAAAGAAGCCTATGTTTAGGCTATTTCTCTATGTTACCACCCCAATTTAGCAGAAACAGCTACGCCTTCCGGCTTCGCACGTTTCGCTAAATTGAGCAAGAGGGAACTGGACAAGTCCTGTTCTTCCCTCTTGCTCTGCGAGGCAAAGCCTTCGGCTTTAGCGTGTTACAAGAACACGCTGTAATAACACCTATAATAAGCATTTTCCTTTCAATACTTATTATCAGGCATTTATCTATTTATATTTCTATAAAAAAGTAATTACCATGCCAAACAGCAGTAGAAAAACGATATTTACTACCATTTCCATAGACAAGGAAACGGCAGCTTTGGTAGAGAAAATATGCAAACGCTATTCACTGAAAAAGAGTGAAGTTGTAAAACTGGCGTTCGGATATATAGACAGGGCACATATCAACCCATCCGAAGCACCTGAATCCGTAAAATCGGAACTGGCGAAAATAAATAAGAGGCAGGATGATATTATCCGTTTCATCCGCCACTATGAGGAAGAACAACTGAATCCCATGATACGGGTTACAAATTCAATCGCTTTACGTTTCGATGCAATCGGTAAAACTTTGGAAACTCTTATTCTCTCTCAACTGGAAGCCAGCCAAGAGAAACACACAGCCGTACTCAAAAAGTTAAGTGAACAGTTCTGTAATCATGCCGATGTAATAAACAACCAATCCAAACAGATAAATGCACTATACCAAATACACCAACGGGATAATAAGAAGTTGCTTCACTTGATACAACTCTATTCGGAACTTTCTGCTTGTGGTGTGATGGATAGTAAAAGGAAGGAGAATCTGAAAACAGAAATTACAAACCTGATAAATACATAAGCTGATGCACATAGACTTTGCTCCACCATCTAACGGTGCATATAATAATGCAGAAAGTTCCCGACAGTTAGCCAATTACATGGAACATGAAGATTTAGAACGGATGGAAAAGGGTATCTATACCGAAGGATTTTTCAACCTGACAGACGATAATATCTACAAATCAAAAGTTATTAAGGATATAGACACCAATATCGGGCAATTGCTGAAAACAGATGCAAAGTTTTTTGCTATCCACGTCAGCCCATCGGAAAGCGAACTTCGAGTAATGGGTAACACAGAACAAGAACAAGCCGAAGCAATGAAACGCTATATCCGTGAGGTGTTTATTTCTGAATATGCCAATAACTTCAATAAAGGACTATCCGAAGCAGATATAAAGTTCTATGGGAAGATTCATTTTAACCGTAGTCGTTCCGATAATAAGCTGAATATGCACTGTCATTTGATTGTAAGTCGTAAAGATCAAGTCAATAAAAAGAAACTGTCACCGCTTACCAACCATAAGAATACTAAGAAAGGCACTGTCACAGGAGGTTTTGACCGTGTGAACCTATTCAAACAAGCGGAACAGGGCTTTGATAAACTATTCAACTACAATCGTCAGCAAACAGAATCATTTGATTACTACAATACGATGAAGAACAGTTCTATCTCCGAACAACTTGAAATACAGAATCAAAACTTTACTGGCGAAAAGAAAAAAGAGAGATTTCAATCCTGTGAAAAAGAAAACAATATATCTTGCAATCTTGATAGCAAACAAGACAATAAATACTCTAACAATCAGCAAAATAATAGTGGCGGTGATTCTCTCTTATCAATCTTTTCATTAGATGATAACAACAACTACGATGTAACACTAGCAGAGGAATTACCAGTTCAAAAACGCAAAAAGAAAAAGCAGAGAGGAATAAGACGATAATTGATTACGAAGAACCGATATAGACTGTTACCTGATGGAGTGTTTTAAGTATTGCAAATCGCTTGTCTACCTGACTGTGAATAATATTATCGACACCCAAAGAAACAGCCGAGTAGATTTGCATCTGTTTATCAGAAAATTAAAAGTCAATTTCCACCTGATTGCCTGATTATTGCCCGATTTAGTTTTAGTAAAGAACAGATAGGATACGGAACTCGCTTTATCTGATTTCTGATAGAAGTAGCCTAGAAATACGATTTTAATAATATTTGCATAGAGTACGCCAATACTAAAAGTTGTGCATTTGCCAAGAAGTTAGTTTTTTACTCCATAGATGGTGAGAACTTCGCAATATCAACAGAGAATCTAATATCTTATTTTCCAATGGAATAAACTTAGTTGACTTTTTTCTCTGGCACAAAGGTATATTCCCTCAATCCGTTCTGTTAAATTTGTCATATCCTCATTAATTTTCGTTTTAGTGACCTCTGCCTAAATTTGTACTGTCTTGATATTAGTATGCCCCATCATTTGGCTAAGTATCTATATCGGAACACCTTGTGTAAGGCAGATGTTCGTTGCGAAAGTATGAACGGAAAAGGTAATAATTAGCAAACAGACGTAAAGCGCAGATAATTATGTGTATTTGTCATCTATATTCTATAACCGTCTACCCTTAAAAAAGAAAAAAAGAGCGTATTCAAACAGTAGTAGTGGCAAAGAAATACGTATAAATACTATTTATATGATTATTATTTTTATCCCTATTGAAATCTTTAACATTTCAAAAAAACTTTTGCATTTTTTTCTTATTTCACTAAATTTAATTTTATTCCATATCCTGAATTTTATATTATATTTCTTTTTTTCTTCTCAACAAAATGTGTTTATATGAATCTGCATTTTACAACAATCGGATATTCTTGTCTTGGTTCTTTGAATTCATCGCTAAGTATAATCGTTAGTAATATATCCAAGTTATCTATATTTATTTTAAGTCTTTCTTCTATTTTTCATGGACAAAACGGTCTGTCGAAATAAATGAACTATAGCTCCTGACAAAGCCTCTAAGCTTATTTACAACGAGGGATACCACTCCTACTTCTGTATAACTCTGAATCATTATAACCCCTAAATTACTATTATATGGCATCCAAATCTTAAAGTAGTAAGGCTGTACAGTAATTTCATCCTCTGTAATTGTATCTTCTTTATCTCGAGAGCTTGAGGTCTTATAAACTTCTTGCTCAATGCCAGTAAGTCCCCTATCATCATTCCGTCAATGATATTTATTTCAGGAATACAGTTTATAGACTTTATTGCAATGCCTTTTGTGTTGTTATTGACAAAACAAATTTCTCCTTAAAAGATTTTAAGAACCTATCTTTGTATATGTCAAACAATTTAGCCTTCTCCTTTTCTGTGCTTTCATAAATAGCTTGATGGAGCTTCTTGAAATTTGAGTCTTTCTTTTCTCCATCTCTTAAGACAATTGTATAAATCATTAATTTGAGTGTATGGCCAGCCATGTCTCTTTTTATTAGGATTATTAATCAATCTTGCAAATTTGCATTTTTTTAACTCATTCATCATTCTTTGAACTTATAATTTATCCCATTTCTCCATTTCCCGTTCTTTCACACTATCTACGATCTTAGCATATATCTGAGTCGTTTTAAGACTTGCGTGTCCTAATAGTTTACTTACAACTTCTATAGGTATACCAAGAATGATAGAAACTGTGGCAAAAGTATGTCTTGCGACATGACATGTCAACTTTTTAGGGATTCCGTAACGTTTACCTACTTGTTTTAGAACTCGGTTGGTCACCTTGTTGCAATAAACTCGAAAAACATAATCGGATTCTGAATTTATTTTATTCGGTAGAAGTTGTAATGCCTTTTGAGATAGCGGAATACTGACCAGACAGTTTGTTTTATGCATATTTATGTGTAGGATATTATTCTTTATTGATGATGTTTTTAACATTTTTAAGTCAGAGTAGCGCAACCCGGTATAGCAAGAAAACAAAAAATATTGAAGTACTTCTTTTTCTTGCTCGTCTATTATTTTATTTGAGATATAGGCATCGGACAATTTGCTCAACTCTTCTGCTGAAAGAAAATCCCGTTTCCCATCTACTTTCTTAATGGTAATATATTTGAATGGGTTAGTTTTAATAAGACCGTACCGCATGGCTATATTTATAAAGGTTCGTAAAGAGCGTAGGCTTTTGCTCACTGTATTTTCGTTATTATGAAGAGTGTACAGCATGTAATGTTGGTATTCATTGATGAACTTTTCTGTTAGATCTGCAAAGCTGATGTGTTTTCTGAATTTCAGCAGTTTAGTGATTTGAGATTTATAGCTCCACCACGATTCAGACCGCAAACGTGATTTATTTTCATTCAGATAATTGAGAATATAATCGGTGAAACTGTTTTCGGTTTGTCCAATAGACAGCATATAATCTTTAAATTGCCTTAAAGTCAAAGGAGTTTCTTCGTATACAAAGTTATCCAAAATGCATTTTAAGGCTTTCTTTTCGAAAGCTTCAAGAATCATATTATGCTTCTCGTTGAGCTTATTGCGCCGTTTCACACGTTGCTTGGTTTCCGACCAATCTCCTTCCACTATAGTTATCGAAGTGGCGATTTCTATTTTCTTCCCATGGAGAAAAGCTCTCATATAGACCGGATATAATCCTCTGCTATTAGCCTCTGCTTTCAGAACAAATTTATAAGATATTCTTGTATTCATATAGTATTGTGAAGTATTTATGAAGTGCAAAAATACGATATTTTCACATACGGGATCAATAACAAGCTTATTATGAGAAAATTAAAGTCATAATTACTTCTAATTCAGGTGTTGGGAAATCCATATCCTCTGAAACAGAATGCTGGGAAAAGTTTT